>QNYO01000051.1 GCA_003978765.1 Hydrogenimonas sp. | reverse complement strand
GACTGCATGAAGCAGCAGTAAAAGCAACCAAGCACATCGGTTATGAGAGTGCTGGAACATTTGAATTTTTGGTTGACAAACATAAAAACTTCTATTTTATGGAGATGAATACACGCTTGCAGGTAGAACACTGTGTCAGTGAAATGGTAAGCGGTATAGATATTATTGAATGGATGATACGCATTGCTGAGGGTGAAAAGCTTTTTGAACAAAGTGATGTTCAATTAAAAGGGCATGCTATTGAGTGTAGGATTACTGCAGAAGATCCTGTAAACTTTATGCCATGTCCTGGAAAGATCAATAAATGGATCGCTCCGGGAGGAAAAGATGTTCGAATAGACAGCCATGCACATGCAGGTTATATAATTCCTCAGCACTATGACTCAATGATAGGAAAAGTAATTGTTTGGGGTGAAGATCGTGATCGTGCCATCAAAAAGATGCGTCGTGCAATGGATGAATTTGAGATAGGCGGTATAAAAACTGTAATCGACTTTCATCGCCGTATGATGAGAAACCCTGACTTCATAGAAAATCGTTTCGATACAAAATATTTAGAATCCCACCTCTAATAAAAAAGCCCGGAAATCATCCGGGCGTTTAAAACAGTGTTAAAATTTCCACAGAAGAGCTGTTTTTTGAGTTACATCATAATTTTTAATATCTGAAAATCTTGGCGGTCTTGAGTCATAGTTGGCTTTAATGCTGACTACAAGGTGAAAGTTTTTATAGATTGGAAACTGTACTTCTGCCATAGATATAACAGTATAATCAGAAAATTCATCAATACGTGGCTGATAGTAGGCAAATGCATTGAATATAGCTTTTGACTCAAACTCTTTAGTATAGAAAAGATAATTGCTTATGCGGATATTATTTTCATTAGGATCTATTTGTGGGTTTTTATATCGAATAGTTTCTAGAATTGCACCTAAGCCTATGTAGCCTTTTCCATATTTTGAGCTTGAAAAAAAGCGGTAGCGTATATCTGCTCCTACAAGTGAACGGTTTGAGAGGTCTTTAAACTTGTCCTGTTCTGTCTGAACAAATGCTTCTGCATAAAGTGCAGGGGTTAATACGTGTAAATAACGCATATGTGCAAATCCGCTGTTTTCTATCTCTATATCATGAGCCTTTGCATAATTGTATCCACCAAAAAACCATAGAGCATATGTGCTATTACTATCATATCTTACATCCGCATCTATCGTATATTCATTTGTTTCCACATTGCCACGTTTGGTAGATAAAGATAGAGCCAATGAGCCAGTGGTACCTGGTTCTTCTCCAACTTCAATCGGTGTTACATTTATATAAGCAAAAAGAGGAATAGCTGCAAGTAGAACTATAAAACGTGTTAACTGTATCATTTACTATTTCCCGCTATTATCTCAAGGAATTCTAAGTACTTTTATATTTGCAGCAGCACGCATCTTTTCAAAGTGGCTCTCTATAGCCTCTTTTCGTTTCTCTTCCATCCACTTTGCATAAACACGTTCTTTAACCTTCTCAAAAGGAATAGGTTTTTTGTTTACAAAGTCTTGAATAAAAAAAGTAACAAACTGTCCACCTGCCGGGATGATTTGTGTAAATTCTCCTTTTGGAGTTTTTGTCAGCATAAATAGAAGTTGTTGATTTAGTTTTTCAGATGGAATCGTTTGTGCTTGCTGTGTAACTCCAGGAACTGACGCCATAGGATTTTGCATAACCTGCTGCAAAGCTTGTCTGCTTGGTGCTGAATATTGTATAACATTTATTGCTTCAGGTATGGAAAACTCATCTTTATGGAGCTGATAATACTCTTTAAGAGTCTCTTCACTTGGTTGTTGTATTTTTGTACTTAAAATCTTTTGATATAGACGCTGCTCTTTAAGTTTTTCTTTTATATTTTGTTTGTATTTATCCCAGTCTACGCCTTTGTTTACAAGGATTGTTCTAAGCTTCAGAGAGTCTATTCCATTTTGCTGTGCAATACGCTCAATCTCTTGATTTACATCAAAATCATCAATCACAATTGCTAGGCGTTTAAGCTCTTTATCTTTAAGACGCTCTTTGATCAAGTACTCTACAGCTTTCTCTTTTGGCAGTCCTGTCTCTTGTCCTGTTTTGTAAACTTCATAAAGTGTAATTGGTTCACCATCAACTACAATACTAACGGCATCAACAAGCCCCCCAAATGAGGTTGTGAATCCAAAAAGAAGTGAAATTGAAAAGAGTTTCAAAGTTTTTCTCATAATGTCATAGACCTTTCTTAAATTTAAGAAACATATTGTATCAGCTTTTTATCTAAAAGAAACTGTGTTGTTGCAACGTTTTTATAAGGAAATTATTTTTTAGTTTTGCATATTTAAAACTTCACTATCTCTTACAAACTCAAACTTTTCAAAGCAGTATTTATAAATAATGTCATAAATTTCTATAATTTTATCAACCCTGTTAAAAATTAAATTTATACTATCTACAACTTCATCTTGATTAAAAGAGTATTCGTGTGCTATCTCATTTCTATCTTTTCTT
>QNYO01000012.1 GCA_003978765.1 Hydrogenimonas sp. | reverse complement strand
TGAGTTACTTGGTGCACCTCACTCTATTTTACGCCACCCTGATATGCCAAAAATTGTTTTTAAACTTCTTTGGGAACGAATTCAAAATAAACAAGAAATTTTTGCATATGTAAAAAACTTATGTAAAGATGGATCATATTATTGGGTTTTTGCAAATGTAACAGCAACAGTTGATCCACAGGGAAATATACGAGACTATCACTCTGTTCGCAGAAAACCAAGTATGAAGGCCTTAGAAGTTATAAAACCACTATATTCACAACTAGTTGATGAAGAGAGACGAGGTGGCATTGAAGCATCTGGAAAACTGTTAAATAAAATTTTAGAAGAAAAAGGAGTGAGTTATGACGAATTTATACTCGGCCTTCAGCAATAGACAAAGTTTGCTATTTTTAATAACTGCATTAGGTGCAGCTATTTATCTGTCAGTCATTGGTGCTTATATTCCCGCTGCAGTAGTAGGCTCAATTTCAATAATAGGTTTATTTATTCCAGCAGGAGGAGATGGTGCTTGTGAAAAGATTTTTCAAGACCCTCTTATAAGACAAATTCGTGATGTATTAACCAAAGCTGGGAAAGGTGAACTCTCATGTAGGGTAACACACATACCAGAAGATCATGTTCTTCAAGGTGTTGCTTGGGGAATCAATGATATGCTGGACCAGGTAGAGCAAATAATGAGAGATATCAGTGCTTCTATAGATGCTTCAAATGAAGGAAAAAATTATCGTATTATATTTGCAGGTGGCTATAAAGGTGATTTTAGGTCTTCTATTCCTCCTCTTAATGAAGCAATTTCATCAATTGCTGCATCATACAAAACTAAAATGCGTGGTGAATTGAGTAGAGAGTTTGAAAAAGAGACAGGTGGTGTTGCAGCAGGGCTTAGAGTAGTTCAAGCAGATATGAACAAAGACTCTGCTCTATTAGAGAGAATTCAAAAAAATACAGCTGAAACTGCACATGAAGCGGCAAAAAGTAAAGAGACAGTCCGTGCTATTGTAAGTAGCTTAGATCAACTTATTCAACTCATTTCTCACTCCAATGAAGCTATCATATCATTAAATGAACGAACAGGTGAAATTTCAGCCATTGTAAACCTCATCAAAGATATTGCTGATCAAACAAACCTACTTGCACTTAATGCAGCAATTGAGGCTGCAAGAGCAGGAGAACATGGTCGAGGGTTCGCTGTCGTTGCTGATGAAGTAAGAAAACTTGCAGAACGTACACAAAAAGCAACTCAAGAAATTGCTATTACTATTCAAACATTGCAGCAAGAATCAAATGACATCCAGTCAAATTCTGAAGAGATATCAACCATTGCAACAAATTCTCAAGATGATATCAACAGATTTGAAAATACACTTGAGCAGTTTACACAAAAAACAGATGAGTCTGCAAAAGAGGCTAAATTTATCCGTGATTCTCTCTTTGGTACACTAATTAAAGTTGACCATATCATATTCAAATCAAATGCTTACACAACTGTACTAAATGAAAACGATGATAAAGCAATAGAGTTTGCTGATCACCACAGTTGTAGACTTGGTAAATGGTATGACACAACTGGTAAAGAGATGTTTAGCCATACTCCTTCATACAAAGCTATGGAAACTCCACATAGATTGGTACACGATATGGTACTTGAAACTATACCTTGTGCTAAAACACATAACTGTCTTACACCAGAAAATCGTCCTAAAATTCTTAAAAACTTCCTTGAAATGGAAAGAGCAAGTAATCAACTATTTGATCTTATCCATAAAATGGTTCGTGAAGCCAATCCAGAAGTTAACTGGGAAGAAGTCGCCTAAATTGGCGTCTCTTCCAATCAACTTTTAAATGCTGCCATAGTTACAAAATTACCCCATTGAAAAATAGTTTCACAACTTTTAAATCCACAAGACTTAAACATTAAAAAATTCTCTTCAATAGTATAAGGAATTAAAACATTCTCCAAAGCTTCTCTTTTTTGCATAATTTCACTTTTACTGTAACCTTGTTGCTGTTTATAATCGTAATATATATCAATGATTTGCTTATTTAACCAACTATTTTGCATCAATATCTTTTCACTGCATATAAACAATCCACCAGGTTTAAGCGAGTCATAAATTTTTTGTACAGCATCTGTACGGATTATAGGGCGAATAAACTGCAATGTATAGTTTGCAAGTATTATATCAGCACCACTAAAATCATATTTCATAATATCTTCACAAACAAAATCTACATTTACATTAAAAGCCCTAGCCTTCTTTTGTGCCAACTCTACCATAGCAGGAGCATTGTCAATACCTATAAATGTTACATCCTCTCTGCATCGTCTTGCTAACTCAATCAACATAGAACCAGTTGAAGAGCCTAAATCTACAATATGCATACCTTTTTTAATTCGTCTAAGCAATAAATCTACAATAAGCTCTACATTTTGCCTATAGAATGGAACTGATCTCTCGATCATATCATCAAAAACTGCAGCAACCTGATCATCAAACTCAAACTGTTTTTCTATTGGTTTTTCAAAGATATTATCTCTCTTCACAAGCAACCTCAATATCTTTTAAAATCTGTATTTTAAGATCATCTAGTGAATTGAATT
>QNYO01000043.1 GCA_003978765.1 Hydrogenimonas sp. | reverse complement strand
TTGTCTGATTTTTCCATGGGGAAAGATCGTTTTTGAGACTTCATCATCAAGATAGCCATCTTTCATATCTGAGGTGATGATCGAGACAATATCATCCAATGATTGATGATTTTCTCTTAAATAGTTTGCAATAGTTCTATGTTCATTGAGTGTCAAAGATTGCCAGTTATCAACCCCTAAACTCTCTTGAGCAAACTTTGAAAGCTCCTCTTTGGAAGTGAGTGCAAAGTTTGTTGCAAATGATAGAGTGACGATCGTTGTTATGGGTGTAATATTGCATGGTGAGTCGTAACAGAGACTCAACATGGTACTATCAAATTTTGTACCGTTTATCTCTCCATTTGTAACTTTTAAGAGTAGAGGAAAGGAGTAATTCCCTTTGAATTGAATCGAGTACTTTCCTGTTTCATCGGTACTATTTGTAAATTTTGTAATGAAGCTCTGGTTGAGATCATAAACCTCAATCGTAGCACCAACAATAGGCTCATCAATCACATATCCAGAAATAATAACCTCTCTATTCTCTGTTGATAGATGATTGGTGGTACTACTGCTACCACCACAGCCGATGAACGATAAAATCATTATGAGATATAACGTGGTGATGTTGAGTAATCTCATAGACTTATCCTTTATGAGTATTAAGGAAATTATCCAATCATATATTTTTTTAATAAAAAAAATCTTAAGGCACTCTTACCTTTCTCATAATCTCATCAATGACATACTGAACTGTGATACCTTGCGAAATCGCTTCAAAACTGAGCAAAATTCTATGACGCAGTACATCATAGATAACCGCTTTAATATCAGATGGAGCGACATAATTTTTTCCAAGAATTAAAGCGTGGGCTTTCGAGGCTTTAAGTAAAGCGATGCTTCCTCGTGGGCTTGCTCCAAGTTTAATGAGTGGGTTTTGCTCTCTGGTGGCAAGAGTAAGGTTGGCAATATACTCTTTTACCTTTTGGTCGATATGAATCTCATTCACCTTTTCTTGGAGTCTTAAAATATCCTCAATCGTGGCAACCTGATTGACCCCTTCTAAATTGGAAGCCTTTTGGTAGTGGTCTAAGATTTTTACCTCTTCTTGTGCAGTTTTTGGGTAATCAACAACACTTTTGAGTAAGAATCGATCCAGTTGTGCTTGTGGTAGGGCATAGACACCACTCTCTTCTATTGGGTTTTGTGTAGCCATCACCATAAAGGGTCTTTTCAGATCAAAAGTTTTTTCACCAATGGTCACTTGCCTCTCTGCCATAGCTTCAAGAAGGGCACTTTGAACTTTTGCAGGGGCTCTGTTAATCTCATCTGCAAGGAGTAGGTCGGTAAAGATAGCTCCCTTTTTTACCTCAAATGTGTGGGTTGAAGCATTATAGATCTCAATTCCCAAAATATCACTTGGAAGTAGGTCGGGTGTAAATGAGATGCGTTTAAAAGTAAGACCCACAATTTTAGAGAGAGCCTTAATGATGGTTGTCTTTGCAACCCCTGGGTAGCCTTCGATGAGTAGATGCCCCTCACTTAAGAGAGTGATTAAGAGGGATTGAACCAACTGGTCTTGAGAGACAATCACCTTCTTAAGCTCTTTTTTGATTTGATGAATCATACTTGTCTCCTAAAGTATTTCATGCATTATGTCGTAAGCTCTATAGATGTCAAACTCATCTTTATAGATCTTCCTTAAAATGGTAAAGTCTTCAAGAAAAGCTTTTTTAACCTCTCTATCACTGCTATCAAAACTTTTCAATAACGCTTTATAACTCTCCTTTGCCTTATCATACTCTTTAGCCAAAATATAGTAGTGACCCAAATTCATATAACCAATATATTGAAACGATGTATCACTTATCGTCTTTAATGAAAACTTTTTACTCAAAAGCGGTTTTTTGGCTAAAAGGTAGTACCATGAAGCATTTGTAAAGTAGTTTGCTTTTTCTGAAAGTTGAGCCTTTTGCAAACAGTAACCAATCGCTTCATCTATCTTCTCTTCTTCTATGAGGGTACTGCACTGTATCATACTGGGGATTTTGATATGAAACTCTTTATAGAGTCTCTCCATCTTTTTTGAGGTGATATAAAATGAGGGTTTGAATTTAAAAATATCTTTGACATTGGTGTCTGCATGGTGTTTGAGTAGAAACTTCACCGCTTTGAGATCATTATTTTGTGTGGCGATATGTAGTAAACGCTTTTTGTATGGGGGATAGACCACTCTATCCAACTGAAAACTTTTGAACTCTTTTAAAAAGTAGTCTCCCAACTCAAAGTAGTGACCTAAAATCACATTGGTTAAAATCTTCTCGATATCATACTCTCTAAAGAGTATGGTAGAGAATCTTTTGAGAATTTTTTTGTTTTTCTCTTCTGCTATCATATTCTCTAAAATATTCTCTGAATCACACTTTCTAAAGAGAGTGATAGGAAAGCTATTTAGAGAACTTCTCTTTTTCTCTTCCAATACCATATCTAAAAACTGAATCATGTGTGAAAAAGATACCTTACCATTCACTAAGCAATCATGCTCAATTTTTTTATTGAAACGGCTGGTTAAGTCATCAGATAACTTTTTAAACTCATCGCAAGAGTTGCCAATATCATTATCTGCTATCAGTGGTAGGAGAATCATAGAAAGCAGTACTAAAAGTCTCATTGAGAGATTATAGCACGGTTTTAGTTTGTAGGGGTATTAAAACTACTCGATACGGAGCTGTTGGCTTTGACCTATTATAACAGGTTGCAGTTTGTAGGGGTATTAAAACCGAATAGATCGCCACGACTTGCAGGCGGAAATTATAACAGGTTGCAGTTTGTAGGGGTATTAAAACAAAATATCCTTGCAAGATTTTTGACTTTTAATTATAACAGGTTGCAGTTTGTAGGGGTATTAAAACACGTATTCAAGGCAAAATTTTTCTTGCTTCATTATAACAGGTTGCAGTTTGTAGGGGTATTAAAACATGCCGGTGTTGGTGTTGTTCTCGGTGTTTATTATAACAGGTTGCAG
>QNYO01000069.1 GCA_003978765.1 Hydrogenimonas sp. | reverse complement strand
CCATGAAGATTATGTGATTAGTTACCATGATTGTACCCTGATTGATAAAGATGGAGAGGTACTTGCAACAACCATTAACCCAAACCTTCAAGACTACTCTTCTGATGATCTAAAGTGTGGCGATATCTTTATCCACCCCAACACAACTCTTTTTAGAAATATCACCATTCACTTTCCTAAAATCTTTGATGATATCTTAAATGGTGATACCGTTCTTTTCCATCGATTAGGATTCCATGGAGATGGTAAGTATCAAAAAAATATCAAAAACTCGATTTATCGAGTCCATGGTCAAGGGATATGGAGTGGTCTGAATCGTATTGAGAAGATGAAAAACAATATTAAAACCAAACAGGCACTCCAAAAGGGTCTCACTGATGAACCTATGCTGGTTACAAAGATTGAAGAGAATATCAGCCACTCACTCTTATCTCACCTGCGCCAATCGATTGCAGAAAAAGATCTGCATGCCTATCTACACATTATTGGGTATATCCTATCCAACCGAGAGATTCATCGGCGTATCCTATGGCAACATGTTCAAGATATACTCTATCGCTTGAGAAAAAAGTCGTTACAATGAAACCCTCTATCTCCTCTTTTCCTAAAGTCTCTGTTTTGATTCCTCTCTATAATGCAGAACCCTATATTACTGAAACAATCGAGTCGGTCTTAGCACAAACCTACCCCCATATCGAAATGGTCATTGTCGATGATGGCTCATCAGATGGTAGCTATGCTATAGCACAAGCTTATGCCAAACGTCATCAAAATATTCTTCTTGTCAAACAGAAAAATCGTGGTCCTGGTGCCACAAGAAACTGCGCTTTTAACCTCTCAACGGGTGACTATATCCAGTATCTCGATGCCGATGACCTTCTTGCCCCAGATAAAATTGCTCTTCAAATGGCGTTACTTACTGACTATGGTGACAAAAGCTTAATCTTTGGAAGTGTGGCTACCTTTTATAACGATATCGATACCAGCACGTTTCTCAACTTTCCCTACTTCAAAAACTATGATAACTCTCTTAACTTTTTAATCGACTACTGGGGAGAGGGGGGCATGATTGCTATCTCTTCACTCCTCATTCCACGAACAACTGTTACCCAAGCAGGTCGATGGAATGAGAGATGGATTTTGAATGAAGATGGTGAGTTTATTTCAAGAGTTATTCAGAAGATGCAACGTGTTATCTACCTTGAAGAGAGTATCTCCTACTATCGCAAAGAGAACCCCAAAAGTCTTAATAGCCAACGAAGTTATCAACACTACCATGCACAACTCCACGCCTATTATGCTTATGAGCAACTCTTAGAGAACCACTTTTCTAAAAGTCGTAACCTCGCTTTTGCGTTAGCCAAACGGTATGCACGCTTTATCTGCCATATCTACCCCAACCACCCCAATCTACGTCAAGATGCCCTAAGAGCCATCCATCGTCTTGGATTTCATAAGCCACCCCCTGTTGGAAGCCCTCTCTTTATCACTCTCTCTAAGTATCTTGGCGTCAGCAACACCCTCTTTCTTCAACAACTACTACACACCCTACGAAAGGGATTATCATGAAAATCTTAATCTATATTAGCTCTCTTACATCAGGAGGTGCCGAGAAGGTTGCCACGCTTATGGCAAATGCATGGTGCAATCGATACCAAATCACCCTTCTGACAGATACACCTCAAGAGGAGGATTTCTTCTCAATTGACCCAAAGGTGTCACGACGTTCAACCCATTTTAGAGTCAATCACCACAATCTACTACAAAAAGTTGCTTCACACTTTTTAGGACTTAAGCAGTTAAGAGAGATTGTGAAACATGAAGCACCTGATGTGATTATCAGCCATATGGACCTTGCCAATGTTCGGATGCTCCTTGCCACCTATGGCTTAAAGATTCCCATCATCGTTGAAGACCATAATAATCCAAAGCTCAAAGGAATGCCACAACCGTGGAGACTCCTGAAACCATTTGCTTACAAACAGGCTTCTTACATCGTACTCTTAACCAAAGAGCTACTCAACTACTACCCTAAAAGTTTATACCGTCACACAAAAATCCGATTCATCCCTAATCCACTCAATATTCCTAAAAAGATACCTGATACCCATGAGGTCACACTCAACCACCCCACCTTTATTGCACTCGGTAGCTTGACCGATCAAAAAGGATTTGACATTCTTCTTCATACCTTTGCTAAAGTGGTCAAGCAAAGACCTGCATGGCACTTAACGATTTTAGGAGAGGGAAAACTTCGGAGTCGTTTAAAAGCGTTATCCAAAGAGCTTGGTATTGACAAGAAGGTATCGATGCCTGGACGTGTCAATAATCCCTACGCTGTTTTAAAAGAGGCCGATATCTATGTCATGTCATCAAGATTTGAAGGCTTTCCTGTCGCACTGTGTGAAGCATTAGGTGTAGGTGTGCCATCTATCAGTTTTGACTGTCCAACAGGTCCATCCGACATTATCAACCACACCATCAATGGTCTGTTGGTTGACTATCTTAACCGTGACAAACTTGCAGAAGCGATGATTCACTTAGCTGACAACCCTGCATTACGTAAACAACTCTCCCATGAGGCAAAAAAGATCAATGAAACCTTGAAAATTGATACGATTATGCCCCAGTGGGAAGCACTATTCCCAGCGAAAGGATGCAAATAGTCCTATGCTTCTACTACTATCAACCCTCTTTATTGTTTCACTCACATGGCATGTCAGCTACCCGTCGAATATATTAGTTTTCGGCTTTATGGCAATGATGATTATCTTTTATATGAAAAACCCTTTTCCACTGCAAGTGCGTACCATCTATTTGATTATCACTTTTCTACTTCTCATGGTGCTCTTTCTTATCTTCAACTTAACACTCCATGAAGCATTCAGTTACGATAAAATCTCCTCCTATATTAAAAAGATCGCTTTTGCTTTACTCCTTTTATCTTTGTTATTCTCTTCTATAAAGATCGCAAAGAGCTCCTTTTTAAAAGTATCGACTATGCACTCATTGTGATTGTTTCTCTTTGGTATCTCCAGCTTGCAACCTTCTATATTACAGGCAACTACCTCG
>QNYO01000021.1 GCA_003978765.1 Hydrogenimonas sp. | reverse complement strand
ACTTCAAACATTATTAGGCGTGATTCGGACTTCATTTAGTTTATAAGTTTCAAATCCCATAGGGATACTTCAAACTTTTTTCGAAGAAGATCGAGGGAAGCTTTAAATTGGTTTCAAATCCCATAGGGATACTTCAAACGTGATCTCATATTCACCCCTTAGTTCAAGTTATAAGCGGTTTCAAATCCCATAGGGATACTTCAAACATAAAGCCTAAAAATCAAAATAGTAATGAAAATAGAATAGTTTCAAATCCCATAGGGATACTTCAAACCTATAGTCAATTCCTAAAAATCTCTTATAAATCCAAGTTTCAAATCCCATAGGGATACTTCAAACAATCAGCAACGGCTGAGATGAAAGCGGATTCAACTAGGTTTCAAATCCCATAGGGATACTTCAAACAAATTTCAACATCATATTTATCACCAGGAGAAAAAGTTTCAAATCCCATAGGGATACTTCAAACATTTAGTTTACATTTGATAGTTGACCATTTCTTTCGTTTCAAATCCCATAGGGATACTTCAAACCTCACCCGTCGGCTGTGGTCGTCATGTTATAATTGGTTTCAAATCCCATAGGGATACTTCAAACATAGTGATGAGGCTAATTATATCCCCGTTTATTTGTTTCAAATCCCATAGGGATACTTCAAACTCTATACCCACCAACTCATTAGCATATTCATAGTGTTTCAAATCCCATAGGGATACTTCAAACATAAAGTACCACTTCATGAATACATTCTTCTGATTCAGTTTCAAATCCCATAGGGATACTTCAAACCTATAACAATGCGGTCTTTACACTTTTGGAGACTCGTTTCAAATCCCATAGGGATACTTCAAACGTAATTTCATAACCCATATCAACCAAACATCCATGTTTCAAATCCCATAGGGATACTTCAAACCAAAAACGTCATTAATTTATGGCCTTTAGGTTACTAGTTTCAAATCCCATAGGGATACTTCAAACTTAAAAGCATCCGCAACCAAAACCAAGCTATTTTTAGGTTTCAAATCCCATAGGGATACTTCAAACTGTTCATGTTGGTTATCGTTATGTGATTGACTGTTAGGTTTCAAATCCCATAGGGATACTTCAAACAGCACTCTATTACCTATTTTTAGGCATTTCAGAGCTATTTGATTAGAAGATTATACCTTAAAATCTCTTGACTTCAAAACCTTCTACTATATGAAATCCCGATATATCGGCAATCTTTATTTCTTAAATATAGCTTTATTGAGGTTCGTTTTGAATGAATGGGTGGTAACTATCGTATTCACAAATACACCGTTTAAGATGGTTGATTTCTCGTCTTATTACCTGTCGCCAAGTGAGTCTTTGTGCTCCGATCTTGATCTGATCAGTCAGTTTTTTGATCATCTCTATTTCGATTGTTTGAATGGCTTCATTGGTAAAGCGTATGCGTTTGGCATCTGTTTTAAATGATTTTGCTGTAATCTGTTCACGATTTAAGAGAGTAAAAATTAGATTATCTCCAATGACTGGCTTAAAAATCTCTGCTATGTCTAGGTGCAAACTTAACGCACGATAGTTGGGTTCGTGCAAAAAGCCAATACGCGGATCAAGCTCGGTTTTATAAATCTCACTTAAAACAACATTATAGATTCGGGTATTGATGTATGAAATCATAGCATTTATTTTATCTGCTGGTGGGCGTTTGCTACGTGTCGTAAACTTAAAACTACGCTGATTTTTGATAATCTTATTCCACGCTTGATAGTACGACTTTTTAAAACTCCCTTCAACCGCCATCACTTCAGAAATTGAGTTAGCTTTTTCAAGTGCTTCCATATAGGGCGCTTCATCAAATGCTACATCTCTTCGATTGCAGTTGTAAGCACCATTGCGAATCTGCCCTTCTGTAACTGCTTTGGCAATATAGAGTCTCTGTTTTGGATCATCAAATGCCCGTACCTGTTGAAGTAGCACAAAACCGCTCTTATTCACACTATTTGGAGTGTTAGGGTAAAAGTTTCCTCTAAAGCTCTGATAAGGGCTAAAGAGATGAAGAAGAATATTGTTATCAGCTAAAAATGCAATGGTATAACTATCTACCTCAACCCGTGCAAGCAGATAGATCTCATCGATTGCATTGATTGGTAGAATCTTTGTTTGAACCACTTGACCATCTTCATCATAGCGGTCAAAATATATGTTGTTATCTTTACGTCTAAGCTTTCCTGGTGAGAGAATAAAATGGGTACGATCACTTTTTTGCATATCAATTCCTAACTAAAGAGAGATTCATTTTTATCGATTCCTATCACTTCCCTGCGTGAATAGCTTGGTTTATCGAACTCATAGATAATGATTGAATCAAGCTCTTGCTCTACCTCTTTTTTCAAGATTGCCTTGAGTTTTTTTAGATCGCTTGGGCGAATCTCCCCTTCAAATACAGAATACTGCACCCTTGGCAAATACTTCTCCACCGCTTTGCGAATACGACGGGAGTTATCTTTCTCTTTGAGTGAGCGATCGGCAATATCATAAAAGAGGATGACATACATTTCTAACCTTTAAAAACAGTAGTCTCTATATCCACACTTTTTACAAAATGGAATTTTCTTTGGCTTTGGTGGTAGGGAATTTGATACAAACGTGGCAATCTCTTCAAGCAATTTTTCCATCATCTGCATATTCTCTTCACTACCCTCTACATAAATCACCTTTTTACCACTTATGACCTTGCCATTAATCTCTTTGAGCTTTAAATTTTTTTTGAGTAGGTACATATAAAAAAGAAGTTGCATCTTTGCCCCTTCGGGGTTTTTAAAGCTCTTTTTATACTCCGTTACCAGATAATGCCCCCGTTCTTTACCAATTTTGTCAAACTTGAGATTAGAAAATGGAAATTGATGCAAATCCTTCTCTTTGATCTCGGCTAATGCCTTTCCCATCAAAATATTCTCATCAGACTGATCTGCTGAAACTTTATGTGCATAGAGCCACGCTTCACGCTTGCAGGTGACATAGTAGTGAATGAGGGTTCCGTTTAGAAGGTCTTTACTAAGTTCTATCATCAATACTACCTATTTTATATTACATTTTATTTTAAGTATTAAAAA
>QNYO01000091.1 GCA_003978765.1 Hydrogenimonas sp. | reverse complement strand
TGTGACATAATCAATATTACCTTGAAGATATTTCAAAAGTTCATTTAGCCAC
The DNA here is from genome assembly GCA_003978765.1 of Hydrogenimonas sp. Lineage (GTDB taxonomy): Bacteria > Campylobacterota > Campylobacteria > Campylobacterales > Hydrogenimonadaceae > Hydrogenimonas. The sequence continues at coordinate 3,053 of QNYO01000091.1, read as the reverse complement.
TCTTTTCCCTCTTCATAGGCAGATATCAGTGCTTCTATACCAAATAGATTTCCTATCGTCATATCATATTTGCGAAGCTCTATCTCAAAATGTCTTCTGATGGAGTCGTTGCTTATAATTGCGTATGCAGTGTTTAAGCCTGCTATATTAAATGTTTTAGATGGAGCATTTAGAGTAATGGTTATATTGGCAACATTTGAAGAGATAGAAGCTGTTGGAATATGCCGATTTGGTTTGTAAACTATATCTGCGTGTATTTCATCACTTATGATTAAGCAATTTTCTTCTAGGCAGATTTGTGCTATTTTGCTTAACTCTTCCTCTTTCCAGACCCGCCCTACAGGGTTGTGAGGAGAGCAGAGAATAAAGAGCTTTGCCTTTTTTGCTTTTTCTCTAAAGTCATCAAAATCAATGGTATATTTTCCATTTTCATAATGCAATGGATTTTCCAGCAATACTCTTTTATGATTTTTTGCAAGCCTAAAAAATGGGTGGTAAACAGGAGGTTGAATAAGAATAGCATCTCCTGGTTTACTTAATGCTGTAACAAGAAAGTTTAGTGCCGGGACAACTCCTGGAATAGGTGTTATATGCTCTTTTTTAATACTCCAGTTGTGTTGTTGAAACATCCAACCTATGATCGCTTCAAAAAATCTGTCTGGGTAGATTGTATAACCGTAGATAGGGTGACTAGCTCTCTTTTTTAAACTATTAACTACACATTCAGGAGATGGTAAATCCATATCTGCTACCCAAAGTGGCAAAACATCTTCTTTACCAAATTTAGTTCTTCTCTCTTCATATTTGACACTGTAAGTTTCACTTCTATCGTAAATATTGTCAAAAATACTCATATCTTCTCCCATATACTCATTTGAGCTACACTATGCTGAAACTTTCGTGCTGTTTCACGGATGACAAACTCTATATCTCTTGTTTCAACTAGTTTGAATGAGTCTTTAAGATGAATTTTTAATCCATTTAAAGATTTTACAGGTTCACCATCTTGTTTAAAACCACCAAGCCACTTTTGTTGTGGTGTAAACTCTTCAAGCCACGTGTATGGTGATGTTAAAATTAGCATACCGCCACTGTTAATACGTTTGCCAATATCATTTAAAAATTTGGCTGGATTATATAGACGATCAATGAGATTACCTGCAAAAACAAGGTCGTAACCAGTAAATAAAGGTTTAAGGTTACAAGCATCAGCTTGCCAAAACTTGACTTTGTCTGCTACTTTTGCAAGTCTTTCGGGCAATGTAACCTCTTTATACTCAACCAACTCTCCTTCGGTTGTAATTGTGTATCGTATAGATCCATCTTTTCGCATTCTTTCAGCTATTTCAATAAAACGGGCAGAAAAGTCTAAACCTGTAACACTCTCAAATGATGTTGCCAACTCAAGTGTACTTCGTCCTATTGCACATCCTACATCTAGTGCTTTTTTTTGAGGTTTTCTTTTTGTTACCTCTATGCAAATTTTTGCACAACGTTTTTGATAGTTTTCTATGCCAAAGTATCTATCACCCCATCCAAATTCACAGTACTGACTTACCTGTGTATCACTTTCATAACCTGATGAGTTTATCTTTTCTTTGTAACTGCTTTCAACATATCTAAATCCTGCGTGCTGAAAGAAGTGCCGTCTAAAAGCATAACGGGAATATGCCAATATCTCATTTCCACTACTTATGAAAGAGCCGCCTTTGATGAGGTTATGACGATTGTCAAATGTTGGTGTTGAGAAGTCATCATAAATTGGATGTATCTTAAATCCATTAAAAGGATAGATTGGAGTTTCAGTCCATTGCCATACATTTCCTATGATATCATAAAAATTTCTAAAAGAAAATTGTGTAACAGGGCAGGCTGAAGCGTAGTGTTCTAAGTTTATGTTTGCAGGAGCTTTGTCACCCCATTTTGAGACATCAGGAACATTGCAATACTCTTTAAGTCTGTACCACTCATCCTCTGTTGGAAGGCGAATCGATTTTTTTGTTTTTGCACTTAGCCAGTTGCAAAAAGCTTTTGCTTCGTGGTAGTTTACATCAACAGGCCAATCAAGCGGCATATCTATTATCTTTGTTAGTGTACGGTAGAGGTACTCCTCTTTAAAAGGTATCCAAAATATTGGATGTTTTGCTTTTTTAAAATTTCGCCAAGCCAATCCTTCCTCTTCCCACCAAAGATCATTTTCATATCCTCCATCTTTGACAAACTCCATAAACTCACCATTGCTTACCAGATATTTGGAAGCTTTAAAATCTGGAATGACTGTTTTATGTGAACCATACTCATTATCCCAGCCATAATAATCATCACTCTTCTCTTTTCCTATCTCAATCTCTCCGCCTGGAACAAAGAGTAGTTCATTTTTAGGTGCTTTGCCGCTTACATTGCATTTAGACCATTTTAGTTTTGGTGAAATAAGAGATATATCAGTCTGTCTGATGAGTACAGAAGAGGTCTCTATGTGGATTCTCTCATGCTCTATCCCCATTAAAATGATCCACCAAGGTGAATCCCAGGTTATGGGAAGTTCCAGTGGTAAAGTATCGATCAGGTTATCGACAACCTTTCTTACTCTGTTGCGGTATAATCGTGTCTCTTCTACACTTGGCCACTCATAGTGATCATCATTTAGATCATCCCAACTCATCTCATCTACACCTATGGCAAAGATCGATTCCATTTTAGCGTTTATTCTGGTGTCGATTATTTTGGCGAGTATGAGTTTATTGATAAAAAAGACAGCAGTATGTCCAAAGTAAAATATATGTGGATGTCTTAAAGGTTCAGGTCGGTTATAAAAGGCTTTATCATTTTTTAGTATTGAAAAGAGAGATTCAAATGTATCATATGTTGTATGAAATGATTTTTTTATAGACTCACGTAAATTCTCTGAATCACTGTAGGTTAAGGAGATAGGTCTTAAATATCTTTTATTCAAGATTGAGTCCTTTGTTTATTGTATTCTATCATAGTTCCCTTTCCAATTGATCTGTCGGTAATCCTATCTTTTACTCCTTAAGAATTAATGATCTTATAAA
>QNYO01000032.1 GCA_003978765.1 Hydrogenimonas sp. | reverse complement strand
CAAGGTAAATTATTTCATGATTGATTCTGTTTTAAGTGCTATTTTTAGGTATTTTGATGAAGTGGATAGAGAAAAAATATATAGTGTTTTTTATATTCTTAATTTGATTATGGTAATTGTTTGGTTGTATAAGGGTCATCTTTTTGTTGGTATGTTTGTGTTGTTTGTATCAACAATGATTTATTTTTTGGGTTTGTGTCAGTTTAGAAAAATACCATTTATTTGTGATAAATTGGATAGCTTTTTTAGAGTATTTATTTGATACTACTTGGCCTACGATCTGGCCAAGTAATATTCAGTGATGTCTGGTCGGTGATGATTCATTTCTTTTGAAACTTCTTTTAGTGCTTCATTGTATGACTTTCCATCTGCTAATTTTGACTCCATTGTTTCTTTTGCGAATGTGTAGCGCCAATCATGCGCTACTGCTTGATCGTTTTCGCTTGCCTCTTTGATGTGTTTTAAATAGATGTTGTGGCTTGGTAGCTGATTGATATTTTGTAGTTTTTCGATTAGTTCAGATGAGATTGGTTTAGCTATATATTCGTGGTTACCTTTTCCTATAATTCCAATGATTTGGTTATCTTTGATATATTCTTCTGGATTTTTTGCAAGTTCGTATGCTTCTGAAGTTCGATATCCAAATTCTCTTTGTATTTCTGCTATAACTGAACTTTCAAAGCGTATTTGTTGCAGATTTGATATAACTTGATCCGGATTTTGAAAAGATCGATCTACTCGATAATCTGGTTTATCCCAGTTTTTTACTTCAGTTCTAACTAAATCAATTGCGCGGTCTGCACCTCGATCGATTGTAATATTTGATTCTCGGAGACCTTGGATCATACTATTAAAGCCCGAAATATAGTCGATTGAAGTACTTTTGGATAGACCGTCAATTCGATCAGAAAGAAACTCTTTTAATAAATTTTGGTCACCCATCCAGTCATTTATTTTGCCATCTATGCCAATCGATTTTGCAAATTTTGCAAAATCGCGCAGATACATCTCTCTTTTTATCGCAAGTGCATCCGAGTGAGTTCCGTGATCGGAACTCCCATGTCGCTTTTCACCAAATTTTGCAAGTCGATGGAATGCATCTTTAACCTGTTTTTCGAATGTTCCACCTCTTAGATTAGCCATTAGAGTGCCTTTTGATGCTATTTCTTTTTAAAAAGCGCTCTATGGAACTTTTTGGAATTCTTGGCCCTTTTTTTGAAACAATAGCATCTGAAATGCGTTTTGCACCATAGTCTTTTTGATAAAGTTTAATGATCTCAGGTTCCCATTTTCGATATTTAACGGTTTGAAAATGGTATGAAAACTCTTTTTTTTCGGTTTTTGCTTCGACTTCCTCGATTGTATCGATTAAAAAACGTAAAGCATCAGCAATCACTGCTGTTTCACAACCGTGCCTACCAATGTAGCCATTAATTCTGGCTGCAGCTCTCATCAGATTGTCTTCAGAAATTCCAAATTTTCGAGCTATTCGGCTCCTTCGCTTATTTGCAAATGCCATTTTTTTTCTCCTTCTTATAATCTATAATAGGTTATAAACCTATAAACAGTGCATCATATGATGCAAATAGCATTTCCTAGAAGGAAGAAGATCGAAAGTGGAAGTGATGGGGTTCAGACCTGCTACATTGTTTTAATATGTTAAAAAAGGCACAAGTAGCGACAAAGCCACTCTATAATGCTACATTGTAGCATTATAGAGAAAGGCACATTGCGTGTAATGGGTAATGGCTTCCAAATTGCCTTTTTGCACTAGCAGATTGCTGCATCCCAGGATGCAGCAATATTTGGATGGTGCACGATATGGTGCAGCTTGGTGCGAAAATGGTGCGGCAAATGGGGCTTTTTGATGCATTTTCTTTTTCCATGCAAATGCCCTCCGCACCCCCGAATTCTCGGGATTTTCGCCTTCTCATCCACCCCACAAGAGGGTGGAATCGTCGGCGAAACCGGCCTGCGCCGGTCTCTCCCTCGCTTGCGCTTCACGAGAGACGGGCGCTATTTGCTCTCAGGTCATCATCCACAATATTGCCGTGCAATAATATGTCGTAACTGATTGATCCTTTCAGAAAATAGTCTTCGGCCGTATGATCATTTATGATGCGATCATACGGCATTGCCAATTTTTTGGCGTGTCGATTATCAGTTGTGTACATGTTTTAGTTGCAGTGATATATGTGGATGAACAGTTTGTTCATTTTGTTTTCTTACTCATGCTCTCTCCTTTTTGATTTTTTTAGGTCGAACTTTCGAACCTGTACTTTGTTATAAAGTTTGGTTGCCGACCCCTCTTTGAAAATGTTAGAATTGTTTAGATGAAGAAGTAGAAGAGAAAATGTGGATAGTCAATTTTTTGTTATCATTATTAGCCGTACTTGGATTAATACTTTTGATTGGTCGAGAGCTTTATAAAAAATTGTATAAAAGATAGAAAGAAAAGATAGAAAGATAGAAATTGTAAAAATAGTTAGTAACCACTATCTACGAATAACACGCTTAAAATACCCGTCAAATTCCACCTGCAACCGCTATCTACGAATGTTTTTATAGTATTTCATCTTTTTAAATTATATTTTGCTACTTTTTGCTAAAAAAATTGCAAAATATTGCTAAAAAATTGTAAATTTTTGAAAATTATCTATCTACATTCGATAAATTGGTTGCAGCTGGTCGTTCACATTCGATAAATTGGTTGCAGCTGTCTGTTTGTTTTTGAAAACAATGATTTTCAGTATGAAACAAATGTTACAGTGTAGCAGACAAGTGGCAATAGAGAATTTTATTGTGTAAGTAAAGGTATACCAACTACTGTCAATATACCCAAACTGATTTTATCCCAAAGGGTTAATGCTACTGTTACATGTACAAGTAGGACTTAAAGTACCATCATTACATTTTACTATGCCATTAGAACAGCCAGCTACTCCACCATGCCAAGAGCAACAACCTCTTTGCTGTGTATTAAGAATTTTAGTATCTTTGCATAACTCTTTAGTTTGTTTAATTGTTGCATCTTGTTTTGAAGATTGAATAGCTTCAGCAGAAGCTCCAAATGCTAATGTAGCCAGTATGCTAATTAGTACTATTGTTTTGTTCATATGTTATTGTAGCAAAATATTTAAGAAGAATTAGCTTAAGAGGTAAAAACACTCAAAACAAAACCAATAGATATAGAGGTAATTGGAGG
>QNYO01000057.1 GCA_003978765.1 Hydrogenimonas sp. | reverse complement strand
ATACCATGAAAAGGATTGCTAAAGATAGAGATCTTTCTATCAAGCTTGATGGAGATTATCCTAAAGAGCTGTCGAATATTGCTAAAAGTTTTAATGAGTTAACTCAGATATTTAAAGATATTGTTGATGGTGCAAAACTTAACTCTAATGAAAATAGTTCAGTTTCTCATGAGTTATCAAAAGTATCATTAGAAGTTGGTAACAGGGTAGAGGAGTCTGTAAGAGTAATTAACTCTACAAAAGAAGAGGCGGATGAAGTTTCAGAAAGAATTTGCAATGCTATTGGTGAGGCAAAAGAGAATAAAAGTAAAATTATAGAGGCAAACAAACTTCTTATTAAATCAAGAAATGATTTGATGAAACTTGTTGATAGAATTGAGAACAGTGCACAGTCTGAAAATGAGATTTCGATAAAGATACAAGCATTGGCAGATGATACAGAGCAGATAAAAAGTGTTTTGGAGGTTATATCTGATATTGCTGATCAAACCAACTTGTTGGCACTTAATGCAGCTATTGAAGCTGCTCGTGCAGGAGAACACGGTAAGGGGTTTGCGGTAGTTGCAGATGAGGTAAGAAAACTGGCAGAAAGAACCCAAAAAAGCTTAATAGAAATAAACTCTACGGTAAGCATAGTAGTTCAAGCTATTGGTGAAGCAAGTGAATATATGAATGCTAACTCAAATGACATAAATGAGCTTGTTGATATATCAATAAGAGTACAAGAAGAGATGGGAGAGGTAGCCAGTACAGTCAAAGAAGTTACAGAGTTAAATGATAATGTTGAGGAGTTTGAATCAATTGGTGATACTATAGATAAGATAACACAATCCATCAATGAGATAGATTCAATTTCAGCTAAAAATTTAAGAAGTGTTGAAGATATTGCAAGTGCTGCAGAGCACTTAAGTAGATTGACTGAAAAGTTGGCACAGAAATTGGAGCAGATAAAAACATAATCTTTATATCTGAAAATCTATTTTTTGCTCTTAAGAGTAAGAAAGAAACGTTCTTGATTTTAATTGTTATTTGTAGGTTTAACTGAAAACCATGAATATTTCTTTGCTTAAAACCACTTTCTCAGAGTGGTTATAAGCTTACATTTGATATAATCAGCTCAAATTTCTGTTTAAAGGTTGGCGAATGCTGCTTTTTACTCCCGGTCCTACTCCGGTTCCAGAAGCTGTCCGAATGGCGATGGCAGGTCCAACGATTCATCATAGAACACCAGAGTTTGAAGCTATTTTCAAAGAGGCTCGTGAACGTTTGATGCGACTCTTTGGTATGGATGAGTGTGTTATGCTGGCATCTAGCGGCACAGGTGCGATGGAAGCGTGTGTAACAAACCTATCTGCAAAAAAGGTTCTTACTGTCAATGCCGGTAAGTTTGGTGAGCGTTTTGGCAAGATTGTTCAAGCTTTTGGTCTTGAGCATGTAGAGTTAAAGTACTCTTGGGATACTCCTGCAAGTGTTGAAGATGTCAAAAATGCATTAGCACAAAATCCTGATATTGATGCTTTTTGTATTCAGGTTAGTGAAAGTGCTGGTGGGTTGCGACATCCTGTTGAAGAGATAGCTGCTTGCATAAAAGAGATTAATCCTGAGATAATGGTGATTGCTGATGGTATTACAGCAGTTGGTGTAGAACCGATTGATACGACAAATATCGATGCATTGATTGCTGGTAGTCAAAAAGCATTGATGCTTCCTCCTGGAATGGCAATGATTGGCTTAAGTAATGCTGCCGTTACAAAAATTGGTGATGGTAATGGGTACTATTTTAATCTTGCAAGCGAGATAAAAAAACAGCGTCAAAACACCACTGCATACACTGCACCTACTACACTCATTATTGGTTTGAACAAGATGCTTGAGCTTATTGAAGCTGAAGGGTATGATAAATTTTATCGGGATACAAAGGCGCGTGCTTTAGCAACTAGAGCAGCACTTGAAGCAATTGGAGTTAAACTATACCCTAAAACACCGGCTCTTTCTATGAGTGCAGTTTATGATGAAGATGCAAATGCCATAAGGTCGATTCTAAAAACTGAGTTTGGTGTCAATATAGCAGGTGGTCAGGATCATTTAAAAGGAAAGCTTTTCCGTATCAATCAGATGGGTTTGATTCCTGTTTATGAGAGTGCTTGGGTTGTCAACGCGATTGAGTGGGCTCTTGACAAGTTAGACAGACGTCCTTATGATGGATTGGCATCAAAAGTATTTAATGAAGTATATTTTAAAAACGAGAAGCAATGATTTTTGAACACGAGATTCCTGCAGGAAGCCGTCTCTATTTTGGTGAGAGTGCCAGGGTAAAACGAAAGATAGAGCAGATTGCCAGTGAGATACTGGAGCGTGAAGGGTTTGAAGAGATCGTTACTCCACTCTTTTCTTACCATCAGCATCAAAGTATTCGTGACAATAAAGAGCTTATACGTCTAAGTGATCCGCAAAACCGTGAAGTCACACTAAGAGCAGACAGTACGATAGATGTAGTTCGTCTGGTTACAAAGAGGCTTGGACGTACAACTGCTCAGAAGAAGTGGTTTTATATTCAGCCTGTTTTCCGTTATCCAACGCAAGAAATTAATCAAATTGGTGCTGAGTGGTTAGATGGAAAATTGTCAGATGTACTTGATGTTACTATGTCAATATTTAAAGAGCTTGAGATAAACCCTGTATTGCAAATTTCAAATATTCAGATCCCTGTTATAATCTCACTGGAGTTTGGTATTCCGTTGGAGTGGTTTGCTTGTATGCAGGTAGAAAAACTTTTAGGAACAAAATATAAATGGCTTGAAGAATTGGTTCGTGTTCAAAATCCTCAACAGCTAGAGAGTGTTATACCAAATGTTCCTGAAGTTCTTCGTCCAGAACTGGAAAAAATGAGAGAATTAATAAAATCTGTCCATTATGAAAATACTGTTTTAGCACCTCTTTATTATGCAAAGATGCGCTACTATGATGGTCTATTTTTTCAATGTTTTAAAAACAATACACCACTTGCAAGTGGCGGACACTTTAATAATGATGAAATATTAGCAGCTGGATTTGCACTCTATACAGATGCTCTGATAGAGCAAGCGAGGAGGAGTTGATGGGAGCTTTAAGATCTGAAGATGCATATCCAAGATATACATATTAAAATATAGTAGATACATTAAAATGGGTAATTTTAGTGATGAAAAAGGATGGAATACGTAATTTTGGACCCAACCCCTCATTTTTACGGGTAAAAAATGGTATTTTAATTTAAATTTTACGTTAAAAAATGGTGAAAAATGGGGCG
>QNYO01000079.1 GCA_003978765.1 Hydrogenimonas sp. | reverse complement strand
AAGGCTTTTGTTTCGGCGTTACAAAGAGAGGGGTAGGGTATGGATGAAGCGATTCTTAAATCCTTATTGATTGCAACCGTGTTAGGATTTGCGATTGGTATGCAACGTACCATGACCTATCTGCAAAGACAAGAGTATGCATTGGCTGGAAGTCGTACATTTGCACTCATTGCTTTGGGTGGCTACCTCTCTGGGTGGTTGCAGACCTTTGTACCAGGTTTTGTACTGGTCGCAACGGTGGTCTTTGCTCTGCATGTTGCACTCTCTTACTATCTGAAGGTGAATAAGCGACAAAAGCAGGGAATGACCACACAAATTACTGCCATTATCACCTTCTTTTTGGGATTGATGATCTGGTACCATCTAGAAAGCTATGCAATTTTTACCGGGGTGGTTGTCATTATTCTGTTAGAGATTAAGCCACGATTGCAGAAGTTTGAAGCCCATATCAATTCGGTTGATATTAATGCTGTGATTCTTCTTTTGGCGATGAGTTTTGTGATTCTTCCCATTCTGCCCGATAAGATGGTGGGTCCTTACCATCTCTTTAACCCCTATAAAACGTGGTTGATGGCAGTGATTATTGCGGGTATCTCCTTTATTGGCTACCTTTCAATCAAAATCTTTGGACAGAAACATGGAGTCTTTCTCACAGGTGCAGCAGGTGGTTTGATCTCTTCAACCGCTGTAACAGTTTCACTTGCCCGTATGTTTCGGATGCGAGAAGCACTCTTGAATAACTATGCCGGTGGGATAGCGATTGCTTGGACCTTTATGTATCTACGAGTTCTCTTTGAAGCCTTTGTCATCAATCCAGAGCTTTCAATGCGTATGGTACCTGCCTATGTGGGGGCTACATTGAGCGGATTGATCTTTAGCTACTACCTGCATCGACATGCACAAAATAGTGATATCAATTTGGATAACCCGGAAATTACAAAGAATCCTCTGCAGTTGAGTGAAGCGATCAAATTTGGTCTTCTTTTTGGAGTGATTTATGGTGCCATCGCTTTTGTCCAGACACGATATGGTGATGCTGGTATCTACTTTGTATCATTGATTTCAGGAGTGACCGATGTGGATGCCATTACCCTTTCGCTGAGTCAACTGGCAAAAGATGAGAAGATCTCTCTCTTTGCATCGATGAATGGTATTATTATTGCATCAGTCACCAACTCAATTGTGAAACTTGGGATTGTCTATTGGTTAGGTGGTATGAAACTGGGGCTTAAGATGACCCAGTTTTCAATGGTTACACTTGGTGTGATGCTGATAGGATTGCTATTGGGACAAATGTTATAGACTATTTAGAGGGTGAGAGTTGATCGTTATGGGTTAAGAGAATTTGAGAGGAGCGACTTGTATGTTTGCTTCGTTTCTTCTCATACATCCGTTTATCAGCAATCTCAATCAACTCATTTAAATTTTCACCTTCACGTGGAAATATTGCTGTTCCGTATGAGGCAGAGATTTGGTAGGTTTGAAAGTGTGTCTCAATACGTTGCACCAAAAGTGTAAGAAGCTGTTCAAGCTCCTCTTGATCATTGGCTTGGCTAATAGGACTCTCAATATAGGCAGCAAACTCATCACCTCCAAGACGTGCGACAATATCGTAGCTTCTAAAGGTTGATTTTAAGATTTGTGCCACCTCTGTCAGAACTCGGTCACCCTCTTTGTGACCAAAGTGGTCATTGACATATTTAAAGTTATCAAGATCAAAAAAGACGACAATAGCACACTTATGCTCTCGATGCAGTTTTTGGAGTGACTTACGGGCATAATCAAAGAGGTAGTAGCGATTGTAGAGTCCTGTCAAAGGATCTTTAATAGCGCGCTCAAAATGCTCTTCCAGTGCCTTATTTTGTGCCTCAATGACATCATCATAACGTTTTGTCACTTCATCAAGAATATTTTTTAGAAGTTGAATTTTAATGTGATCTCTCATATTTCCCTCATTGCAACCAGTAGAGATGTTTCGTTATAGAGTTTAAGTTTTTGATACTTTTTATCGGGACCAATTTCACCATAGGTAAAGAATCCAAAGAGGTGAGTATTTAAGGTCTGTGTGTAGATTTTGGGCTCTTGGGTTTGATGCTCTTCAAGTGCATACTGTCGTGCAATACATGAAAAGTTGAAAGCAAGTTCTGGAGTATGAATCTTCTGTTTAAGTTGAAGAGCTGCTTTGTGATCCTCTTTAAGAAGATCTTCATGGGTTGCAAAAGAGAGTTTAAAATGCTCCCCTTTATGAATTGCACCAAAGAGTTTGACATAATCTTTACCAATATGATCAATGGTTCGAATGGTAGCAACATGACCATCGGTTTCATCAAGAATATAGAGCGGAGCATACCACAAGTACCGAACATCTGGGTTATCAATTCCATGAAGCATACGGCGTGCGATCTGGGCAAAATTTTCTCCCTCATCCACACTATAGAGTTTATAACCATTGGCACGCTTGATCTCATAGGTAATCCCATAAGGTTTAAAGCCTAAAGAGATTTCAGTTTCTGCTTCAACATTTTCAAGAGAGATAATCATTAAGCCATTTTTGATAATTTTACCAGCTGTAAATTGGAATGTATGAAGCTCTCCATTCTGGCTTGGACCAGAAGATATACCCCCAACAATATGTTTGGAAGCACCATGGTCAAGATTTTTAGAGAGAAATTCTAAAAAATTTCCGAAAGTGCCTTCAGCAAGACCTGCAAGGATGATATGAAAGGCATGATTATGCTCTTGAAGGTAGTGTGTACAGGTTTTTGCTGAGTGTTCAGGATTTTGACGAATATCTTCAAGATAGAAGGTTGTTACACGTCCACGTTTTTGAAATTTGATACAGCACATGACCACACCTTGGTCATGGATCTGATCATCTTTAAAGGCATTGAGTGCGTGAAAAGCGGCATACTGATCGGTTTGAAAAATACGTTGAATGGTAGGATTAACCTCTTCGGGTGGAAAAGAGGGATGAATAGAGAAGAGATAAAAATCGGCTTCTTTAATGGTATGTTTTATCTTTTCATAAAGCTCTTCCATACAGAGAAGAAGAGAGTTCTTTTGACTGGCATAGACTTTGGCAATCATCAATATCCCTATTAACGTGTCAAGTGTGTAACGCGTTTTTTGTGGTTAGTATATCACTGTTAAAATCAATCTTTACTAAAAGCCAATTCATTATTCTATTTTTATCTATTTAAAATGTCTCATAGTAGGATCATTGAAGTTTTTAAGAACCTAATAATTTTACTTTTGAAGCAGATAATTTTAATCCTAAAAGTTAAGAATCTAGTTTTCCTAGATATATTAGGGCTGGTATAA
>QNYO01000015.1 GCA_003978765.1 Hydrogenimonas sp. | reverse complement strand
ATTGGTGATTCTGTTGCACTGGAAGGTCCTGATTGGCGTGCAAAACAGGGACATGTTGCTGAAGTAATGGCTCGTAATGTAGCATTCAATATTGATGCTATCTCCAAAGGAAGTGAAGAGCGTAAAGGTTATATGAGCCACATTAACATTCTTTGTGTTATGGATAGTGGTGATGGTGCTGCTTTTGTTTACAGAAATGACAAAGGTGGTAAAATGATACCAATGCCTGTTGTTGGTCACTGGCTTAAGAAGGCTTGGGGTTGGTATTGCAGAAACTCAAAGTTGGAAAAAATTCCAAGAATACCAGGACTTTAACAAACTTTAAGAGGAGTAGAAATGACACAAAAAATCTTTAAAGAGAAGTATCCTATCTATGAATTAATAATAGATAAGAGTGAAACTACATACAAAACAGTTGATGAAATAATTGACTATTTGAAAGAAAAGATAGAAGAGCATCCGGTAACAGCTTATATTGCTATATTTGATCACTATGCACATACTAATGCATTAAGTGTGGGTAATATAAGTGAAAATATTAAAGCAGCTAAAAATATAGTTTTTTGTTTTGGAAAAGAGCTTCCAACACCTGAGGTAATGGCAGTTCGTCCACGTTCAATAGGTGTAACTGATATGGGAGATAAGTTTGTCATAGTTTTTATGGAAGCTCCAAATCCACAAGCAAATGAAACTATGGAAAATTGGGCAAAAGCTATTAAAAATATTTAGTGTAAACAAAATATAAGTGTCAAAACTTTTCGATATTTCTTTATTTTTTAAAGCCTTTGATATAATCGGCATAAAAAAGGACCAATAATGGCCTATTTACCGATTATATTGGCAGGTATATTTTTTTCTGTTACTATCAATTCACTTCTTAAGCGTATAGGTATTCCTACTGTTATAGGGTATATTGCTACAGGTATAGTTATCTCTGCTGTTTTTGGGCTTCATCATGACCACAATAATGAATTAAATGAGATTGCAGAGTTTGGTATTGTTTTTTTAATGTTTACGATTGGGCTGGAGTTCTCTTTTCGTCAGCTTGTAGCAATGAAAAAAGAGGTAATGGTTTTTGGAACACTTCAGCTGGGATTGTCTGCTCTTGTTTTTGGAATAGCTGCCTATTTTTATGGTATGGAGCAAGAAGGTGCAATTATTACCGGATTGGCTTTAGGCCTCTCTTCTACTGCAATTGTGCTAAAAACTCTAAATGAGAGTGATGACATACAAACCCCTTATGGACGAAAATCTGTAGGAATCTTGATATTTCAGGATTTGGCTGTAATCCCTATTTTATTGATGATTACAATATTTTCTTCTAATAATAATGACATTTTTATGATGTTGAAAAAAATAGCAATTGATGCTGTTATTGTTGGAATAATTATCTATTTGGTTGGTAAGTATATTATAGATTGGCTTTTAAAATGGGTTACTAGAACAGATTCTTCAGAGATATTTTTAGGAACAGTTCTCTTTTTGGTTATAGGGTCAGCTGAACTTGCACATCTGTTTGGTTTTACATACTCACTGGGAGCATTTTTAGCAGGTATGATGATTGCAGAAACACATTATAAATATCAAATAGAAGCAGAGTTGGCACCTTTTAGAGATTTGCTTCTAGGACTCTTCTTTGCAACTGTAGGTATGCAGATTAATTTACATATAGTTGCTGATAACATTGGATGGATTTTACTTGTTACACTGATTGTAATGGCTGCAAAGTTTGGGGTTATTCTACTTTTTATGCGGTTTTTTACACGACCTCGTGTAGCTTTAAAAACTGCACTGGCACTTTCGCAGGTAGGAGAGTTTGCACTGGCAGTATTTTCACTAGCCCAATCAAACCTTCTTATAGATAATGAACAGTCTCAAATCCTTTTAAGTGCAGTTGTCATTTCTATGATTTTTTCTGTTTTTATTCTTGCCCGTATACGCGATATAGCAGATTTTTTTACTCCAGAACCAGAACCAACAGTTACAAAGTTGGAGTCTACAGGATTTAAAGATCATATAATTGTTTGCGGTTTTGGACCATTGGGGCGTAAAGTTGCAGCAGAGTTAAAGCGTCAAGGAGTTACTTATGTTATCCTTGAGCATAACATTCACAGAATGGAGAGTGGTAGAAAGATGGGTGAACCTATCTTTTTTGCCAATGCTGCCAATAAAGATGTACTCAAGCAGTTTGATGTCAGCAAAGCAAGTGCTGTCATTGTTGCAGTAGATCATATAAAACATTTGCGACTTATATGTGAGGCATTGACTCAGGTTGCTCCAAATGCAAATGTTGTTGTAAAAGTAAGAAGTGAAGAGGAGATGGGAATGATAGATGATCTTCATATAGATCATATACTTATACAAAGTCGTGAAATGGCAAGGTTATTGGTAATAGAAGCAATGAGATGTCATATAAAATTACAAAAGAGGGTATAAAAATGTTTGAAAAAGGATTTTTAGGAACAAGTGCACCATTTTATATGGA
The DNA here is from genome assembly GCA_003978765.1 of Hydrogenimonas sp. Taxonomy (GTDB): domain Bacteria; phylum Campylobacterota; class Campylobacteria; order Campylobacterales; family Hydrogenimonadaceae; genus Hydrogenimonas. The sequence goes on along the minus strand of QNYO01000015.1, from coordinate 897 downwards.
TGTTTCAACACTCTATTTTGCTTTATTGCCTATATTAATGGCAGTAGCAGTATTTTTGGCAGTAAAAAAATTATTTAAAGCTCATGCATATGCACAGATGGGACTTTTCATTTTGACAATTGCAGTAGTGTTGTATTTTGAAATTGGTGTTAGATTGGATGGTGGCTATTTTGCATATATTGAAAAAACATCTCTTCCAAAAGATAAGATGGCAATCTATATGGTTGTTCATATATTTATAGCACTGATTTCAACACTTGTGTGGGGTTATCATACGATTAGATCGTTTAAAGAGTTTGTCGAAACCAAATCTGTATATCAAAATCATAAAAAAGTTGGTCGTTTGATTTTTGCAGGTATGACTATAACATCAGTTATGGGGGTTGGAGTATATTGGCTTTTATTTGTCCAAGGCATCTCTTAGCGGTAGTTTGTTAAAATAACAAAACTTTCTTTTGATGAGGCGTACATGACCAAATATATCTTTGTAACCGGTGGAGTTTTAAGTTCTCTTGGTAAGGGGATTACGGCAGCAAGCGTAGGAACGCTTCTAAAGCAGACGGGACTTGATGTCTCTATTTTGAAGATGGATCCATATCTAAATATGGACCCAGGTACTATGAGTCCTCTTGAACATGGTGAAGTATTTGTTACAGCAGACGGTGCAGAGACAGATCTGGATCTTGGACACTATGAGCGTTTTTTAAATGTTGATCTTAGCAAGAAAAACAACTTTACGACAGGACAGGTTTACCATACTGTTTTGACAAAAGAGCGTAAAGGTGAATACCTTGGTAAAACAATACAGGTAATTCCTCATATTGTTGGAGAAGTTAAACAGAGGATTTTTGAAGCTGGAAAAGGTAAAGATGTTCTGATTGTAGAGCTTGGAGGTAC
>QNYO01000080.1 GCA_003978765.1 Hydrogenimonas sp. | reverse complement strand
ATTTTTGATACAATTTTGCTATGAAAAAATTTTTTACTATTTTATTGCTTACTGCAACACTACTTACTACATTACACCATCACAATGATCTAAAAACTCATAATAATTGCCCTATATGCATTTTACAGTCAAATATTTCAAACGCCGACACTCCCATTACTTTTTCATTAGAAGATATTGAAACACTATTTATTCCCATTTGCTCAAACTTTATCTCTATACTACTTTTACATAAACCTAAAAACATACATTCTCGTGCACCACCTCGTTCCTGATTTTTTCTAAACCCACCTTACTATCATAAAAATCAGGAGTTTTCATATGAAAAAAACTTTTCTTGTAACTCTATCTACCACTGCAATGCTTTTTGCCAGTAGTGATATGGAGCAATTAAAGTTGCAGTTACAAAAACAGCAGCAGGTCATTGAAGCACTACAAAAACGTGTAAGTAACCTTGAAAATCAAAATATAAAAAGAGAGTCCGATGAACTTAAAGCAAAAATAGCCAAAGCCGATACCTATTCTGCATCTTTTAGCCAAACTGACTTTTTGCCTGATATTGCTTTTATAATCAATTCATCAATTGTTAGTCGAAATGTCAAAAATTCAGAGTATCAAAATTTTGCAATTCCTGGGTACATTTCAGCTGGAGATGGAGATCTACCTTTTAATAAAAATAGAGGATTTAACCTTAATTATGCAGAAATAGCCCTTCATTCAGTCGTTGACCCATACTTTGATGCATTTGCCTTTTTTCATCTTCATCCAGATGAATTTGAGATAGGAGAGGCATATGTAATCACACGGAGTTTGCCATATAACTTGCGAATCAAAGCAGGTAAATTCAAAAGTGATTTTGGACGCATCAATTCTAAGCATCAGCATAGTTGGAATTTTGATACCCAGCCGCTTGTTTACAAAGCGATGTTTGGTCCCGATGGCATTAATGACCCTGGTATTCAATTGCAGTGGATAGCTCCTACAGATACATATGTCTTAGCAGGATTTGAAGCACTTCAAGGAAATAATGGACGCAGTTTTGGAGATACTGAACAAAACAATCTTTATATCGGTTATCTCAAAACAAGCAAAGATGTAGGTGACACAACACTACTAAGCGGTGCAAGTATTGCACACGGAAAAAATACAACAGGCAATGAAACAGAGGTTTATGGAGCAGATTTTACAATGCAAACATATTTGGGTGCTTACAGTGCATTGACTTGGCAAAGCGAACTACTTTACCGCTCCAAAGAAAAGAGTGATGATCAAGCCGGACTTTATAGTCAAATTGTCTATAAAATCAACAAAAATTACAGTTGTGGATTTCGTTATGATCTACTTTTTAAAAATGAATCCGAGCAACCAGACGATTTAGATCGCTATACTGTAATGGCAGAATACAAACCTTTTCCTATGTCACGCTTAAGGCTTCAATATAGCCACGATCGCTCTAAAATGATCAATAATCAAAGATTAGATATAGATGAGATCATTTTTAGTCTAAATATCGCAGCCGGTGCTCACGGCGCTCACTCTTTTTAGGAGTCAATTATGAAGAAAATATTTTTACTACTTATTGTTGCTACTTCTGTACTTTTGGCTAAAGTAAATGTTGCTGTATCTTACCCCTATCTTGCTGCCATTGCTAAACAGATTGGCAAAGAGTATGTTCACATCACAGTTTTAGGAAGTGCAAAGTATGACCCTCACTTTGTTGTACCAAAACCATCACTGCTTAGTCGTTTAAACAAAGCTGATATGCTCATCATCAATGGTAGTGGTCTTGAAATTGGATGGCTTCCACCATTACTTAAACGAGCTAATAATGGCAAGATTAATCCCGGAAGAGTTGGATTTGTCGATGTTAGTCAAGTAATTGATATGATCGATAAACCTACTGCTGTATCAAGGGCTTTCGGAGATGTCCACCCTGAAGGTAATCCACATTTCAACACCGATCCACACAACATCATTCCCATAGCAATGCTCATAGAACATAAGTTAGAGATGGTTGATCCTATACATAAAACTAACTATGCTAGGAATCTAAAAAAATTTTTAAATCAATGGTACATCTTTTTAAAAAAATTTGATGAAAAGATGAAATCGTGCAAAGATATGAAAGTAGTACAGTATCATGAACTTTACAACTATTTTCTAAAACGATATGGTATCGTTTCAGTTGGAACAATAGAACCGCTACCAGGTATAGCACCAAGCTCTAAACATACAATAAAGTTGATCAATACTATGAAAGATGAAGGTGTTAAAGTAATTTTGCAAGACCCATATCATGAGAAAAAAACTGCCAATTTTATCTCAAAAAAAACCGGAGCAAGAGTCATCGTACTACCGCATGATGTGGGTGCTATTAAGGGTACCGATACATTGGAATCTTTTTACTCCATCTATGCTGAACAATTATGCAATTAGTTGAGATTTTGTGGCCAGCCTTTGCTCTGGGGCTGCTGTTGGTATTCATTCATGCTATTTTTGGATTGGAAATTATCCGTCGAGGCGTTATTTTTACCGATCTGGCAATTGGACAAATTGCAGCAATAGGTATGGCTATTAGTGTCGCTTTTTTAAATGGAGAGTATCAAACACCTTTGACACTTCTTTTTGCATTAAGTGCAGGTTTTATCATCTCATATGCAAGTAAACATATCCGCTATGTAGAAGCCTTTATAGGGCTTCTTTATGCGTTAGGAATTTCATCTATCATGCTAATTCTCGCACAAAGTAGCGAAGGGATGGAACTTTTTAACAAACTCAGTGCGGCAGATATTCTTTTTAGCTCACCTATTGATGTTTTGAAAGCATTTTTGCTTTATGGTGCCATTGCCGTAGTTATGTTTTTGATCTATCCAAAAACATCGGGTATGATAAAAGAGCTGATTTTTTTTAGTAGTTTAGCCGTAACCGTTACCTCATCGGTACAAAACGCAGGAGTTCTTGTAGTTTTTGCACTTCTTATCGCACCAGCTTATGCAGCACTTGTACAAAAGAGATGGCAACCCCTTTGGTTTTCTTGGATATTTGGAACAGTTGCTACTGTTTTGGCACTTTTTATTTCCTATAGGTTCGACCTTCCTACTGGCTACACCATCATTGCAACAATCGTAACAATTTCACTGTCTATTGTTTTATTGTTTGGTAAAAGTAATTCTGATTAATTGTAAGACTGAAGTCTTAACCCATTATTTGGGGATTAGACTTCAGTCCAATTAAATAGTAACAGACTATAGCTTTTTTTCAAAAACTCTTAATTTATCCTCTTTCTCTGAATAGTCACTCATATACTTTTTAACCAACTTCCAAAACTCTTTGGAGTGGTTTTTGTAGGCTATATGGGCAAGTTCATGAACAACGATATATTCAATCAATGAAGAGGAGAGTTTTATCACCTCCGGATTAAAGGTTATTCGATCTCTTTGAGAACAACTGCCCCATTTTGTCTTACTTTTTC
>QNYO01000058.1 GCA_003978765.1 Hydrogenimonas sp. | reverse complement strand
TTGCATAAACTTATCGACAAACTTTGTTCCATAGATATTTTTAAAGACTTTCTCTTTTTGACGCAACCCTTCCCAATGGGTTCGGATCACATCATAACGATCGGCACGATTATCGCCTGGTTCCCATAGAATAATGGCATGGTTAAAAGCAACTTTGGCTGCTGTAATCGTCGGTGCTTTGGGTTGAGCAAGTGTGGTTCCCATGACAGGTGTCTCAGCAATGGGACTCTCAAGCCCATCTTTATCGACAGCCGATACCTTATAGTAGTAACTCTTTCCATCCTCTTCTATCCGATCATCAAAAAAGGTGGTATCGGTTTTGGCATGATAGCTATAAAATCCCATACTAAAAGGACTTCGATAGACTTTATAATAGACAACATCTGCTGTTGGGCTCGCTTTCCACTCCAAATGGATCGTTCTTGGAAGATTGTTTGATGCAACCAACGCAACGGGTGGTTTTGGAAGCGGTTTGGTAATCGCTTTGACAGCGGTACTCGGTTCAGAGAGCAAACCATTTGAGAGCTTCACCCGTACACGGTAGATATAGACTTCACCATCTCCCAAATCTTTATCAATATATTCAGCACTTAAGCGATACGGTACATGTGCAATCTTTTTCCACTTCTCTGGTTCTGTCACACGTGCACGCTCAATGAGATATCCAACCACACGTGGATCATGGTGTGGTCGCCAAATGAGCTTAATGCGTTTTGGAAGATCGGTAATTGCACGAACAAAGCTAACCGATGCAACCATCGGTTTGGTCTTGACATGAACTGCTTGTGACTGTCTTGATTCAAACCCTTTATCATTAAATGTGGACATCTGATAGATATACTCTGTCCCAGGTTTGAGTTTGGTATCGACATAGTGTGAACTATACTTGTCATCAATTTGTGCAACACGTTTCAACTTTTTATCAACTCCGTTAGCTTGCATACGATAGAGACGATACCCAACAATCTCTGATGAAGGTACCATCTTCCACTCAAACCCAACGGTTGTCATCGTACTAAGTGTTTTAATCGATGTCACAGTAGGAAGTGTCGCTTGAACTTTTGGGGTTTCTGGTGTAAGCGTTTTAGGTGCACAACCGCTCGTAATCACGATCAAAGTGCCGAAGCAGAGCGCACGGATCCAAGACTTCATTCAATATCTCCTTCTCAAAATAACTTTCAAGGGTTGATCGCATTCCTGTTGGTATGGGAGCTAAAAATTGCATTGCATGACCCGTTTTAGGATGGTCAAGATAGAGTATATAGGCATGCAGTAAAATGCGGTCTATTGTACCGCTACGGCTCTTAAAACCGTATAAATTATCACCAACAATGTGACGTCCGATGGATGAGAGGTGGACCCGAATTTGATGGGTTCGCCCTGTGTAGAGTTTGGCGGCAATCAGTTCAAAAGAGTTTTTTGGACTCTCCAAAAGCTTTTGAAATGCTGTTTTTGCCGGTTTACCACCGCTCACAATCCCCATCTTCAAACGATTGGCAGGATTACGGGCAATCGGTCCCTCCACAATCCCCGAATCTTTGAGTGGATAGTCAATCAGTGCAAGATAGTAGCGTCCCATACTCTTATCTTGCAATTGACGCGACAATCTTTCATGGGCCTCATTATTCTTTGCCACCACCATTGCACCACTTGTCTCTTTATCGAGACGATGTACAATACCGTGACGCTCTTCACCACTAATCGTAGAGAGGTTGACCCCTTTGGCTTTGAGCCAATCGACCAATGTTGGCTCTTTGACACTCGGTGCCGGATGCACCACCAAACCTGACGGCTTATTGACCACCAAAATATCATCGTCTTCATAGATGACCGGCACATCAAAATCGACAGCCTGCGCTTCATAGGTTGGCTCTTCTGGAATCGTATAGAGAACCGTTTCACCGGGTGATACTTTATAACCAGCCTTTGTGACCGGCTTACCAGAAGCCTCAACAAACCCTTTTTTAATCAAATGCTCGATCTGATTACGCGATCCACCAATATGACGATGTAAAAACTTATCCAGTCGCTCTTTCTTATCTGCTGTTAAACTCTCTTTTTTCATTCGTTCGCTACAATTCTTTAATATAAAATATTGGATGGGATACCATGAAATTTAGATTCATGTTTGACAGGCGCATTTTAACACACTTCGACTTTTTTCTTATCCTTCTCATCCTACCGCTCATTGCCATCTCTTTAACACTTGTCAATGAGATCAGCCACGCCCTTTTTCGCAAAGAGCTCTTTTATATTGGGCTTGGATTTATCGTCTTTTTTATCTTCTTTCTGATTCCTTGGCGATCGATCCGCTGGCTTATTCCATTCTTTTACTGGTCAACAATCATCTTACTTATTAGTGTTGATCTCTTTGGTGTCACAAAACTTGGAGCACAACGGTGGCTTGAGATCCCTTTTGTTGGCTTAACGATTCAACCATCAGAACTCTTTAAACCCGCCTTTCTTTTGATGCTTGGACACCTCATCCAAGAGAACCCTCCCCCACCTAAAGGGTATGGATTCAAAGAGTTTTTGAAATTTTCATTCTATATTCTTCTGCCCTTTTTACTCATTGCAAAAGAGCCCGATCTTGGGACGGCAATGGTACTTCTTATCATCGGCTATGGTGTCCTCTTTCTTGTGGGTGTCCACTGGAAAATTTGGGCAGGTATCATCATCACACTTGCCATTTCAGCCCCCTTTTTATACAACAATCTTCATGACTATCAAAAGAAACGGATTCATGACTTCCTTGCTGAAAAGCCAAGCTACCATGTCCAACAATCCATTATTGCGATCGGTTCAGGAGGAATGACAGGCAAACCCAAAGATGAAGCAACACAGACCCAACTCAAATTTCTACCCATTGCATCGAGCGACTTTATCTTCGCCTACTTTGTCGAACGCTTTGGATTTATTGGTGCAGCTGGACTGATTCTACTCTATGCACTCTTAATCTTGCATATTTTAAGTTTGGGAATCCATGCCCATGCCGACTACTTCATCCGTGTCACCGCCTATGGCATCGCCTTTTTGCTCTTTGTCTATACCAGTGTCAATATATTAATGACAATTGGTTTAGCACCCGTTGTCGGAGTACCACTCCCACTTCTAAGCCATGGAGGAAGTAGCTTTATCAATTTCATGGTACTTTTTGGGATTTTAGAAAATTTTATTGCTTTTCGTTTCAATTTTTTGTATAATTCCGGCTCTAAAGTAACATTCCTTTAGATGCTCCGGGCCAATAGCTCAGTTGGTTAGAGCAATCGGCTCATAACCGATTGGTCCCAGGTTCGAGTCCTGGTTGGCCCACCACCTCGAAAATCTTCAAGTATTAAGACTATATAAGTCATCAATCTTTCATTTGTAAATCTCTTTTTATAATTTTTAGTGTATCAAGTAAATCATCGATATGATTTTGGCAAATTCCAAAAATTATCTCTGCATCTAAATCAAAATAGTGATGGGAAATGAAGTCTCTTATCCCCTTAACCTTTTTCCATTCAATTTGAGGATAGTTTTTAAGTAGTGATTTTTGCGTTATTGCATCTATCTTTTTTAAACCGCCCATTCAACCATCAACTGCAACAACAGGGGCAGCTACATCATAAGTCTGCGTAATTGTAGCAAAGAAAACTTCTGCTGGAGTTTTATAACCCAACACTTTCCTTGGTCTGTTGTTTAGTTTGTTCTGAACCTCCAC
>QNYO01000006.1 GCA_003978765.1 Hydrogenimonas sp. | reverse complement strand
CTCTTTGTCCCGGTGCCTATAGCGAGGGGGTCATACCCGGTCCCATCCCGAACCCGGAAGTCAAGCCCCTCTGCGCTGATAATACTGCTCCCTTCGGGAGTGGGAAGGTAGGTCGGTGCCGGGCTGGAGGTTTCTTTCCCACTTCTTCTATTATACTTTCAATAAATATCAGTTATCATAAGCTACTTTATCATTTATATTGAATATCTTTTTTAGTACTTATTACCTTCTGAAACTTCTTATTCTATTCTCTTCTTCTATTGATTTTATCCTTAGCTTTTTGCTTGACTTTTATACTAATTTCACATTATTATTGTTTTACTTTGCTTCAAGAAGGTAATATTTATGAGACGTCCAAAGAGTTATGGAAAGCATGAGGATATTGTATTAAGAGCACATATTGAGCTATCCAGAGCTTTCCTAAAGATACGGGCAAAAGAGACAGCATGGTTGGCAGAACAGGGTCTTACGCTGACGCAATTTGCTATTTTAGAAGCTTTATATCATTTAGGAGATCTTAGTGTTGGAGAGATTACAAAAGTCATCCTTAGTACACCTGGAAATATGACAGTTGTCATTAAAAACCTTCATACAAAAGGGTTGATTGAAGTCTTTTCATCTCCTAAAGATAAGCGGATAAAGATGCTTCGTATTACATCTGAAGGACGTGCAATCATTGAAGCAATTTTTCCAGATCATGTTGAGCATCTTGTTAGCCTCTATGATCAAGCTTTGAGTGAGAATGAGATTCAAATGCTTTCCCAATTACTTCGAAAGTTAGAGAAAGCACAGTAAAATTTTTGGTAAAATACTACTAATTAGTAATATATAGCTCTTTGAGGAGTCAGGTGCTAATATGTTGGTTGATTGCTTCAATACAGTTATTGAAAAACGGGAATAGAGTGCTCTTCGATGGAATCAATTTATATTCATATTAAATTAAGAACTACACATTAGAAACACAATAAAAGAGTAGATTATGACTCTTTTAGGTATCAATTCTTTCATTGAATTTCCATTGAATAGAGTGAAAATGTAATCAACTCTAAAAGCGTGTTGATACATGGATCTCTTCTATAGGTGATAAAAGATCTATCCCAATTATTAGAAAGAGATGGATATTTCAGATCGGGTGATGATAGATTATTGAGTCGTCTAAAACAGTTTTGAGATGGTTTTAGCGATTGATCTATAGATCACCATTGAGATCATACCTTATCAAATATAAAAGGTTAGAGAGGAAAGCCATAATGAATATTGATCATTTTTATATCGTTGCTTACGAACCAGGTGCAGAGAATCCCTCTTTACCAACATGGGCGAATCGTAAGCCTAATCCTGTGCAGTTAGCAGAGACGAGTTGCCAAGAGGTGACACGTATCGATATTGATAGTGTACCAGGTGCTTTCCAGTTACTCAATGTATTCTCTCCTGAGGAGTGTCAGAGATTTATTGATTTAACAGAAGCATTGGGATATTTACCTGATGCACCCGTTTCATTACCGCGTGAGGTACGTCATAACGATAATCTTACATGGATCGTTGATGATAGAACAGAGCGAATTATTTGGAATCGCTGTCAACATTTAATGAAAGATCCTAACAACTTTTTTGAGGGGCGCGAACCCCTTGGACTTAATGCCCGTTTCCGATTTTACCGTTATGGTGAAGGAGACTATTTTCAATTTCATACCGATGGAGCGTGGCCAGGAAGTCGAGTGATCAATGATCATCTCATTGTTAATGCTTATCCAGATCGTTATAGCGAGATGACATTTTTAGTTCTATTGAATGATGATTTTGAAGGGGGTGCAACACGTTTTCGTGTCCATCGAGATGATCCTTTTCAACCAATCCATGATGGTGATCCCGTGGTGGAGGTAGATATACGGACACCAGCAGGTTCAGTATTGTGCTTTCCTCATGGTTTTCATCCACTCCATCGTCTGCATAGTTCAGCACCGATTACCCGTGGGGTGAAGTATATTATTCGTACTGATGTACTATTTAGATTGGATTAGTTATGATATCTACAAAAAGGGGTGTGATGGAATCTGTTGAGACGATGTGGAATAGTAAATTTTCGTGTGAAGGCTATATGTATGGTAAAGTACCGAATACATTTTTAAAAGAGGAGATCGATACGCTTGAACCACCAAAAAAGATCCTCTTTTTAGGGGAAGGGGAAGGGCGTAATGCTGTCTATGCTGCCGTTAAAGGGCATGAGGCTGTGGCACTTGATGTTTCGAGTGTTGGTTTGAAAAAGGTTGAGGCATTGGCGAAAGAGTTTGATGTAACAATTGAAACCGTTCATACCGATCTTTCAGAGTGGCAACCAATGGAGGAGCAGTATGATGTGGTTATGAGCTCTTATATGCATTTGATGGAGCCATTGCGAACAGAGGCTTTTCATAAAGCGATGAAAGCGTTAAAAGAGGGTGGGATATTTGTTGGAGAGTTTTTCTCTCAAGAGCAGTTATCACGCACATCGGGAGGACCGAAAAACCTTGACTTACTCTATAGTGTGGAGTCTCTTCAGTTAATCTTTAAAGCCTACCATATTGTGATGTTAGAGGCTTTGGAGATTGTCTTGAATGAGGGAACACACCATGTGGGTGAAGCGAGTGTGATTCGTGTGATTGTTAAGAAGTGATTTTGAAAGGATAGAAAATGGGTAACAAAGAGCTATTTTTAAAAGCTATGAATGATCGATATGCATGTAAAGCATTCGATCCAGATAGAAAAATTCCTAAAGAGGATTTGGAGTATATTTTGGAGTGTGGACGCTTAAGCCCAAGCTCTTTTGGTGTTGAGCAGTGGAAGTTTCTTGTGGTTCAAAACCAAGAGATGAAAGATGAAATCCAAAAAGTCTCATGGAATCAAAAGCAGGTTGGTACATGTAGCGATTTGGTGATTATTCTTGCAAGAAAAGATGTTCGAAGTACCGACCCATATGTTCAAAAACAGCTTAAACGGTATGGTCTGCCTGAAGATAAGTATCAAAAGTTTTTAAAGCTCTATGCTGACTGGGTTGATGGAAGAGATGATGAGATACTGGAGTTATGGAGCGAGAAACAGGCATATATTGCAGCGGCTAATATGATGACAGGAGCGGCATTTATTGGGATTGATTCATGTCCGATTGAAGGGTTTGACTGTGAAGCGGTCGATAAAATTTTAGGGATTGATACAACGACTTTTCAAACAGCACTTATTTTACCTTTTGGATATCGTGCCGATACACCAAAAGAGAAGAAACGCTTACCTCTTGATGAAGTGGTCGAGTATATCGTCTAAAAAATCTTCTTATCCTCTTTAGAGTATTTTTTGTCTCTGAAGGGGGTATTCAAAAACTTCTACAATCTATCCACATCTTTTAATCTTCTTTGTATTAAAGCTAATTTCTCTTATAAAATTGATACAATTAAAAATAGTAGAAATTTGGAGTAATAAGTAGTCTATGAATGTGATTGAAAATTTTAACTTTAAAAAGAGGTATTTATGAAAAAAGAATTGGAAAGAGATAAAAATCATCTCTATTTTTGGAAGAAGCAAAAGAAGCAAAAAGATAAAGATGAAGAGCTTTATAAAGCTGCTTTACAAGCTTTTTTTAAAAATGAGCTTGAAAATGATAAAACAATATTAAATCTTTCAATTGCTGCAATTGGCTTTTTTATGGCTTTATTTGTAAATAAAAAATTTCAAATTACTGAAATTATGTTTATTACATCTACAATTGCAGTAT
>QNYO01000061.1 GCA_003978765.1 Hydrogenimonas sp. | reverse complement strand
GCTGAACACTTCGATTATGGTATCTTCCGTGTCCATGAACCGCCAAGCCCTGATCGTATCGAAAAGTTAATCGATGAACTTGGAAAGATTGGTATCTTTGTCGATGAGAGTGAGAGCGATTTTCATAGTCTTGTATTAGCCCTTCAAAAAGAGGCACGCAACAAAGGGGTAGAAGCTTACGTTGACCAACTCATTATCCAAACCCAAAAACAGGCGGGTTACCATGCTGAAAATATTGGTCACTTTGGATTGGGGTTTGAGCGCTACACCCACTTTACCTCACCTATCCGTCGCTACTCCGACCTCACACTCCATCGCCTGTTAAAAGCGATCTTTGCCAATGATGAGAGGAAAAAGGAGTATATCCTACGCAATATTGAGCCACTCTGTATTAAAATTAGTGAATTAGAGCGTGAAGCGACACGGGTTGAGTGGGACTATATGGCACGCAAATATGCACGCTGGGCAGATAGCCATAGAGATACAACCCTCCATGCTGTTGTGATCGAAACGGCACAAATCCCTGCGGCGACAACCGATCAAGAGATTATCGGGATGCGTCTCTTCTGCGATAAGAGTGACCTACTCCTCTTTGACCGCATTACTGCAAAAGTCAATATCGTCCACTTGGCACAGGCAAAAATCTTTGTTCTTGTCGAATCGGCGAAACATCTTTTAGAAGAGGAGCAGTCGGCAGACGATGTATAAACGAGAGTTCGATAAGCTCATCGCCAAGGGGCAAATCCCCAAGTCGGTGATGCTTTATGGCGATAATGACTACTATATCGATAACACAACACAACAGCTCATTGCACACTGTGATGCTCAAGACTCTTTGCTCAAACTCTACTATGATGAGTATGACTTTGCAACGGCTAAAAACTATCTTGGACAAAGCTCTCTCTTTGGAGATACCAACCTACTCTATATCAAAACCGATAAAAAGATTCCCAAACAAGAGCTTACTCACTTAATTAATTTAGCCTATCGTAATAGCAATAACTTCTTCATCTACGCCTACATGGGGCAAGATTTCAGAAGTATGACATCGCTCTTTACACAAAAGATGAGTGCTGTCCATGTTCGCTTCTTTCCCCCCACACTTCATGAAGCGGTTACGATTGTCAAACAGAGAGCCAAACAGCTTAAGATTGAGATTGATGACTATGCCATCGAACACCTTCTCATGGCACTCAACCTTAACCTCTCCATGGCGATTAATGAGCTTAATAAATTAGCCATCTTAAATGGTCCTATCGGTGCTAAAGAGATTGATGAGCATATCTTTTCACTCGCACCGATGGCAACAGAAACCTTTCTCTTTTCTCTCTTTTCAAAAAAACCACTCATCGATCTTATTGTACAGATTCAGCAGTTGGGTGAGGATGAATTTACCCTACTTCGATCTATTCAATACTTTATCGACCAACTCTTTCTCTACCACACCTATATCAAACTCCACGGTACGCCTGATGCCAAAGCGATTTTAGGTTATACCCCACCCAAACAGCTTGTAGAACAGTATGCACGATTAGCTGTCAAAATCCCACTATCGACATTTGAAAAGATCTTTGATGCCCTTGCTGAAGGAGAGATTGCGATAAAAAAAGCGGGAAATGCACAGAGGGAGACACTTTTGTTGGCTACTTTAATAAAGATTAAATCTTTCTTAGAGTAAAATAGCCTCGCTCTTTGCTCTTTCTTCTTAGCATGCTAAGAGGAGAACACCAAAAGGGCTAATACCATAAGGAGATCATGCAAATGACAACACGACATTACGAAACACTCTTCGTTGTCAAACCAACATTGACTGAAGAAGAGATCAAAGCACAAATCGATAACGTTAAATCGATTCTTGAAAAAAATGGTGCGCAAATCGCAGGTGAATTTGATTGGGGTATGCGCAAACTTGCGTATGAAATTGAGAAGAATCCACGCGGATATTACTATGTAATTTACTATACTGCTCCAAGTGCATTGATTAAAGAGCTTGAGCGAAACTTCCGCTACAATGAAGATATTATCCGATTCTTGAATGTTAAATACGAAAATAAAAAAGAGATCAAAGCATGGCAAGACCTTGTCAACAAAGCGGGTGCTGCAAGTGCTAAAAAAGAGGAAGCTGCTGAGTCAGCAGGCGAATCTGCATAATATTTTTTAAGGCTATTCGATGTTCAATAAGGTAATCCTGATCGGGAATCTAACACGTGATGTAGAGCTCCGCTATCTTCCAAGCGGTCAAGCGCTTGCCAAATGTGGTATTGCGACCAATCGTCGCTATAAAGATGCTAGCGGTATGCAAAAAGATGAGACGATGTTTATCGACTTCACGGTATGGGGCCGATCAGCAGAGATTGCCAACCAGTACCTTAGAAAAGGTAGCCGTGTCATGCTTGAGGGGCGTTTAACGCTTGAGCAGTGGACGGATCAGACTGGTCAAAAGCGAAGCAAACACTCCATTACCGTCGAAAACCTTAAAATGCTTGACCGCAAAGGTGAAAATGAGTATGGACAGCAACCAGCTGGTACAGGATATGAGCAGACTGCACCAAGTTACAATCAACCGCAGTCAACCTATACACAACCTGCACAACAGCAGTCTGTCCCACCACAACAGCCCGTACAGCAACAACCTGTACAACAACCACCCGTTCAGCAACAGCCTGTTCAGGAGTTACCAACCATCGACATCGATGAAGATGATATTCCATTCTAATTTAAGACGATACTAAAAAAGGACAAAAACTATGGCAGAAAGAAGAAAATATTCAAAACGTTACTGCAAGTACTGCGAAGCAAAAGTTGAGTTCATTGACTATAAAGATCTCAACAGCATCAAAGCTTCTCTCTCTGAGCGCTACAAAATCATGCCACGCCGTTTGACAGGTAACTGCAAACGCCATCAAGAGATGGTTGAAAAAGCGATCAAACGTGCACGTGCTGCTGCACTTGTACCATACATCGTCGATCACAAGCGTGTTATCCCAAATCCATTCGACGAAATCAAGTAACACCCCTTCTCCCGCATAGTTGCGGGAGAGACTCTAACCCTCTACTCTCCCAATATATTGTTTAGTTTTAACTCTAATTTTTTATTATTAATTCAAGAATATGTGATAAAATATATATAACTTTTTATACAAACTTAACTTTTAAAACTAAATTTAATAAGTCAAATACCACCAAAGGATTCAAACGTGGGAGCATATATTGCGTTAATCATCGGAGGGCTATTCTTTCTTTTTGGATTTGCTATACTTTTAATAATATTGGATGCAAAAAGAAAATCAAAAATTAGAAGTTTTTCTATTTATGCAAAAGATGGAATAGAAAATAATTTTACTTCAAACCATACATATGGATTTTGTAGTGCAAAAGGTATCCGTATTACAAAAAGTAAAAATGGGAAATTTCGCATCCAATCTCAATCTAGACTTGTCAATCCTTCCTACTTTAAATAAGTTTTATATCTATTTATAATAAAGTTATATAAAACTTAGAAGAAGGAATTTTTTTGTCTTTAGAAAATAAAAGATATAAGAGTTGGATTCCTGCTAATAGTGGACAAATAAGTATTGACAGAATCAGCAAAGTACCTTCTTTCCAAGAAAAAGATTTTTTTATCTTTGAAGAAATTGGGACATATCGGTTTTCTGATTCATTTTCTCAAACTAACGAATTTCCAATTTCATACTCACTTAAACTAAACATTTTACAAAACTTTCCACTAAACTTTGATCTTAATTTATTTATTGGAAATAGCACTCAGCAACAGACAATGAAGCTTCTGAACTCCAAAGGAACAATTGAAGCTAATGGTATAGT
>QNYO01000072.1 GCA_003978765.1 Hydrogenimonas sp. | reverse complement strand
CTGAAACAATGATCGTATTTGGCGGTTATGATAGACAAGTCACCCTTACCGATATCTCCAACCCTGCTAACCCTAAAATTCTACCTAACCCTATTCATGCAAAAAACTCAATTCGCTCCATCACCAAAATCTCTGACACAGTGATCGCATTTGGAGGTGAGGATGGAGAAATCACCCTTGCCGATATCTCCAACCCTTACCACCCCACCATCATAAGCTCTACTCATCTATTAGATAAACACCTTTGGGAAGTTGAGACCAAAGAGCATCTCAAAATCGTCTCAAAAGACCCTTTAGACCCACAAACTCTCTACAACTATGCATGGTTTGTCAATGATAAAGGAGAGTGTGTACCCTACTATGTTTTTAACGAAAATGAGATGTTTGAGTTTCGTGATGAGAAACGGCAAATTGTTCTCTATAAAGAACCTAAAATCATAAAGGATTAATCCTTCCCTACTTCCGATCCACATCTGCCAATACAAACGCCCCAAGCACATTGACCCCATGGCGCATCAACACACGATGCGCCTCTTGCAGGGTTAAGCCTGTGGTCACAATATCATCGACCAACACTGCATCGATATTTTTTGCACCTGTATAGTGAAAATCTCTGGGATTTTTTAGGCGAAAGGCGAGTGGTTTTCCTGCATAGGAGACACTATTTTTGGCTCTTAAAGAGTTATAGAGCGGTTGGTAGCCGTAGCGTTGTAAACCTCGTGCAAGCAGTGCGGTATGGCTGTAACCATCGGAGGCATTATCATCCACAGGAATGGCAAAGATGGGGTGTGTCACTTTTGCCACACGCTTAAAGGCTTCTATGGCAAGGATACGGTAGATTGCCCAACCATGTGGCAGATGTTTGGTCAGTAACAAGGGTTCAAGCTCATCATAGCTATAAAAACTGATTACTTCAAGACCGCTCTTGAGTTTTCGGATATGGGGTTGGGGCTGGAGGTAGAGTGAGCGACACACCCTGCAGATAAGCGAAAGGGAGAGCTTTCCGCAGGTGTGGCAACGCACTTTATGCCCTTCGGGCGATGGAAGATGGAAAATGGAGGATGGAAGATGAGAAACGATACCCTTCCATCTTCATGTTTAATCGATTTTGAGGACAGCGAGGAAGGCATCTTGTGGAAGATGGACTTTACCGATTGCCTTCATGCGCTTTTTACCCTCTTTCTGTTTCTCAAGGAGTTTACGTTTTCGGGTAATATCTCCACCGTAACATTTTGCGGTAACATTTTTACCCATCGACTTGACTGTTTCACGGGCAATGATTTTATTACCGATACTTGCTTGAACAGCCACTTCAAAGAGCTGGCGAGGGATCAACTCTTTCATCGTCTTAACCAACTCACGACCGCGTGATTGCGCCTTTTCACGTGGTACGATAATACTCAAAGCATCGACCACATCCCCTGCAACACGCACATCGAGTTTGACCAAATCCCCTTCACGATAATCGATCGGTTCATAGTCAAAGCTGGCGTACCCTTTGGTGGCACTTTTGAGCTTGTCATAAAAATCGACGACAATCTCATTCATCGGTACAGCATAGACCAGCATGACACGATCTTCATTCAGATACTCCATCTTCTCCTGAACACCACGACGATCCGCCATCATCGTAATGATATTTCCCAAAAACTCTTTTGGAGTAATGATGGTAGCACGCACATAAGGCTCATAGATTTTGTCGATTTTACCTGTGTCGGGCATTTCGCTGGGGTTTTGTACCTCGACTTCACTTCCGTCAGTCAATCTCACTTTGTAAATAACAGTTGGTGCGGTTGCAATGAGATCAAGACCAAATTCACGCTCTAAGCGCTCTTTGACAACCTCCATGTGAAGCATCCCCAAAAATCCGACACGGAAACCAAAACCGAGTGCCACAGAGGTCTCTGGCTCATAACTGATTGAGGCATCATTGAGCTTCAATTTATCGAGAGCATCACGCAGTTCTTCAAACTTATCGGTATCGATTGGATAGAGTCCTGCAAAGACAAATGGTTTTGCCTCTTGGAATCCACCCACAGGCTCTGGGGTTGGGTTTTTAGCATCCGTAATCGTATCACCCACAGCAACATCACTCACATTTTTTAGCCCCAATACAACAATACCAACTTCACCCGTCTTAATCTCTTGGGTCTTCATCGGTCGAATCGGATGTGGGTAAGTGAGATCAAGCACTTGATGCTTCTTACCCGTACCCATAATAAGAACCTCTTGCCCCTTCTTAATGGATCCATCAAAGACACGTACCAAAGCCAAGGCACCAAGATAGTTATCAAACCAACTATCATAAATGATTGCCTTGGTTGGTGCCTCTTCATCCCCCTGTGGTGGTGGTACACGATCAACAATGGCATCGAGCAGTTCACGAACACCAACCCCTGTTTTGGCACTCACATAGATAGCTCCACTACAATCAAGCCCGATCGTCTGTTCGATCTCTTCCACAACACGATCAGGGTCAGCTGCCGGAAGGTCGATCTTATTGATGACAGGAATGATTTCAAGATCATTTTCAAGTGCAATATAGACATTGGCGATTGTTTGTGCCTCCACCCCTTGTGAAGCATCAACAACCAACAATGCCCCTTCACTTGAAGCGAGTGATTTACTCACTTCATAGCTAAAATCGACGTGACCAGGGGTATCGATCAGGTTCAAAATATAGGGCTCACCATCTTTAACATAGGTAAGACGAACACTCTGCGCCTTGATCGTAATACCACGCTCCTGCTCAATATCCATTGTATCCATCATCTGTGAACCAAGTTCACGCTCAGTCACAGCACCACACTCTTGGATAATACGGTCAGCCAATGTACTCTTACCGTGGTCGATATGGGCAATAATGGAGAAGTTGCGAATCTTGTTCTGCACAGACAGCCTTTTATGAGGAGTTAGTCCATCGATTGGATTGTTTGAAGTGGTATGACGAAGATGGCTCGTCATACCACACCTTTTTAAGAGAAGAGTGAGTTGACACTCTCGTTATGATAGACGCGTCGGATCACTTCAGCAAAGACCGGCGCGGCTGGCAATACTGTAATTTTATCACACGACTCTCTAAGTGGAAGCGTATCAGAGACAATCAATTCATCAAGCGCCCCATTGCAGATACGATCATATGCTGGACCACTCAAAACTGGGTGAGTACAGCACGCAATAACACGTTTTGCACCATGCTCTTTCAGTGCTGCCGCACCTTTAACAATGGTTCCTGCTGTATCGATCATATCGTCAACAAGAACAACATTTTTACCTTGAACATCTCCAATAATGTTCATAACTTCAGCAACATTTGCTTTTTCACGGCGTTTATCGACAATTGCCATATCAACCCCTAAACGGCTTGCAAAGTAGCGTGCACGTGCAACACCGCCAATATCAGGGCTTGCAACAACCAAATCATCAAGGTTTTTCGACTTGATATGGTTAATGAAGAGGATAGCACCATAGAGGTTATCGACTGGAATATCAAAGAATCCTTGAATCTGTCCAGCATGCAAATCCATTGTAATAACACGGTCAATGCCTGCTGTTTGGATCAAGTTAGCAACCAATTTTGCTGTAATCGGTACACGAGGTGCCGCTTTTCTATCTTGTCGTGCATAACCAAAGTATGGAATAACGGCATTGATTGATTTTGCTGAACTTCTGCGCAATGCATCGGTCATGATAAGGAGTTCCATCAAGTTATCATTGGATGGTGCGCCAGTTGATTGGATAATAAAGACATCGCGTCCCCGTACACTTTCACTAATTTGGCAACCGATTTCACCATCACTAAAACGGCTAATATTGGCACCGCTAAGTGGTGCATCCAGATATTTACTAATCTCCATAGCGAATGATTCTGAAGCGGTTCCCGCAAAAATTTTATATCCGCGCATCTACAACCTTTACTATTTTGTTCGACTTCTTGCATAACCTAGAGTCGTCTATCAACTTGTAAGTTATGCAAGAAGTTTGCTGCGGAATTATATCGGATAGTGCCTCTTAAAGAGTTGAAAGTTAAAAGTTAAAAGTTAAATTTTTTTAGAAAGTTTCAATA
>QNYO01000084.1 GCA_003978765.1 Hydrogenimonas sp. | reverse complement strand
CGGTTGCAATTATGATCATATACTCTATCTTTGTCTATCGTGACAAGCTAAAAGAGGAGTTTGGTGAGTTATTGAATCTACTTAGAAAAACATCACTTTATGTAATTGGCTTGTTAGCAGCATATGAAGCAACAGCTTTCCTTTTTATCGATAAAAACTGGGGAGGTATCATACTTTTTGGTGACTTTAAGTACTACTTTTATCTCTATCTCTCTTTAGCAGTAGTATTGCCTTTTATGCTGGAGTTTAAAGGGCATAAAAGTATTGTGTTAACTTCATTGGGAGCTGTATCAATGATTATTGGTACTTATATAGGTCGTTATATTTTTGTTTATGGTGGCAATGCTTATCCAATGAGCGATAGATTTGGTACCGGGTTTGAAAAATATGGTGAGTATGATCAGGTGAAAGATTTTATTTTCTATTTTCCTCATTTTGGGGAAGTACTCGTTGTTATCGGGTCAGTAGGTGTTGTTTTAGCTGCATATAAAATATTTGACTCTCTCTTCTGCGTTTCTCGCATCTCTTCTCATTAAAAAAAGAGTGTAGAACATCAATTTACCTGTTGATGTTCTACAATTCTATTTATTATAAGTTGCTGCTATTTTTATCATAACTAAAAAAAATCTATATACTGAATGACCATTTATCTCATTTAAGTAGGAAAATATAAATATTAACTTATTATTTTCATAAGCGGTCATAATGATGCTATTAAGATCGCAATCTGTTTTGAGAGGAGTGGTTGCTTATGCAGGTTGAAATATCGAGAAGAAGGTTTCTTCAAGGTAGTGTTGCTTTAAGCGTTGTTGGAGGAGTAGGGATCAGTTCTGAAAATCTTTTTTCATCTGGAACAGAAAGTTCTCATAAGATACCAGAGTCTATTACTACAAAGACTGGTTCAGGTGACGCCAAATTAGTTCCTACTTTATGTGAAATGTGTGTAAATAAATGTGCAGCTATAGCACGTGTTGAGAATGGTGTAGTTACAAAGCTTGATCCAAACCCAATGTTTCCTAAATCAAAAAATATGCTTTGTCCAAGAGGTAATGCTGGAATTCAGGCACTTTATGACCCTGATCGCTTGAAGTACCCTATGATACGAGTAGGCAAGAAGGGAGAAGGAAAGTTTAAACGTGTTACTTGGGATGAAGCATACGATGCTATCTTAAACGGTACAGATAAGTTTAAAGGATTAAAACAAATACTGGAAGAGGAGAAAGATAACCGTTCCACTTTTGTTTTTTGTGCCGGTGAAGGGATGGCAGAGCATACTTTTAAAACATTTTATACAGGATTTGGCTCAGCCAATTGGCTAAATCATGCTTCACTATGTTTAAGAACAGTTGTATCAGGCTATGGAGTTACACTAGGAGCTTACCCCCAAGCAGATTTGGATAATGCAGAGTATATCATTATGGCAGGGGCGAATCGTGCAGAGGCAATAGTCACACCCGATACAATGGACTTTTTTAAGCGTACAAAAGGGCGTGGAGCAAAACTTATATGTATCGATCCACGTTTTACAAATACTGCAGCAAAAGCAGATAAATGGTTGGCAATAAAACCGGGTACAGATTTAGCTTTTGTATTAGCACTGACTTATGTAGTGTTGACAGAAGAGCTTTATGACAAAGAGTATGTGAACAAATATTTTAAAGGTTTTGAAGATTATAAAAAGCATATTCTTAGCAACTCTTATACTCCGGAATGGGCTGAGACTATTACAGGTATTAAAAAAGAAGATATCTACACAATAGCGCGAGATTTCATGAAACATGCTCCAAAAGCAGTCTACTACCCAGGTCGTCGCAGTACATTTTCAAAAAATGACTTTCAACTCAGACGGGCAATGGCTATATTTCAGGCACTTGGTGGTGGGATAGATAGTCGTGGCGGATTGGTTTTTGGAAAAAAACTACCACTTAAAGGGCATGAAGTAGTTGCTCCAATGTATGCTCAAGCGCAAGGTGTAGATGTTGACCGAAAAAAGGGAGGTCACGGATATGCTGATTGTGCAGTAGTGTCAGGTGGCGGTTCTTGGCTTGCATTTAGAAATCGTGTATTAGAAGGGCGCAATCCATATCCGGCTAGAGGAATGTTTGTCTATAAACATAACCCTATTATGAATATGCCAAACCGTGCAAAGACAGAAAAGTTTATGAAAAATCTGGATTTGACAGTTGTCATAGACACAATGCCAAGCGATACAGCAATGTTTGCAGATGTACTACTTCCTGAATGTACCTATTTAGAGCGTACTGATCCGGTTAAAACATTTGGAGGTGTAGAGCCTGCAATAGCAGTGCGAAACAAGGTAATTGAGCCAATGTTTGAGACAAAACCGGTTATAGAGATTTTAAGAGGATTAACTGAAAAGATATCTAAACCTCTCTTTGAGATTACAAAAAAATATGATGAAGATGTACAAGAAGATATAGCTGATAGAGGGGAAGAAGCAGTATATGCTGAATTTGATTTGACAATACCTTTTAAACATAGTCAAGAAGAGTTAAATGAACATGCAGTTTCAGGCTATCCGGGTGCAGCTGAAGCATTAAAAAAGTATGGTGTTTACTATCCTGAAAGAGAAAAATACTTTAAACAAATTTCACTGAATGAGTATCAATACTATCCAGAAAATGCACGTTACTACAGTGTAACAGGAGGTAAGCCTAAAACTAACTCCGGAAAAGTTGAATGCAATCTAAAAAGTCTTGCAAGAAAAGGTATTGATCCTATGCCTACTTGGCATGATGAGTATGAATATAAAGTACCTGAAGGTAAATTTAGACTATTAACCGGTCGTCATGCACAATTTACGCAAAGCGGTACATCAAATAATGCAATGTTACATGATCTTATACATGAAAACTACATATGGATCAACAAGCGTGTTGCAAAACAGAAGAGCATTGAGTTTGGTGATTTAGTTGAAGTATCTAGCAAAGCAGGAACTATACGCATAAAAGCGTATCCGACAGAGAAGATTGCCCCTGATCAAGTCTTTTTCATACATGGATTTGGTGAAGAGTCTGAAGCACTTACTTGGGCTTACAGAAGTGGTGGAAACGATAATGCAGTTATAGAAGATGTTTTAGAGCCTGTTTATGGCGGTGCGGCAATGCATGAAACAAATGTAGAGATAAGAAAGGTTTAAAAGATGGCACGATACGGAATGGCCTTGGATTATAAAAACTGTATCAATTGTAAAGCTTGTGAAGTTGCTTGCAAAGAAGAGAATGGTGTACTTCTCGGTGCTGACAAACACCGTATCTGGGTAGGTGTAAAAGAGATAGAAGGTGAATGGCCAAATTTAAGCATAGCTTCTAGTACATTTGTACCAAGCCAGTGTCAACATTGTGAAAATGCTCCTTGTCAGGAAGTTTGCCCTACACAAGCAACATATTATGATGAAAACGGAGTTGTCAGAGTTGACAGTGATAAATGCATTTTATGTAGCTACTGTATGGTTGCATGCCCTTATGATGCAAGATATGTAGATGATAGAACAATGACAGTAGATAAGTGTACATTTTGTTCTGATACTAGGTTGGCAAGAGGTGAAGTTACAACAGCTTGTCAGGCTACTTGTCCTACTAAAGTGCGTGTTTTTGGTGATTTGGATGATCCAAATAGTGAAATTAGTGAACTTTTAAGAACTCGTGAGCATTTTGTCTTAAAAGACCATATTGGTACAAAACCAAAACTGTTTTATTTGGTATAAGGAGTAAAAATGTTAAGTATAAGTAAAATATTACCGCATAAAGAGATAACGTTAAAAGCACTGTTTAGTTTTGAAAAGACACCATTTAATATTTTTATGGCTGGCTTGACAATTCTGCTTTTAGCTCTGTTTGGCATTGGTGTTATAAACTACTTTATGCATGGACATCATGCTTATGGAGTTACTAGAGAGCATCCTTGGGGATTGTTAATTGCTATGTATATCTTTTTTGTTGTATCCTCAACTGGACTTTGTATTATTTCCGCATTGGGGCATGTATTTAAATTTAAAAGTTTTGAATTTATAGGAAAAAGAGCAATCTTTGGAGCAATCATTACCATCCTTTCAGGATTTGCTGTCATAGGTCTTGAGATAGGGCATCCTGTTCGTATGATGATCTATAACACTATTTCTCCTGGTTTGACATCTGCAATTTGGGGTATGGGTGTACTCTACTCCATCTATTTGGGTCTTATAGTAATGGAGTTTATATTCCTTTCAAGAGATGATCATAAATGGTCTACAATGTTTGGACTTGGTGGTCTTTTAATCGGAATTGCAGCACATTCAAACCTTGGTGCAGTTTTTGGTTTTCTTGTTGGACGTCCATTGGCAAATGGTGTATTCTATCCAGTATATTTCATCTTGTCTGCAATGATTACAGGATGTTATTTACTTTTTTTAATGTATGGATATAAATATAAAATGCAATTTGATGAGCAGATGGAGAAATTTTTGGTACATTTAGCACGTCTTCTAGGATTACTTATAGCCATCCTTATGTTTTTTGAGTTTTGGAGATTTATGACTGCAATTTACGGTGGTGTTCCTGAAAGAGCAGATACAGCATTGCATATTTTAACATCTCCAGGTTTTCTGATTGGGGAACTGCTTCTTGGAATGTTAATACCATTCTTAATTATTCTTTTTAGTAAAGCAAAAGCTATTAAGAAAATTATTTATGCTTCAATTGGCTGAATGGTAGGAATATTTTTTATGCGTTACGATTTGGTACACGATACACTTTTGTATCCTATGCAGACACTTAAAATTCGTGAGTATCAACTTGCTCCTTCTTGGGTAGAATATTCACCAACTTTTACAGAGTGGGCAATAGCATTGGGAGCATTGGGCATTATGCTTACTTTATACTATATTGGAGAGAATTTTTTCTTTTTAGATCCTAAAGAGCATGATGAATATTTTGAAAACTATCGTGGTATAGATAGCAAAAATTAATGGCAATTAAGCAGATAAAAGATAAAATAGTCGCCGATGAACAAGCTTGTAGTTAGGAGAATAAT
>QNYO01000070.1 GCA_003978765.1 Hydrogenimonas sp. | reverse complement strand
GCATTTTTTGGTGTATTAACACTCTATTTAATAATATCTAAACAAATTTGTATTTCTAAACTTTTAGGTAAATTTGAAGCTCTATGGGAATATTTGAGAAATCTTGCATATGCAGAGAGCAAAAAAACTATAATCATATTTTATATATTTAGCACATCTATCTCGTTTGCTTCTCTTCTTTTGATAAAAGAAATTTTGCTTCTCTTCTTAACAGCTCTCTTATAAGTAAAATAGGGTGGCATTAATCGCCACCATAAAAAGATTAAATTACTTCTCAGCTTTGATCGTAATATCTGCCGATGCTTTCAGTGACTGAATAGTGTCATAAGCCCACGCTTTGACTGCTTTTCGGATATACTCCTCTTTCACACGATTTTTGACCATATCATATGTTGTCGTAACAGCTGGAATATGGTTAATAAGATAGTAGATTTGATAACCAAAGACTGTCTTAATTGGCTCCGTATGTTCACCACGTTTGAGTGCAAGAATATGTGATGCAATCACCTCATTAAGATCACTCACAGGGATTTTTCCAAGATAACCACCATCTTTGGCATCTGGTGCTTTAGAGTACTTTTTGGCTAATGTACTAAAGAGGTGGTAATCCCCTTTTGCATCATTAAGCTCTTTGACAATCTTATCCGCCTCCTCTTTACTCTCCACAACAATCGTTGCAACCTCAACCATCTCTGGAGTGTCATATTTGTAGCGATTCAACTCATAAAATTCACGTAATGTTTTTTCATCGGGTTGCATCGACTCTGCTTTACGCTCAAGAAGAAAATCGAATGCCAAAAGTCCCTTTTTACTCAAGAGCTGTTCATCGGTATAGCCTGCAGGCTTTTTAACCGCTTCAGCCAATGTTTGAGACTTTTGAGGTGTTGATGGGATATTCAAAATATGCTCCAACACCTTCTTATACTCTGGATCTTTGACAATATCGGTATGGAGTGCATAATTGGCAGCCAAATACTTTTCAATCAAACGGTTAATAATCTGTCGTTGCTCTTCAGGGCTTAAATCTTTAAAGTTTTTTGGTGCAACATCGGTTGTAATCTCATGCCCATTGACAACAGCCAATACATCACCAGCATAGGCACTACAACCAAGTAGAAAAGATGAGACAACTGTTATAAAAAGTCGTTTCAATGTTTATCCTTTGAATCAGAGTTATGGAGATAAAAAAACGTGGTTTAAC
This sequence comes from Hydrogenimonas sp., assembly GCA_003978765.1. Taxonomy (GTDB): domain Bacteria; phylum Campylobacterota; class Campylobacteria; order Campylobacterales; family Hydrogenimonadaceae; genus Hydrogenimonas. The sequence goes on along the minus strand of QNYO01000070.1, from coordinate 3,990 downwards.
GACACGATCATGTCGTTAAATCAAGCTTTTTAGAGAGTCAGGAGGGGTTACCCCCTCCTTCATGGTAGATTACTCTTCGATCTTACCAGTTTTCATACGTTTGTTGTAGATTGCTCGCAACTCACGAATATCTTGCTGAAGCTCGAAGACACCATGCCAGTGTGCATAGTCAGGACCATTCATAAGTGCACCTTGGCGCATACGACGTCCTTCATGATGCCAGAGGTGATACCACACTTTGAATGCAGGATCAGCCCACTTATCTTTCATCATGAGACCTTTTTTGCTCAACTCATCGATCATCTTCTTAGCCTCTTTTGCATACTCATTGTAGAGTTCGACATGCTGATCAGCCATTTTGAAGAAGTTCTTAGTATGGAGTGTTGAGTGGCATGACTTACAAACTCTCTCCATCTCTGCACGACCTGCTTCGTGTCCATCAGGGTGTCCAGCTAAAGGATTACCTTTAGTAAACTTACCATGCTCTTGATACTCTTTTGCAGCAGTTTCATATCCACCATCTCGAAGTTTAGAGATTGGTGCCCAGATATTCCACTTCAAGCGTCGGCTAATATTGTGTGTTGTTTTAAGATCACCAATACCACTCATGTGACATGTTGCACATGTTGGTGCACGATAATCACCTGGTTCCCATGCATCTGGTGCAGAATCATACTTCCATGTATTGCCCTCTGCATTAAAGATATGACCATGCATTGAGTTGTTGTAGATCTCAATATCTGGATGGTCTGGTCCAAGGTGACAACTTGCACATGCCGCTGGTTTACGTGCCTCTGCAATTGAGAAGGTATGCGCACTGTGGCACGATTTACAGTTACCTACACCACCATCAGGATAAACATTACCGATACCATAGTTTGGCCATGTTTCAGCTGTTGGTTGTTTATTCTCGTCAAGCTGAATCACTGTACCGTGACACTGCATACAACCAGTTGCTTGTGGTGCATTTTTCAATTTTGGATGATCACGACCCTCAAAGTGGTGCATCAAAGTCTGCATACTCTCTTTAGAGCGTACTTGAATCGCACCACGTGCGTGACCACTATGTTTAAACTCTTCTACCTCATTTGGGTGACACTTTTCACAAGTCTTTGGACTTACAAGAATAGATACGTAAGTATTGGTACCCTTAACACCTGGACAGTTCTGACCTGCCATTGGGTTATCTTTTGATACACCGTGACAATCGATACATGAGACACCAACATGACCATGACGGCTCTGTCTCCAGTCATTCACATGGTTCGGTGTTTTCTCAGCGTGACACTCGACACACCGTTTTGCCTCAGCTGTCATTCCACGTGTAACTTTAAGATTTTTAGGGCTAATATCCCCAACATATTCGGTCGCTTTTGCTGCTGCATTGGCCGACATACTCAATGCCGATGCAAGCACCGTTGCGATCATCAGTGACTTAAACCGCATGGGTCCCTCCTTCTTTGGTATGGATTTCACTTCTTCTCCTTAGATTGGATTTGAGAGAGATGGTCGCCAAGATTGTGGTGACCAACATTTTCGTGACACTCAACACACTTTTTGGTGTGGTTGAGGAAGTAGGCTTTATGGGCAACAAAAGCTTTTGGTGATCCCATTGTTGCCTCTTTTAGATTGGTATGGCAATGCAGACAACCACTATCGAAAACAAAGTGTTTGGCATGTTTGCGTTTCTCTTGCCAATCGATCGTACTCTTGTCATAGGTAAACTCAGCCCAGACATCATGGATACCTGTCTTCGCCTTCTCTACCAAATAGCCAACCAGTGAGTCGTGTGGTAGGTGACAATCAACACACTTTGCTGTCAACCCCTCTTTGTTGTGACCACCATGAACATCATCCAAATAGGCATCAGCCATCGGTTGCATCGTATGGCACTGGGTACAAAACTCTTTTCCACTCGTCTCTTCAACCATCACTGCTGTTGAAAACGAGGCAACTGCACCGATCACAACCCCGATCACAATAAAGGTCAACAGAGCCATTTTCGATGCACTTCTCTTTTCCTGCTTCATAGACAACCCCTAACATTGATTTTTCATGAAAACAAAAAGATAACTTTTTGCTTTCCTGTTTTCATTAAAGTAAGAAGAGACTTTAACTCTTTCAGCCTGCAAAATCTGAAATATTTCTTATTCTGTAAAATTATAGGTAAAAATATATTAAAATATACTTATTTAGTTGATGAGTTTATCTAATAATGAATAAGTATTTATAATAACTTGGGGAGTTTTGGAGATTTTTTGCCTCTTTTTTACACTGTAAACGATTCAAATTTCATTTATTCCATATGAAAATAATACTGTTTAGAATATTTTTTTACATAAAAAGAGGTAACCTTTTATCTATTAATAAATAAATATAATTCTTAAACTTAAATAGATATAGACATTATGTTAATTCTAATATCTTTATATTTAAAAAGTAATTATTTTTACTGGTTTTTAAACTAAAAATAGTTAAATATTGAGTTTTGATATAATATCCCATGTTTTCATCATAAACTTACAATAAGAGCTTACTATGGATATCATCAACCACCTCAATCGACTCCTAAATCATCCTCTCGTCAATACCATTATTCAACTCATTCAAAAACTCAAATCTTCAAAAAACTACTGGACTGTTGTCACTCCAATTATAATCTTTACAATCCGTGAAGCAGTTGCATGGAAACTGGGAGAGGTCATTGAAGCTTTTGCACAAAAGCAGATTGAGCATAATGTTTTACACCCTATGCTTTGGGAAGGGATTGCTCTTATTTTTGGTGGAGGTGGTAGCTGGGAGTTGGTTATTCTTGGTACCGCCCTCTTTTTGGTTCTCTCTTTTGTCAAAGTTTCAGAGTCTGCAAACCACTCTATGACAGTAAAAGAGAATATCTTAACTATTATGCTCCTTATTATCGTCACTTCACTTTCACTCTATCAAGTTAATGGTCAACATACAAACTCTAAAGAGATTGTTACCATTGCACAAGATACCAGAAATATCAGACAAGATACTCAAGAGATTAAAAAGCTTATACAAGGGCTTCAAATTTATGGTAATAAAGAGAAGTTTTTAAAAGAGTATTTTGGGGAAGATTGGAAAAAAGCACTACAAAATCCAAAAACCTACAAAAACCTTAAAATCCAACTTGCTAAATATCAAAACAATGCCCAAAAGCTTTTAGAAGAAAAAAGAGAGCTTCTTAGAAAGATTGCTTCCCAACGTCTTGATGATACAACCCAAAAAGAGGTAGAAAAAGCCTTTAATGAACTCCGTTTTGATGATGTTCGAAAGATACTTGACCGCTTTATTGCAGAAAATCAAGCAACAGGAGATGACCTCGTTAAAGCACACTACCAAAAAGCCCTAAGCTATATGGAAGAAGTTCGCTACAATGAGGCTAAAGAGGAGTTTGAAAAGTATATTCCCATCGGTATTGAAGATGCTGATATCTTAAATGATTATGGAGGCATCTATTATAAACTTGGAGACTACGACAAAGCCCTTGAACATCTCAATAGAGCATTACAGATACGTCTTGCTACCCTTGGTAAAAACCATCCTGATACTGCTGTATCTTACAATAATATCGGTTTAGTATGGGATAGCAAAGGAGAATATAACAAAGCTCTTGAATTCGATAATCAAGCTCTACAAATATATCTTGCTACCCTCGGGAAAAACCACCCAAGTACTGCTTCATCTTACAATAATATCGGTGCCGTATGGAATAACAAAGGAGAGTATGACAACGCTCTTGAATTTTATAATCAAGCTCTACAAATACATCTCGCTACCCTCGGGAAAAACCACCCAAGTACTGCTACTTCTTACAATAATATCGGTTCAGTATGGTATCACAAAGGAGAGTATGACAAAGCTCTTGAATTCTATAACAAAACTCTACATATATTTCTTGCTACCCTCGGGAAAAACCACCCAAGTACTGCTACTTCTTACAATAATATCGGCTTCGTATGGCATCAT
>QNYO01000004.1 GCA_003978765.1 Hydrogenimonas sp. | reverse complement strand
GAGGCAAAAAAGATCAGAGATGAGAGTCCTAAAACGGTTGTTAAAGAGGTCAAAAGAATGGGGCGAAGTCGCAATACAGCACGCTCAATCACCTCTTCATCGCTTCTACCTTTTCTTATAAAATCGAGCATAATCAAGCCATCATTGACCACAACACCAGCAAGCCCGACTATCCCAATCAGACTTGGCATCGTTAAATGTAGTCCCATCATATTGTGTCCAACCAAAACACCCAACATCACAAGTGGAATCGTTGAGAGTGTGATGAGTGGTAAAAGAATGGAGTCAAACATCCAAACAAGTGCGACAAAGATTAAAAAGAGTGCAATGACTGCAGATTGTACAATCTCTTTTTGAACCGTTCGATTCTCTTTCTCTTCTCCTTTAATCTCAATAGTAACCCCTTGTTCTTTCAAGCTTTTAAAAAGAGGTGCAAGCCTCTCCATCACCTCTCCTGATGTGATAACTGCTTTATTCAAAGAGGCATAGACGGTACTGACACGCGCACCATCCACTTTAAAAATTTTTGCAAAAGAGTTTTGGTGCTCAAAATCGACAATATCACGCAATCGCACCCACTGCATCGTTCCAGGAACTTGTAGTTCAAACTGCTCAAACCGCTCTAAAGACTCTTTTTGAATATCTTGCAGTCGAATCCGTACCAACCCCTCATCATTAAACATCTTTCCATACTCACCTTGAAGGAAGAAGGGTTGGAGTGCTTGGGTAATGGCTCCTTCACTAAATCCAAGTTGCTCTCCGTAGCGATTAATATGTAGTTTTAACTCACCTTCACCAGGCTTTGCATCATCAGTAATATTCTCAACCCCTTGAATTTCAGCTAAGGCACTCTTAACCTGCTTTAATGCCATTGCTACCTGATTAACCGACCCACTAAAGGAGATCTCAATATCACTCTTGACAATCCCTGCTTGAGGCACAATGACATTAATCTCTTTAAAGAGTGGACCGTAGTGATCTTTCTTCTCCCGAAAAGGGGCAACAAGCTTTTGGATCATCTCAGCCACCTCTTGGGCTGAATGGTGTCGAATCATATCATGGTCATCATACTCTGGACTTAAGTAAGGGTTAATAAAACGGTCAAAAAAGTTTTTGGGTACAGGCTCATGGAGGTTGACAAAGATATGGAAGAGATTATCGGCATGCTCTCCCTTATTATTACTATCAAGCTTCAAACCAATCACTGCGGTAATGGAGGAGACATCCTCTTTTGAAAGATTTTGAAGAAGTACCTTCTCAAGTTGAGAGACAATCTTCTCTGTATCTTCAAGATCGTTATTAATATCGACTTCACCATTGACATAGATCTGTGTGGTATCAAAGGTTGGGAAGAGTTGAAAACGACTCTGTGATGCAAAAAAGAGAGTCGCAGAGATAATTAGTGTAAGCATCGATATGAGTGAAATATATTTGTAGCGAAAGAGGAAGGCAAGCATCTTTGCATAGAGGCGATAACTGTATGCCCAAAAGCGTTGGGTAAATCCTCTCTCTTTGACAGGTTTGAGCATATCTTTGGCATGAAGTGGCAAGAAGTAGAATGCCTCAAAGAGTGAACTAAGTAGTAAGATTGTAATCATAACAGGTAAGACTTTAATAAACTCTCCAAGCTTTCCACTCAGCAATAAAAGGGGTAAAAAGGCAAAGACCGTCGTCATCGTTGCGGTTAAAACCGCTGGAAACATCTCAACCGACCCTTTGATTGCCGCCTCTTTGGGTGCCATCCCAGCTTCAATATAGCGGTAGATATTCTCGGCAACAACAATCGCTTCATCCACCAACATACCAAGCGCAATCAATGCCCCAAGCAGTGTTAGCATATTAAGACTATACCCCAAGGCTTCAGCTGCCACCAAACCGATCATAAAACTGACAGGAATACCAATCGCCACAACCAGTGCAATACGGCTATTGACAAAAAGGAGCATCGCTAAAAAGACAAGCCCAAGCCCAAAGAGAATATTAGAAACAACCGTATTAAGACGATTTTTTATCCAGATCGAGGTATCGGTATAGACATCAAAGGTAAATTCAGGATACTTTTGATGGTAGCTTTCAAGAAGTTCTCGAATCGCTTTAGAGAGAGCAATCGCATTCCCCTCTTCCGACTTACTCACCGATATCGAGACATTTTCGACACCATTAAAGTGTGAAATCTCTGTGGCATCACTTAGCCGAAACTTCACCTCTGCAATATCTTTTAAAAAGATACTCTTCCCATCAATACGTAAGATGGTCTCTTCAAGCCTTTTGGCATCCTTCTCACCATTGATGGTACTAATAAAGAGGTGATTGCCACGCTGTTTAACGGTACCAATGGGAAAGATAGATGCCAATTGAGAGAGTGCATTGACCACACTACGGTATGAAAGACCTAATGCCTTCACCTTCTCACTATCGATAAAGAGGTCAAGCTCATCATCTGCATCACCGTAGATAATAATATCACTTAAATCTTTGAAGTTAGCAAGATCGCTTTTAATCTCATCCGCTACATGCAGTAACACCCTTTTAGGCTCTTTGGCTGCCACAGCAATAATGACAAGAGGAAAGTTACGTTTGGCAATTTTTGCAATCGGTTCATCCATATCAGAGGGTAGATCGCGCCGTATATTGGAGATAATATCTTTGACATCCCCCAAAACCATCTCAGGATCATTACCTGGCTTAATATCGGCACCAATAGAGAATTCACCATTCTTAATGACCGCTTCAATGGTATCAATTTCGCTTAAATTCTTTAATCCCTCTTCAATTGTATGGACTGCCATCTTATCGAGCAAGTCGGCACTTGCTCCCATGTAGTGTCCTGTAATGGTTACCCGATCAAGGGTACCTGGAGGAAAAATCTCTTTGGGAATATTACGATACGCAAAGATTGAAAGAATGAGAAGAAAGAGCAAAAAGATATGGTTAAGAATCGGTTTTTCAATGGCAAATCGAATCAATTTCTCTATCATATCTTCTCTCTAAAAGAGGGTATCCAAAATCTGATTTTTTACCTTTAAGGCTTCAACTTTTCGACTCAAAAGTCGATTCTCTTCTACAAGAGCACTATATTGTGTCTCCAAACGGTCAATCGCACGACTTTGATAATAGATCGAGTTTCTTAAATAGATTTTTGGTAAGAGTAGAAGCAGTGCAATCCATACAGAGATGATCACCAACAGTAGAAATTGCCAATCAGCTGTACTATCATAAACGGAACCATCAAACTGTTCAGTTAGCTGCTGTTTCTCACTCTCTGATCGCTTCATCAAACACTCTCCCCTACGTTACCCTATGCAAAAAATTGAAATGCACGAAGTTTGGCACTTCGACTCCGTGGATTCTCTTGAAGCTCTTTGGCAGATGCTATATAGGGCTTACGACTTAATACTTTTCCCAAAGCATGATCATTACCACATGTACATCGAAATGCATCAGGTGGACAGATACATGATGTACTCCACTTTTTAAAACGCTGTTTGACCAACCGATCTTCAAGCGAATGGAATGTAATCAATCCAACTACCGCCCCTTTGGGGGGATGAGACTCTAAGGCATCAAGCAATCGAACAATCTCTCCCAACTCATCATTGACCTCAATGCGAATGGCTTGAAAGAGTGGTGTCGCTGGATTGGTTTTCCCCCGTTTTGGAAGGACACGTACTAAAATCTCTGAAAGCTCCATACCACTTACAATCGGCTTTTTTTCTCGTGCATCGACAACGGCTTTGGCAGCTTTTTTGTACGCGCGCTCTTCGCCATACTCTCTAAAGATACGTTCAAGCTCATGTTGTGGATAGTGATTTACCACCTCATACGCACTCAACTCTGCTTCAGGGTTCATCCGCATATCAAGATTTTCAGAGAGAAAACTAAAGCCACGCTCTTTTTTATCAAGCTGTAAAGAGGAGACACCAAAGTCGGCAAGTATTCCACATATTGAACCCTCAAGTAGAGAGGGTAACAGATCAGAAAAACGACCTTGTCGTGCTTCAAAACGCTCACCAAAAGGTGCCAAACGTTGGGTCGCAAAGGCAATCGCTTCAGGATCTTGATCGATACCAATCAGATGAATATGGGGAAACTGCTTTAAAATCGCTTCACTATGTCCGCCATATCCAAGGGTACAGTCGATAAAATCTCCCTCTTGTTTAGGTATATTCTCAAACACCTGAAGAACTTCATCTAACAATACAGGAATGTGTGGAATCTTCTCACTCAATGAATCATCTCCTTTTTAAGCACACTAGGCAAATTATATCCAAAACTCTTAACGAACGGTTAATGCCTTCACCGCATCATAAGCTGTCTCAATCATATGACGCATCTCATCTTCGCTAATCACATACGGTGGCATAAAGTAAAGAACATGACCAAGTGGACGGATAAAGAGACCATGCTTTAAACAGTACTCAAAGATTTTTAGATTCACTCTCTCCTCAGGACGATACCCTTGCAACTCAACCGCTGCAATCATCCCGGTTTGGCGCACCTCTTTAACATTATCAAGCCTTTCAAAAGGTTTCAAAAGCTCGCTCATCCAAGCCGCTTTCTCACGATTTTTTTCAATGACACTCTCACGTTCAAAAATATCGAGGACGGCATTGGCACAACTACACCCAAGTGGATTGCCTGTATAGCTATGCGAATGTAAAAAGGCTTTATACTCAAGATAGTCACAGTAAAAGGCTTGATAGATCTCATCATGGGTCAATACAACAGCAAGTGGCATATACCCACCCGTTAAACCTTTTGAGAGGGTCATAAAATCAGGGACAATCTCAGCCTGTTCACACGCAAACATTGTTCCTGTTCGTCCAAAACCGACAGCGATCTCATCAGCAATGAGATGAACATTGTAGGCTTTACAAAGTTCGCTCGCTAATGTGAGATAGAGTGGATGGTACATATGCATATAACCGGCACACTGTACAAGGGGTTCAACAATCATGGCAGAGATCTCTCTACCCTTCTCTTTAAGGATCGCTTCAAGTGCTTTTGCAGCTTCACGGGCTGCAGTTTCACTCCGATCTTTAGGGACAGGGGTCTGAATCGAACGGATCAAAATTGGCTCATAGGTCTTTTTATAGAGTTCCACATCCCCTACAGAGAGTGCGCCAAGCGTCTCACCATGATAACTATTGGTTAACGAAAGAAAGAGCGGTCGATTTTCGCCTTGATTGAGATGGGCATGATAACTCATCTTCAACGCTACCTCAATAGCACTTGAACCATTATCTGCAAAGAAGAGCCGATGAAGATTCCCTGGAACCATACGACTCAACCGTTCGGCCAAGCGGACAGCTGGCTCATGGGTAAAGCCTGCTAATAAAACATGTTCTAAATTTCGTGCCTGTTCTGTTA
>QNYO01000038.1 GCA_003978765.1 Hydrogenimonas sp. | reverse complement strand
AGATGGATTGGTTTTACTTGATCAAATACGGGCAGTTGATAAAAGTAGATTAGTCAAAAAGATTGGAAAAGTTGAAGAAGAAGAAAAAGCAAAAGAGATTGCAAATATTTTAGTAGAAATGTTTTCATATTGAAATAAAATACTTTTTAACTCAACCTCCTCAAAACCGCCCATCAATAATGTCATAATCTTCAGGAATCGTACACTTCAGTAAAGATCGATCAAACGGTTTGGTTTCGACATTTTCAAACGCTAAGATGACACGGTTACCCAAGTCGTCGATATACTCTACCTTTTTGACTTGTTCATTTTTATCGGTTGTAATCGTATATTCCATACCCTCATAGGTCGCTTTATAGGTGTGTGGAGCGATCTGCTGTGCTTTTTTTAAAAGTTCAAGGAGAGGAATTGCTTTGTGAAGCTGAAAAAGGGTGGCTTGCTCTAACTCTGGTTCAATAACCCATGCACGGTTGCGTAGGAGGCAGATGATTTTTTCAATCGGTTTTTCATAAACCCATTTGGCTTCATTGGGAAGCTGTATCCACATACGACCTTGATAGTTAAGTGTTTCATTATTCTCTGCATGGATGACGGTTTGGTGAAAGGTTGCGTGGATTTGATTGGGAATAGGAAGCGATGCGCTAAGAAGTGATGCTAAGAGCATTAAAAGTGTTATTTTTTTCATAAGATTGATTTTATAGAAAGCTTTGTAAAAGTGTGATAAAATCGATGGCTTAAAAGAGAAGTAGCGGATAGAATGTTTCATAATGTATGGTACATTCTATCCGTTAATCAGGTCTATAATAAAGGTTGAATGAATATGATTAAATCGCTTTTTCGTGCCATTGTTGGAACAGCTAATGATAGAGAACTTAAAAAGTATCAGAAAAAAGTTGCAAAGATTAATGCGTTAGAGCCAAAATATGAGAAGATGAGCGACGATGAGCTCAAAGCGGCTTTTCATGCTTTAAAAGAGAAGGTTCAAAGTGGTGAGGCAACACTTGATGATGTCTTGTTTGACTCCTTTGCAATTACACGTGAAGTCTCAAAGCGTACTTTGGGAATGCGCCACTTCGATGTTCAGCTAATCGGTGGTATGGTTCTGCATGATAATAAGATTGCAGAGATGAAGACAGGGGAGGGTAAAACTCTTGTGGCAACCCTGCCTGTTGTATTGAATGCGATGCTTGGACGTGGTGTACATGTCGTCACAGTCAATGACTACCTTGCTAAACGTGACGCGACCGAAATGAGCAAGATTTACGAATTTTTAGGTTATACGGTTGGTGTCATTACATCAGAGATTCATGATGATGCGACTCGAAAAGCGCAATATGATGCAGATATTACCTATGGAACCAACAATGAGTTTGGTTTCGACTATCTGCGTGACAATATGAAATATTCGCTTGATGAGATGGTACAACGTGACCACTACTTTGCAATCGTCGATGAAGTTGACTCCATTTTGATCGATGAAGCAAGAACCCCACTCATTATTTCAGGACCAACAAGTAGTAAGCTTGAAAACTATATCCGTGCTGATAAAGTGGCACGTGAGATGGTACGCGATGAAGATTTTACCGTCGATGAGAAAAACCGTGTGATTCTTGTTACCGAAAAGGGAATTGAAAAAGCAGAGAAGCTCTTTGGGGTTGATAATCTCTATGCAATGGAGAATGCTATTTTAGCCCACCATCTCGATCAAGCACTCAAAGCACACCACCTTTTTGAACGCGATGTTGATTATGTCGTCAAAGATGGTGAGATTGTTATTGTTGATGAGTTTACAGGGCGACTCTCAGAGGGGCGACGCTTTAGTGAAGGGTTGCACCAAGCACTTGAAGCCAAAGAGGGTGTTGAGATTAAAGAGGAGTCACAAACCCTTGCTGATATTACCTTCCAAAACTACTTCCGTATGTATGAAAAGCTTGCGGGTATGACAGGAACGGCACAGACAGAGGCGACAGAGTTTGCTGAAATTTACAATCTCGACGTTATCTCAATTCCAACCAATGTACCGGTTATCCGAAAAGACCAGCCCGACTTGATCTATAAAACAGAGCGTGAAAAGTTTGATGCCGTAATTCGTGACATCAAAGAGCGCAATAAAAAGGGACAGCCTGTATTGGTGGGTACAGCATCGATCGAAAAGTCAGAGCTTTTGCATGAACTCTTGAAAAAAGAGAAGATTCCTCACAATGTTTTGAATGCGAAAAACCATGAGCATGAAGCAGAAATCATTAAAGATGCAGGTAAAAAAGGTGCTGTAACGATTGCAACCAATATGGCAGGTCGTGGGGTTGATATTAAAATTGACGATGAAGTGCGTGAACTTGGTGGTCTCTATATTATCGGTACAGAACGCCATGAGAGTCGTCGAATCGACAACCAGTTGCGAGGACGTGCAGGACGACAGGGTGACCCAGGTGAGAGCCGATTCTATTTGAGCCTTGAAGATCACCTTTTACGTATCTTTGGTAGTGACCGTATTAAAACGATTATGGAGCGCATGGGGGTTGAAGAGGGCGAGTATATCGAATCGAAGATGGTGACTCGTGCTGTTGAAAAGGCACAGAAGAAGGTTGAAAACCTCCACTTTGAGTCACGTAAACATCTTCTTGAGTATGATGATGTGGCGAATGAACAGCGAAAGATTATCTATCGCTTCCGCCATGAACTGCTCAATCCAGAGTTTGATATTGATGCCAAAATCGATGCGATTCGTGAAGAGTATCTGCAAGCATTGTTGACAGAGTGCGGTATCTTTGAAGGGGCACCGCAAGAGGATTTCGATTTAGAAAAACTTCGCCTAAAACTCTTAGAGGAGTTGGGTGAATCGTTTGAAGCAGAAGCGTTAGAGGGTAAAGATTATCAAGAGCTTTATACCTATCTTTTAGAAGAGCTCAAAGCACGCTATGACGAGAAGATGGGTGCACTTGATCCAGAACAGCGCCATGAGATTGAGCGTATTTTGTATCTTCAAGTGCTTGATAAAGCGTGGCGAGAGCACCTCTATCAGATGGATATTCTTAAAACAGGTATTGGTTTAAGAGGCTATAACCAAAAAGACCCATTGGTTGAGTACAAAAAAGAGAGTTATAACCTCTTTACTGAACTGGTCGAATCAATTAAGCGTGAGACTCTTAAGACACTCTATCTGATTCGCTTTAAGAGTGAAGAGGAGTTAGCAGAAGAGCAGGCGGCGATTGAGAAGATGCGTCAACAGATGGAGTCAGAGATTCAAAACCTCTCAACCAATAAAGAGGAAGAGCAGAAGTCTGTTATGAAGAAGAAGCCTGCACGCAACGACCCTTGCCCATGCGGTAGTGGGAAAAAGTATAAGCAGTGTTGCGGTAAAAGTGGTCCAAAACGTGGCGTACTTGCAAACCAGGCATGAACCGTAAATTTGTCAATACAATGGTCAAGCGCTATTTGCGCTTTGACCGTGAACACCCCTTTATCTTCCTCTCCGCCATCCTTGCATTTCTTGGTATCGCCATTGGTGTAACGGTTTTGATTATTGCCATGGCGATTATGAATGGAATGGAGAAAGAGTTTGAAAAACGGCTCTTTGTAATGAACTACCCCTTAACCATCTATCCAAAGGTGCGTGGTGCCATTAATGATGAGCTTCTTGATGTACTTGAAGATAAGTTTCTTGATCTCAAATTCAGCCCCTATATGCAGACCCAAGCCCTTGTACGTATGAATGGCACGTTAAAGGGTGGCTTGATGTTTGGTGTCGATCCAGAGCGTGAGAAAGAGGTGAATGAGGTCTTTGCAAAAGCCTATACCAAGCCTTTTGGAAAGTATGGTATGATTATTGGTAAGCCATTGGCGGAAGAGCTCAACATTGGGATTGGCGATAAGATTATGTTTCTCTTCTCAAAGATGGAGCCAGCAGGTCTTTCACTCATGCCTCTCTCAAAACGTTTTAAAGTGGAAGGACTCTTTCGGTCGGGCTTGAATGCATATGATGAGAGTTACTACTACACCTCATTCCAAAGCTTTGAAAAGATACTCAAACGCCATCCAGGGGAGTATGATGGGATTCATATCGACTCCAAAGATCCGATGCGTGATATTGAGTTGATACGTGCTGAACTTCCACCAACAGTTGGAATTATTGGATGGTGGCAACAGAATGGTAACTTTTTTGCAGCGATGCAGATGGAGAAGCGTGCCCTCTTTATTGTCTTGATGCTGATTATTCTCATAGCCTCTCTTAATATCGTCAGCTCTCTGCTTATGACAGTGATGAATCGAAGAAGTGAAGTGGCTCTTTTGCTCTCACTTGGTGCATCCAAAAGAGAGATTTTGCAGATCTTCTTTAGGTTAGGGCTGATTATTGGTGTCGGTGGTGTTTTTGTTGGCACACTCTTAGGGCTTGGTGGTATGGAGTTCTTGAAACATTTCGATATTATCTCACTACCTGAAGATGTTTATGGAACGAGTCGTTTACCATTAGAGTTGGATTGGATCGACTTTGTCAGTATTATTGCCGGTGCGTTTGTGATTACACTGCTTTCTTCTCTCTATCCTGCTAAGAAGGCATCGCAAATTGATGCATTGAAAGTTTTAAGAAATGAGTAACCTTTAAAAGGGTTACTCAAAGAGTTTGAAAGGGAGTGTTAAGGTCCGCTCTAAAATATTGAGTGGTGCTTTGACAATATCTTTTGCCGCCTCTGTTTGAACCTTTGGATCATAGAGTGATCCATTGATATTTAAAGTAACAGCCACACTTCCATCATCTCCGAAGATCAGATAACCTGCAATCGGTATCTTGTTAAGAATATTTGTAAGACTCTCTAAAAAGTGGATCTGCATGCGTAGTGCAATGGTATCAGCTTGAAAGTTGATATGCCCTTTACCAGTAATATTGGCACTATGCCCCTGTAAGATAATATTTTCAAAAGTGAGAGTAGGGGTTTGAAAATGGTATTGAATCACTCCACGTTGAACTTTAAACCCTTTTTTATTAAATCCGGGATCTTTGAGTAGAAGCACTGCCGGTATCGTATTGAGCATTGCTAAAATATTATTATAGAGGGCATTTTTTGCCCATAGTGTATCTTGGATCAGGATGGTACCTTGGAAATTATCAACACGACCTTTGGCAGTAAAGCTAAAAGAGCCTCCATGAAGATAAGAGAGTGTTGTTAACCCTTTGATAATCTTATCCGAGAGATCTTTACCTGTAATGACAAGTTGATGATTTTTGATAACTCCTTGAATCTCTCCACGATCGTGGTGCGTGGTAAATGTAAGAGCAAAAGGGGTAGGTTGAATGACTGCATGATAAGAGAGAGATGGAAGTTGAAGCTTTTGATAAAAGAGGGTGCTATGGTACCCTTCGACAGAGAGCTTATAGGGGATCGTCGAGGCACTCTTCTCTTTATGGTTTGAGAGATAGGTGTTGATATATTGTAAGAGGTGATCAATATTAATATCGATATCTTTTAACTTGAGTTTGCTCTCCTTTGAAGAGATGTTGAGGTCGATATTTTGATTCACTCTAACGTGTGTCAGACCACCATATTGGTGGGCTTGAAACTGGAATCTTTCAATCGGTTTTTGATCTTTTATGGCAATATGATTGGTGTAGTAAAGCGTACCATGAACGAAAAGGTGCTCTGATTTCAGAGAGGCTTGCACCTTTCCTTTTTGAATAGGGATCAAGATGCTTTGAAAATAGGGTTTAAGAGA
>QNYO01000048.1 GCA_003978765.1 Hydrogenimonas sp. | reverse complement strand
GTTGCTTGTGGTGAAAAAGGAAAATTTTCTTTTAAAAAAGAAGGCTTTTCTTACTACGAATGTCAAAAATGTAAAACTTTGTTTGTTAATCCAAGACCTGAAGAGAATGCTTTTCTTCAAATAACAAAGTCTGGTGGTCAAACTGTAGTTGATGGGACTTTATACACAACTGACTCTCCATGTCAATTATGCTCAAAAAAAGCAATGCAATTAAAAATCAGTAGAATCGTGTATATTGATGCCTATCCTGATATTTCAATAGAACATACTTTACAAGCTGGGAAAAAAGAAAAATGGCCTAAGTTTGAAATGTTTAAAGGGGCTATTGGATCTGCATATTTTAAACTATATATTCCAATTATTGGTATTAAAGATGAGATAAATGAGATAATAAGATTTAAAAAATCAGACTCATAAGAAATTAACCAATAAAAATAAAAGGATACTACTAAAAACGTAGTATCCACCCCAAAACACCTATTCCACCCGATCCCCAAGATGACAAACATTATAACGCTTGATCGCCTCTGGCATGAGTCGTTTTAACTGCTCGATTCGTTGAGATGATGAGGGGTGGGTGGAGAAATATACAATGCCCCCTTTACTTGTTTTGGCGAACTTCTCCCAAAATGTTAGTGCTTCTCGTGGGTCGTAGCAGGCTTCAGCCATTAAGATAAGTCCGATATGATCTGCTTCGCTCTCTTGCATGCGGGAGTAGGGGAGAATCACACCCACTTGCGAACCGATACCAAGGGCGGCTTCATAGAGGGCTTGGTATTGGCTGGTTTTGGCACGAATCACTTCAGAAGCGACTGCGGTGGCAACACTGGTAATCTGCGTCACACTCACACGTTCGGCGACATGGTGGGCGATGGCATGGGCGATTTCATGAGACATAACCGTGGCAAGTTGGTCATCATTGTCGATATATTTAAAAAGTCCTGTATAGACAAAGACATGACCGTTGGCAAGGCAGAAGGCGTTGGGGATTTTATCGTTTTCAATGACATAAAATTTCCAGTCAAGATCGAGTCCTGTTGCTTTGGCAATACGATGACCGACCCGTTTGGTTGGTAAGAGGTAGCGTGGGTCGTTGGTAATCTTTTCGGTTTTAAAAATCTCTTTTTCGGTTTGAAAGCCCAGTGCCATCTCTTGTTCGGGTGAGAGCATAATAATCTGTGTTCTTCCTGTTACAGGTGCTTTGGCACAGCCGATTAGAAGAAGTAGGGGAATAAGCCATAGTAAAATGTGTCGTTTCATCTTTTCAAACCTCTTTTTTGGTTACAATTTTATCACTTTATTGTGGAGTGATTGATAAATGGTAAATATTGTACTTGTTGAACCAAAAATTGCACCAAATACGGGGACGATCGGTCGCTTGTGTGTCAACATGGGGGCATCACTGCATCTGATCGAACCGCTTGGGTTTGTGATCGAAGATAAACGTCTAAAACGGGCAGGGCTTGACTATTGGCATAAGCTTAATCCAACCATTTGGCCATCACTCGATGCCTTTTGGAAAGAGCATGGCGATAAGAGGATGTGGCTTGCAACGACAAAGAGCGACCGCCCCTATTTTGAAGTCGATTTTAAACCAGGTGATTTTCTCCTTTTTGGGAGCGAAACCACAGGACTTCCTAAAGAGCTACTTGAAGCCAATCGTGAGCGGTGTATTACGATTCCGATGACACCAGAGGGGCGTAGTCTGAATATCTCGATTAGTGTCGGCATTATCGCCTATGAAGCGGTAAGACAAAATTTTGAAACATTTAAAGGAATGATGTGAAGAGTGTGATGGATGTGATTATGATTCTTGGCTTTGTCCTCTTTATGGTTTGGATCATTCGAGGATACCATGCCAACAAATATGAAGAGCGTTATGGTGAGAATGGATCAGAATCTAAGCCAAAGGAGAAGGAGAAGTGATTGCGCTTTTGCAACGGGTGCGTCGCTCTTCGGTGACGATTGATGGTGAAACGGTTGGAGAGATCGGCGTAGGTTACACGATACTGCTTGGTGTGGTCAAAGAGGATAGTGAAGAGGATATAGAAAAGTTAATCCCAAAGCTTATCAATCTACGTATTTTTGCCGATGAGCAGGGCAAAATGAACAAAAGTATCCTTGATGTTGGCGGTCAGGCACTTGTTGTGAGCCAATTCACCCTTGCAGGTAGTGTCAAAAAGGGTCGCCGTCCAAGTTTTGAAAATGCGATGCCACCAGAAGATGCCAAACGCCTCTATGAGCAGTTTTGTCAAAGATTGAGCCAGCATGTTGAGGTGCAGACGGGGCGGTTTGGTGCGATGATGGAGGTGGAGATTATTAATGATGGTCCTGTAACATTTATCGTCGATTCCAAGGAGCTTTGAAGCGATGGCAAAGGTGACACATACAGGAATAACTGATGAGGTAAAGATTCGCCAAATTCTCGAAGAGGAGGGCTACTTTAATATCTTTAAGTGGTGTGATAGTGCAGGAACGCACTATCCAGAGCATACCCATCCGCATGATGAGGTGCGTTGGGTAGTGTCAGGTCATCTTCAGATTATTGAAAATGGGGTGACACTCGACTTGCGTCCTGGTGATCGTATGGAAAGCCAAGCCAATACACCGCACTCTGCCAACGTTCCTGAAGATGTCTGTTACATCTGTGCAAGCCATTAAAGCACCTAAAAAGTCTCTTTTCGATAAAATCATACCAATTTTTATTTCCCTCATTCGGAGACGTTATGACCCAACCATTGCTTATCGAAATTGGTGTGGAAGAGCTTCCCGCCGTTCCCCTTTTAAAAATTCTTTCTGATATTGAGAAGTCGTGGGCGAAAATTCTTGAAGAGAATCGCCTACTGGTTGAATTTGAGTTCTCCTATACGCCACGCCGTCTTGTGTTGTGGCATCCAGAGTTTTTGATCAAACAACCAGATAGTGAAGAGGAGCTTTTTGGTCCGCCTGTACAGATCGCTTTTAAAGATGGTGAGCCAACTCGTGCGGCGGAGAGTTTTGCGAAAAAGTGTGGTGTACCGCTTAGCGAGATTGGTCGTGGAGAGAAGGGCGGTAAAGAGGTTCTTTACTATAAGAAGAAGATTGAAGGAGAGGCGAGCGAGAAACTGCTCAATGAGATGGTGAATGCTTGGATTGCCTCGATGCGTTTTGGAAAGATGATGCGCTGGGGTGATCGAAAAGAGGAGTTTATCCGTCCAGTTCGCTGGGTGTTGGCACTCTTTGGTCAGAGTGTACCAAAGATTGAGCTTTTTGGTGTGGAGAGTTCCAACACAACACGCCTGCACCGTCAAGTCTCTTTTGATCCAATTACCATTGATTCACCAAAAGCCTACTTTGAAGCCCTTCAAAATGGCGGTGTCGAACTCTTTGCCGACAAACGTCGTGAGAAGATTTTGAAAGGCTTTGAGGCAATTGAGGAGCGTGAAGCGGTTGCCGTGGGGCGTGATGAAGAGTTGATGGATGAGATTGTCGCCATTACAGAGTACCCAACGGCATTGATGGGACGCTTTGATGAAGGCTTCTTGGAGCTTCCACCAGAAGTGATTATGACCAGTATGAAAGAGCATCAACGCTATTTTCCTGTCTTTAAAGATGGGAAGTTGCATAACAGTTTTGTTGTTGTCTCAAATGCCAAGACCGATGATTTTTCTCAAGTGATTGCTGGTAATGAACGGGTACTCAAACCAAGACTTAGCGATGCGATGTTCTTCTATCAAAATGACCTTCGCAATGGTCTCAATCCTGAAGGGCTTAAAAACATCGTCTTTATGGATGGTCTTGGAACGATGTACGATAAAACAGCACGTGAGAGTGCTATCACGACAAAATTGGCAGAGATTTATGCCGAACGACTCCAAAAAGAGACCTCTAAAGAGCATGGAGAGCTGATTGCACTGGCTGAACGTGCTGCTATGCTTGCTAAAGCCGACTTGCTTAGTGAAATGGTCTATGAGTTTACTGAGTTGCAGGGAATCATGGGCTATTACTATGCCAAAGCATTGGGTGAAGATGATTTGGTAGCGGTGGCGATACGCGATCAGTATCTCCCAAGTGGTGAAGAGAGTCATCTACCTGAAAACCTCTTTGCGGCACTGTTGGCTATTGCCTATAAGCTTGATAATTTGATGGCACTCTTCTCGGTTGGTAAAATCCCAACCGGTTCACGTGACCCATTTGCGCTTCGTCGTGCGGCGGCAGGGATTATTCGCATTGTGACCCATTTTGATATTCCGTTCAATATTTCAGAGATGATTGAGACCTTCAAAACAGAGTATGCCGACTTCGATACGGCAGAGCTTGAGAAGTTCTTTGATGAGCGTTTCTATAAAGCACTTGATGCCAACCCATCGATTATTACTGCGGTTCTTGCAAGTGGTGAACGTGATATTAATGAGATTGTTAAGAAGGTCAATGCACTTAAAAATATTGCTGAGAGCGATGAGTTTAAAGCGATCTTCTCGACCTTTAAGCGTGTTGCGAATATCAGTAAAGATATTGACCTTGATGGTGAACTTTCAATCGACCCAACTTGCTTTGAAAAAGAGGAAGAGCGTGAGCTCTATGAGGCATTTAAAGCGGTGGTTGAGAGATCGTATGACGATTATGAGATGCAACTTGATGCACTCTTTGGACTGAAGCCACAGCTTGATAGCTTCTTTGACAATGTTATGGTGAATGCTGAAGATGAGAAGCTAAGAACAAATCGGCGAAACCTTGTCGGTTCGATCTACAAAGCATTCAAAACCGTTGCCGATATTAAAGAGATTTCGATTTAAAGATGTACGATACGATCGTTGTCGGTGTAGGGATCGCAGGGATTAGCACCGCCTATTGGCTCAAAGAGGCAGGGCAGAGGGTTCTGCTGATTGATAAAGAGGGCTTGCTTGCCGGTGCGAGTGGTGCGGCGGGTGCTTTTCTCTCCCCACGCCTCGGTAAGGGTGGTGCACTTCAGCGTATTACCAATGAGGCTTACCGTTTTGCAATCGATTTTTATGCAAAGAGTGTACCTGAAGCCCTTTTTCAAAAGGGGTTGGTGCGGATTCCCAAAGATGAGGGTGATGCCAAAAAGTTTGAAACCTATCGAAAACATTGCGATATTGCTTATCGATGGTGCGACTCTAAAGATTTCTCTTTTATTACGCCCACAGCGATGCAGTATGGGGCATTCTACTTTGAACACAGTGCTTTTGTCGATCCGATGACGGTGGCAAAAGCATTAACCGCTTCGATAGAGACAGAGTGGGGTATCGATGCCAAACCTCTCTATCAAGAGGGGTATTGGTATGTTGGAGAGTATCGTGCCAAACATATCGTACTTGCCACAGGGGCTGATAAGCCTCCTGTTGATATGCCTTATATTACGATTGGCGGTGTTTGGGGCGAACGGGTCGATGTTAAAACATCAGCCGATATTCCTGTCACACTTCATCAAAAACTCTCTGTTTCAGCCAATATCGATGGTATTGTCCGTATCGGTGCGACCCATGTACGCAACGATCCACGCAGTGAGCTTGAGAGGGTCAATCAGCTGATTGATGATGCCATTGCCTTGGTGCCTGCACTAAAAGATTGCCAAATGGTACGTATTTACGCTGGTCATCGCTCTGCTGTCAATGACCATTTCCCCATCGTCGGTGCTGTTGCCGATACCGAACAGGCCAAAGCCACACTCAAAGTACCATCCAAAAGTATCAAACCAGAGTCTGATGCTATTCCCCATCTTCCTAACTGCTACATGATCGGAGCCTTTGGAGGAAGAGGATTTGTCTTTGCCCCATTGATGGGAAAGATCATGGCTGATAAAATTATCAATAATCAACCAGTAGATGCTTCTATTTCATTGGATCGGTATCTGTTGAGGTATTTGAAGAGGCAGTAGGATTTTGCTGTTCTATTCTCATTTTAAGATTGAATCAAGTTTAAATTAAAAATACTTTCTATAATAAAAATTAAATTTAGTAAAAATATCGAAATTAATGACAATATATTTCTAATGTTTTGTTATTTTT
>QNYO01000027.1 GCA_003978765.1 Hydrogenimonas sp. | reverse complement strand
TAATGGTGAGGTGCGTGTCGATCAAGCCCATCGGGGCTATACAGTTTCAACCGATGCAAATGGTTTTCAAAGTGCCAATCCACTATTTATGAAATATACGCCAAGAGATGGAAAGTTTGCTGGTCAAGAGGGGTATGGTTATAAAAGTCTTGCAACCTTTGTAGAATCGGCATTGGCACTGCGTGACAATCCATCAAAGCTTTCAGAGTATAACCGCACCCTTCCTACGATTCAAAATACATTGACAACAACACGCATTTTAGAAGCAGGGCGAAGGAGCCTCGATGAGAAGAGAGTCATCGAGCTTTAAGCTTCGCCTTTTAGACGTTTGACAAAGCGGTTGGTAAAAATTCCATTTGGATCGTTTTTTTCGACAAATGCCCAAAACTCATCCCATTTTGGGTAGTTTTGTTTAAACTCTTCTGTTGTAATACGAAACTGTTTGCCCCAGTGCGGACGACCGCGATATTTGAGCAATATACGGTCAACTTCACTGAAATAACGGAAATATTCTGGTTCACGACCAAGCGGAAAATGGATCTTTGTACCGATCCAGCAAGTATCTTCACCTTGGGTGGGACTCATCCAAAAGGTATCTCCTTTTACAAAGCGTACCTCAATCGGAGCATCAACATATATCTTCTTCTCTTCGATCATCTCAATAATTTCTCTAAAAACTTTAAAGGTATCTTTGATGTTAAAGGCATATTCGACAACATCTTGCTTTAACACGTGTGGCAGGAAAAATGCCCAGTGTGATGGATAGACACTTACATTTTTTTCAGGCAGAAGCAGACGGCTCATGAGTCGATTGATTTTTGGAATGAATCGGCGGTTGAATGAGGCGAAAAAGAGAAGGAACTCATGGAGGAAGTTGTTAATGAGTACTCCAGAGACAAAGTAAGTTTTAAACATCTTCCACCACCCATCGGCTGGTTGTTCGGTGCGGTTGGCTGTCCAAACCATAAAGTCACGGGTATGTGGAATCCAGATGAATTTAAAGTGGTCATTCTCTTTCAAAAGGGTCTCAAAATTGGCTTCAATCTCTTCAAATGACATCTTTCTTTCAACCACTTTGAGTTTGAAGTAGGGCTCACACTGAAGTGTAATACGGATGACGATGCCCAACATGCCAAGACTGACTGCATAGATGTCATATTCAGGGTCATCTTTCGTAATCACCTTTTTTTCGCCTGTTGGTGTGATAATCTCAAACTTTGTGACAAAGTTGCTAAAGATACGATAGTTGATACCGCTACCATGATAACCTGTTGCACAACTCCCTGCAACATTATCAAAGACATTGGTACCGAGGTTAGAGATTGAAAGCCCCTCTTTTTTAAGGAGTTGAATCAATCTTGGCATACGCATACCTGCTTGGAAGGTAACTTGGTGTTTCTCTTTATCGACATCTTCAAGTGCATTAAACTTTTTTAAAGAGACAAGGACACCATTGTCACCGGGGCAGAAAATATCATTATAGGAGTGACCAGCACCCACCACTTTGATTGGGGTTTTACTGGCATTGCAGAGTTTGACAATTTCGATAATCTCCTCTTCGGTTTCAGGGTAGATAATATCTTTAGGTCGGCAAATTGTGGTGCGTGCCCAGTTGGTGAATCGTTTCATACTATAGACTCCTTTGTGATCGAGCAAAACGTTCTTGTAAAGGCTTGTAGATGATGCGTGATGAAATATTTACAGAATGGTGATAAAGCCTGTTTCATAGCGTTGAACGTTTGACTCGTTTGTCGAACTATAGTTTAAGACGGGTTAAAAGTGGGTGAAACCTTCATGTTAGCTCAATGGTTACCCGATTAAAAAATCTTCTCAGCCACTTTAGAAAAGTGGGGTAGGGTATCTTCATGGGTGATGATACCTGCAACCATGCCTAAGAGTGTGAGCATCACGCCAATTCCCATGCCTCCATCTGCTGTTGAGGTTGTGATAACAGCGATACCTGGTAGTGTACAAAGGAGTGGGCGTAGGTGGCGTAGTTGTTTGTTGATTGGGTTCATTTAATCCTCCATGTCACAGTGATGCGTTATGGTACAAAGAAATGAGAGACTCACCCCAAAAAATTTTACAAATGATATTTTTTCACCTATTTGAGGGTGAAGTGGTTATAATACTTTGAAATATTTGGGCGAGGAATCTCTGATGAATCGGTTTGATGAGGTGATGACACGGGTCAAAGATATTCTCTCAAAAGAGTTGGGAGAGAAGAGGGTACGGGATAAGGATGTTGCAGAAGCATTGGGATTTACACCTGCCTATTTTGCTGTCTTAAAGAAGCGTGGTAAAGTGCCTGTGGAGCAGATTGCCGACTTTTGTGCCCTGCATAATATCAGTATCAACTGGATGCTTTATGATCAGATGCCAGGCTCACTGGTAGAGACAACCGACCGATACGCCACGGTTCGCTACTTTCGCTCTGTTAATGCTTCAGCTGGGGGTGGAGCACTCAATGATGAAGAGGAGAGCGAATATTTACGGCTTGATGAGGGGATTGTTGAAAAGCTCGGTGGTGAAAGGGTACTTAAGTATATTGATGCAATCAATGTGGTGGGGGATTCGATGGAGCCCAACATTCCCGATGGAGCAACGATTTTTCTTGACCGCAGTAAAGTAGAACCGATCGATGGAGAGGTGTTTGTGATCCGAACCGATGCAGGGGTCTTTGTGAAGCAGTTACGTTTACATGGTGATGGTATGGCAGAGATTATCTCATTGAATCCTGTCTATCCATCTGAGAAGCGAAGTTTGGAGAGTGTTGAGATTATTGGTCGTGTGGTTGGTGTGTTGGAGCCTGATTAAAAGGTGTTTTTTATCTCTCATATATCAAGATATTAAGATATATGCTATAATAGCCACTCGAAAAATCTATGTATCCTCATAGGAGTGGATGGTGTGATGGAGGCGATGGACGACTTTTTAAAAACAGTAGGGGCACTCTATGATGAGACGCGTGTGAAACTTTTGAAGTTTATCGACTTGCACGGTTCTCTTTGTGTCTGCGATCTGCAAGCATCTTTTGGGATGATTCAGTCACGCCTGTCACGTCATCTAAAAATTTTAAAAGAGGCTGGTTTTTTGAAGGTGGAGAGAGAGGGTCGCTGGGCATACTATGGGATTCGTGCACCAATCGATAGGTTTCGTCAAGAGGCTCTCGAAGAGATTCGCACACTTCCTATCGACCTACCTCCACTCAAAAGAGCTTCAAGAGAGTGTGAACTATGAAAAAGGTCTTAATTTTATGTACAGGCAATAGTTGTCGCTCCATTATTGCTGAAGGGTTAATCAATCGAGACTTGCGTACAGAGGGGATTGAAGCCTACAGTGCTGGGAGCAATCCAAGCGGACGGGTGAACCCGAATGCAAAGAAGGTTTTGGAGGAAGCAGGGGCATGGAGCGATGACTACTACTCCAAAACGATTGATGAGGTGATAAAAGATGGACCATTCGATTTGGTTGTAACAGTGTGTGAAAGTGCCAAAGAGAAGTGTCCTGTTTTCCCCGATGGTGTCAAGACGATTCATGTCGCCTTTGAAGACCCTGACGGCAAGCCTTATGAGGCATTTGTAGAAACCAAAAAATTAATCGAAGAGAGACTATTACCAACCATTCAAAAGGAGTTACTATGATGAACAAAACAGTCAATGCCACACAACATGGTGTTAAAATCTCTTTTACAGGGGAAGTGAAGAAAGAGAATATTGTTAAGATGGTTCAAAACTGTGCTACTGGACAGTGTGAGTGTATGAGTGAAGCGACCAAAAAGAAGATTCAGAATATGGAAGTTAAGGGTGAAGATGGTGCTGTGGAGCTGGAGTTGACTGGCGATATTGCCAAAGAGGAGATTGAAGCGGCACTTCAACGCTCAAAGGTGTTGAACCCGTAGTTGTAGCGAGGGGATCTCTTTAGGGGGTGACTGATGAGAAAGGTGATGATTTTAAGTGGTGCAGGGCTGAGTGCCGAGAGTGGCATACGGACATTTCGTGACCATGATGGGTTGTGGGAAGAGTATGATGTAATGCAAGTCTGCTCCACAGAAGGGTGGCAAGCCGATCGTGGGCTTGTGACACGCTTCTATAACGCCCGTCGAAAAGATTTAGCCGACAAAAAGCCTAATCCTGCCCACTATGCACTGGCAAATCTTGAAAAGCGGTATCCAGGGCAAATCTGGAATTTGACCCAAAATGTTGATGACTTGCTTGAGCGTGCAGGGTGTCAGAATGTAATTCATCTGCATGGTACATTAAGAGATTTACGGTGTGAAGCGTGCGGGCATGTGTGGGATGTGGGCTATCGAGCGCAAACCGATGATGAGCGTTGTCCAGCCTGCGACTCTAACCGAGTGCGTCACAATGTAGTTATGTTTGGCGAACCTGCACCCGCTTATCGCTTCATTCAGCAAGCAATTGATGAGAGTAGTCTTTTTGTTGCCATCGGTACAAGTGGACAGGTGATCGATATTGTTTCCATCGCTACCGAGTTTGCCCACTCAATCTTAGTCAACCCTAAGCGAGAGATGTATGTGACCATGTTTGGTTCCCATGAACGCTATATCGATGAGTATTTTGAAACCTTCATCCAAAAAAAAGCAGGGGAGTCTGCCCAAGAGCTTGAAAAGATGATTGATGACTTTTTAGCGTGAGTTGTTAATCATTGAGTAGGGTGTTGTCTTTTTGGCAACACCATAATTGTGTAGTGAGATTCTAAAATAAATTTGATTCATTCTTACTACCAATATCAGGATAAGCATCAATATACACAACTCTACCAATTTTTAATGGCATTCCTTGTGTGATCAGTGTGTACATTCTTTCTTTTTTTGGTAATACCAAAATAGCAATTAGATGTATGGATTACTTGATAAGTCGTCAATTTGACTATTTTTAATAGAGTAGTTAAAATGACAACTATAGAGATAAAAAAGGAATAGAATGAAAATAGATCATACACTTTTTCTTAAAATGCTCAAAACAAATGGCATCACACAAAAGGCTTTCTCCGATTATGCCAAAATCCCATATGATACTGTAACCGGTTGGAAGAAAAAGGGAAAAGTACCTGCTTATGCAATGGTAATAGCTAAAGATATGGCATTTCGCAAAATGCTCAATGAAAAGACAAAAATGGAAATGAGACGCAACTTGAAAAAGAAACAAGAGAGTGTATCTGATCTATTGCCAAATGAGCAAAAACGTATTGAATCTGCATTCTGGGGAACAAATTACACTGCAGTTGAGATTATTCAAAAAGTTCAAGAAGGAGATGAGAAGTTTATAAAACAGTTCAACGAAAATGTTCCCAAAAAACTCCGTCAAAAAGCACTAAGATCTAAAAAGAGTCTAAATGCATAGAGATGACTGGCGTGCATTCTATCTTATTAACCAAGATAGAATATACAAATGGGATATTGAGATAGGAGAAATTAATCATCTTTATGATTTAAAAAATGAGATTGAAGGGTTTCAATTTGAACTTAAAGATGCCTTAACAAAAGAATCTGTCTTAGAGTTTTCCTATCAAAACAGAATCAAAAAAAGAGCCAAGATGTATGATATGGATATAGAGACCTATTTAGAACTTATCGATATTATTGAAGAAAATAATTTTTGGATCTATGAAGTTAAAAAGATTTTTTGAACTGTCTCCCAACCCTCACTGTTACATATACTTTACATCCTACCTTGACCTATATTAAGTAGCGATAGAGAGTTAATAAGTGTATTTTGTCAAAACTTATCCAATAAGTATTTTACTCTCAATCTTAATAACCGACTTTATCAAATAATAGTCAAACAAATTTATTTGACTGACCAAGGGATATAATTTCTTGCTTTAGTATATAGCTTCTTATTATATAAATAATACTAAATTACACTAAAGATAAAAATAATTTTAAATATTGTTTGCTATTGAAATAGTGTATCTAGTATTTCCATTAATTGTATATATTCCTTGTCCTAATATTTTACCTTTACCTTTTGCATAAAACATTGAGTAATCATCACAGTGTATTTCTATAACATCTACAAAGTTATAGCCATCCATAGGATTATATGTATCCATATGTTGTGTTATTGTACATCCTCCAAAATCTGAACCTATACTTCTATATCTATATAAAGTATTACCATTTTTAACTTGAATATAATTATCTGATACAGTTAATACTTATGTATTAATGATATTACCATTTACAATTTCTTCCTGTTTTACACTTGTAGAAGAAAGTAAAGTTTCTTTTAAAGAGCCAGCATTGATTACTCCATTAGTTGGA
>QNYO01000009.1 GCA_003978765.1 Hydrogenimonas sp. | reverse complement strand
AATTATTTTCTTAAAAGAAAACTAAAATAGGTTTATGTATTCAAGACTTCGTGAAGAACAATAAGTGGATATATCGTAATATGGCAAATACTGAATATAGAAAAGAACAAATGTTATTGTCAGAATTGATAAGAGTTTTACTTCCTAAATCTATCATAAAATTGGAACGCAATAATTGTATCCTGGATTAGTCTAGACGCCTCTTCAGAAGCATTCTTAACTCTTTCTCTAGAACCTGTAGTTATACCCACTACTAATGAAGACATGTATTTGTTTATTTTATCCTTGTCAGTATCATTAATATCTAAAGTTTCAATAAAGTCATTGGCATTACCCATTATTTCAGTAACCTCGTCCTTAGAGTGGATTTCATTAATATCTGAAGTAATAGTACTCAGAGAAGCCATCATGTTTATGAAAGAAGACGTTAGTACGCTAATTGACTCATCTCCATCATTGAGAGTTTTTTCAATTTGTGCAACGGCCAAACCAATCATTAAGACCGCCTTATCTTTGCAATCATCATGGTGATTATCTGGAGAGGGAAAGCATGGACAAGCGCTCAAGCCTGAGCGAATCCATCCTGAGGATTAAAGCATGCGATTAATTGCAGGGCGCGGCCTGAATAGAATGTAACGCTGCATGTCAGGGCGCTGGGTCACCGTCCAGGCCCCAAAATTCCCAATCACTCATCATCTGAACCATCTAAATCATAGAGTTTTATCAATGCTTGTGGATCAGGATCGCGTCCAAGCCATTGACGATAGAGCACCTGCATCGGCTCACTTGCACCCTTTTGTAGGATATGATGCTTATAGCCATCGGTCATATCGGTTTTAATCTCTCCATTCTCAAAACAGGCAAAAAAGGCATCGGCACTCAAAACTTCTGCCCACTTGTAACTATAGTATCCTGCAGCATAACCACCTGCAAAGATATGGGCAAATCCCCACTGAAAACGGTTATAGCTTGGTGGTTGAATCAAAGCCAAACGCTCTCGCAAGCTATCTAAGAGCTCTTGAACCTCGTCACCTTGATAGAACTTTTGATGAAGCATAAAGTCAAAGAGTGCAAACTCAAGTTGGCGAAGCATACCCATAGCGGCAAGGAAGTTTTTACTCTTCTTGATTTTTTCCATCAAGCTCTTTGGCATCACTTCACCCGTCTCAATATGTCGGGCAAAACGTTTCAATACAGCACTCTCATAGGCAAAGTTTTCTAAAAATTGCGATGGAAACTCAACAGCATCCCACTCGACACCGTGAATACCGCTGACAAATCGCTCTTTAACTTGACTAAAGAGGTGATGGATGGCATGTCCCATCTCATGAAAGAGAGTGACTACATCATCATGGCGCAAAAGTGATGGTGTTTCAGAGGTTGAAGGGGGGAAGTTACAGACCACAAAGGCTGAAGCTGGATAAGTTTTCCCTTCAGCATCAACATGGTGTGTCTGCCAATCATTCATCCATGCCCCACCCCGTTTACTCTCTCTTGCTTCCAAATCAAAATAGATACGTGCAAAAGCTTGATTATTGTCATAGAGGTCATAAACTTTGACCTTATCGTTCCACACTGGTACATCAACTGCTTTGAATTCAATACTAAAAAGCTCACTAACAAAGTCCAATAAACCTTGCAATACCCTACTCTGTTCAAAATAGGGGCGTGTCATCTCATCATCAAAGTCGAGTACTTTTCTTTTAAGCTTTTCACTATAATACGCCACATCATAACTTTCGATACACTCTAACCCATCCTCTTTAGCAAGAGCTTCTAAGGCTTCAACCTCTTTTTTGGCATAAGAAAGCGAAGCATCTGCCAATTGGTTTAAGAAGTTGATGACACTCTCATCATTAGGCGCCATTTTGGTCGCTAAAGAGAGTTCACTAAAGTGATCAAATCCAAGAATTTTTGCCTTCTCATCACGCAGTCGTAAAATCTCATCAATGACTGCTTGGTTTTCAGGTGCACGTGTCACATAGGCTTTATAGAGCGTTTCACGCAGTTGACGATTAGGACCGTAGGTCATATAAGCCATGTAGCTTGGAATCTGCAGGGTAAAACGCCAAACAGTTTTTCCATCCTTTTCGGTTCTTGCCAACTCTAAATCGCTTTCGGGAATCCCTTCAACATCTTTGGGATCCTCAATAATCAGCTCATAGGCATTGGTTGCATCCAAAAGATTTTGCGAAAAGTGGTTGTTGAGTTCACTAAGACGTAGATTAATCGCTTCAAGACGCTTCTTCTTCTCTTCAGGCAAATCGACACCTGAAAGTTTAAAGTCTCGTAACTCTTGGCGAATCACCTCTTGTTGGGCACTATCCTCACCTGTAACTTCAGAGAATGCCTCATAGAGTTCTCTATTTTGCGAAAGTTTAGTATGGTAGTGTGACAAAAGTGGAAGCGACGCTTCATACGCTTCTTGTGTCTTTTTAGAGTTTTCAACACTATTAAGGTGCGAAAGTGGTGTAAAGAAGAGGTCAAGCTTCTCAAAGGTCTCCATATAGGGACGGACAAAGTTGTGATAGGTTTTATCTTTCTGCTTAAGAAGCGTCTCAATCAACGCTTCATTCTCATCTAAAATCTCTTGAAGCTCTTTAGAAAAATTTTCAAAATTGGGAGTTTTAAAAGGTACAAACATCTTACCATCCATTCGCAGTTTTTTTATAATTATAGCCGATTTTACGCTATTTTCGATATAATCACCTTAAATATTTATTGAAGGAGAATATTTTTTATGAAAGTTTTGCTTATAAAAGATGTCAAAGGGCTTGGAAAAGCAGGCGAAATCAAAGATGTCAAAGATGGCTATGGTAAAAACTTCCTCGTTGCCAAAGGGTTTGCCAAACTTGCAACCGATGAAGTGATTCAAGCCTGGCAAGAGGAGCAAAAGCGTAAAGCAGAAGAGGAGGCAAAAGAGATTGCCCATCTGCAATCACTCAAAGAGAAACTTGAAAATCTCAACCTTGTTATTGCTAAAAAATTGGGTGCCAATGGCTCTTTGTTTGGTGCCATTACCAATCACGATATTGCTGACGCTCTTAAAGAGCAAGGGATTGAGATCGATAAAAAGATTATCCATATTGACCATGCGATTAAAGCAACAGGCAGTTATGAAGCAGATGTTAAGCTTGGACACGGTATTCATGCCAAACTAAAATTTGAAGTAGTTGGAGCATAATGGATGTTTGAAGCAACAACGATACTTGCCTATAGAACAGATGACTATGCTGTCATCGGTGGTGATGGACAGGTGACATTTGGTCATGCTGTCTTAAAAGGGAATGCAACAAAAATCCGAAGCCTTTATAATGGTAAAGTGCTTGCAGGATTTGCAGGCAGTACTGCCGATGCCTTTAACCTTTTTGATATGTTTGAAGGTTTTTTACAGAGTCGCAAAGGTGACCTTCTCAAAGCAGTTATTGACTTCTCTAAAGAGTGGCGAAAAGATAAGGTACTTCGACGACTCGAAGCGATGATGATTGTACTCAATAATGAGCATATCTTTATTCTTAGCGGTAATGGTGATGTTGTCGAACCAGAAGATGGACAGATCGCCGCTATTGGTAGTGGTGGAAACTTTGCCATTTCAGCGGCAAGAGCCTTGGCAAAACATGCCAACTTAGATCCTAAAGCACTTGTTGAAGAGAGCCTCCATATTGCCGCAGATCTTTGTATCTATACCAATCACAATATCAAAACATTGGAACTGAGAAAATGAGCAAAATAGAGAATATGACACCCAAACAGATTGTTGAATATCTTGATAACTACGTTATTGGTCAAAAGAATGCTAAAAAGACGATAGCGATTGCACTTCGCAACCGCTTTAGACGGATGCAGTTGCCTAAAGAGATTCAAGATGAGATCATGCCTAAAAACATCTTGATGATCGGTTCAACTGGTGTGGGTAAGACAGAGATTGCACGCCGTCTTGCTAAGATGTTGGGGTACCCTTTTGTAAAAGTTGAGGCGAGCAAATATACAGAAGTTGGATTTGTTGGTCGTGATGTTGAGTCGATGATTCGTGATCTGGTCTCAACCTCAATCAATCTTGTCACCCAAGAGCAAAAGGAGCTTAAAGCGGGTGAGATTGATGCCTATGTTGAGAAGATGATTATCGAAAAGCTTCTGCCACCCCTTCCAAAAGGGGCAACTGAAACCAAGCAACAAGAGTATGAAAAGAGCTTTGAACGGATGCGTGAGAAGCTTAAAAATGGTGAATTGGATCATCTAAAAATTGAAATCGAAATGCCATCAGCAACCATTGAGATTATGGATAGCAACATGCCTCCTGAAATGAGCAAAGTGCAAGAGTCACTGGCAAAAGTCTTTGGTTCTATGGGACGTGACAATAAAAAAGAGGTGACGGTTAAAGAGGCCAAAAAGATTCTTCGCCAAACAGCAAGTGAGCGTATTCTTGATGATGAGCAGATTAAGCAAGAGGCTTTGCGCCGGGCAGAAGAAGGTGGCATTATCTTCCTTGATGAGATCGATAAGATTGCTGTCTCAAGCCAAAACAGTGGCCGTCAAGACCCAAGTAAAGAGGGGGTTCAACGCGACCTTCTGCCAATTGTTGAAGGAAGCACTGTCAATACTAAGTATGGACCGATTAAGACCGACCATATTCTCTTTATCGCAGCGGGTGCCTTCCATGTCAGCAAACCAAGCGATCTGATTCCAGAGCTTCAAGGGCGTTTCCCATTGCGTGTTGAGCTTGATAGCTTGACAGAGGATGCACTCTATGAGATCTTGACCAAACCGAAAAACTCTCTGATTAAGCAGTATCAAGCCCTCTTGAGCGTTGAAGGAATGGAGCTTGTCTTTGAGGATGAAGCACTTCGTGCCATCGCAAAACTAAGTTTCCAAGCCAATGAAAAGACCGAAGATATTGGAGCACGTCGTCTTCATACGGTTATTGAAAAGGTGTTGGAGGAGATTAGTTTTGAGGCTGATACGTATGCAGGACAAACCTTTACGATTACCGCTGAATATGTCCATGAGAAACTCGATATGATTGTAGAGGATGAAGATGTCGCACGATATATCCTCTAATCAGTGTCCGACAAAGGCTGGTTTTGTGGCCGTTGTCGGCCGTCCCAATGCTGGTAAAAGTACTCTTCTCAACTGGCTTGTGGGCGAAAAGCTTGCGATGGTAAGTAAAAAGGCACAGGCGACACGCAAACGGATGAATATTATTGTCATGCATGATCATGCACAGATCATCTTTGTTGACACCCCAGGGATTCATGAAAAAGAGCGCCTTTTGAACCAGTTTATGCTCTCAGAAGCAGTTAAAGCGATTGGGGATTGCGATCTTGTTCTCTTTCTATCCCCTGCCAAAGATAAACTAACCCACTATAAAAAGTTTTTGGAACTTAATACTAAAAAGCGTCCCCATATTGTTGTATTGACCAAAATTGATGAAGTAAGTCAAGAGGATCTATTAACAAAAATAGCAGAGTTTCAACCCTATCAAGATCAATTTTTGGCACTCATTCCACTATCGGTGACCAAAGGGGTTGGGAAAGATCAACTTTTAGATGAGATTGTCAAACATCTTCCCTGCTCTCCTTGGCTCTATGATCCTGAACTCTTAACCACCACCAATATCCGTGAAATCTATCGAGAGATGATTCGAGAGTCGATTTTTGAGAATCTGAGTGATGAGATTCCTTACGAAACAGATGTCATCATCGAAAAGATCGATGAACAACCCCATCTTGACCGTGTGCAAGCCACTATTGTTGCTGAAAAGAAGAGTCAAAAGATGATTATTGTGGGTCGAGGGGGATCGACAATTAAGAGAATTGGTCGAGATGCACGTTTGAAGATGGAGCAGTTTTCAGGCAAAAAAATCTACCTTGAGCTCTTTGTCTCAGTCAAAAGTGGTTGGTCCAAAAATAAAAAGATGCTTTCTGAACTCGGTTACAACTTTTTATAAAACTTTCTCTCCCACTTCTATCTTTGGGAGAGATACCTCATATTAGATACTATCTCCTCTTTAAGATTTAGTAACACTTTCCTCTATAATTTTATAATCTTATAACTTCAAGCAACACTATTGATAAGAAGAAAAGATCCTATTTAAATCAAAATAAAATCACTATATTAGATATTTAAAAAGTGTTTAGATGTGGAACAAAAGGCTTATTTTTGGCCTTTTGAACCTGTTTTGTTAAAATTGAACGTATCTTTAAGTTTTTGTTGGTTAGAATCAACTCACGAATGCAAATTAAAACCCAATTATCATTACAAAAGGTACCTTATTTATCGATTGTACTTTTTGTATGAGATGGTAGATCACCTTTTTGTGTGATCAATTTATTCTTAAAGAAAAAAAATTAAGAGGCTTTGTTAATGTTTAAAGCATCAAAGGAAATCTTTAAAAATGAAACGAAGAGCTTTCAGAAAATAGTCTCTCTTAATGCGTATCAACACGACTACTACCAATTTGCAAACA
>QNYO01000083.1 GCA_003978765.1 Hydrogenimonas sp. | reverse complement strand
TCGTTCGACTTGCATGTGTTAGGCACGCCGCCAGCGTTCACTCTGAGCCAGGATCAAACTCTCCATAAATGAATTGTTCGTCCTTGTCGACTATTCGTAACTCTTAATCAAAAGAGTCACTTTAAAAAGCTAAAACTCAAAGGCTCTTTTCTTATCTTATCACTTGGTTGTCAAAGATCTCGTCTGTCTGAATCTCTCAGACTCACTCCCGATGACTCTCTATCCCTTGACTCAAGGGCTCTCATCGTTTGTGGACGGGAATTATAGCAACTTCATCTACCAATGTCAAGTACTTTTCCTAAAAAAATTGCTTTTTTTTCGATTTTTTTGCACTTTACACTTTTTACACCTAAGTGCTTCCTATATAATAGAGTTCAATTGGGCCCTACTCTCTATCTATCTTCATAGAGCTATTTTTTCAAACTTTATCTAAGAACATGGACATAACCTGTCTCTGCTTCAACTGCAATTGTAATCTTTTCATCTTCTTGAGCAGTATTACATGAAGTAAGACAAAGAGAAATTTGACACTGTGTTGTCAGTAGCTTATCATAAGGAGAGGTTGCATTGCTCAAATCACCATGATAAGGACGTCCTGTACTATCAAATGCAATACGTCTTGCTGTACTTCCACAATTGCTAAAAACAACATCAGCAATTCCATACTGACGTCCAATATTTAAAGCTTTTGTTGCATTTTCATCACTATACTCTATGCCTGATGCACCACTGGTATAACCACCAGTCAAACGTTTGCTATGATCTTCTGGATTGACAGCAATTTCAGTTGGATCAGGATTACCTGTATGGGTAAAACCATCAGAGAAAATTGTATATGCCCAAGCATCTCCTAACTGTGTATCACTACTCTTTGAGAAAAAGATTTGCCACCGCTCTTTATACCAATCCTCTACTTCAGGATCATACTTATTATCGATCATTGCAAGGTGTTGCGTATAACGGATATGAGAGATCACTTGATCAGCAGCGGCTCGTAGATGATCGTCAGGAAGTCTTTGAGCAACCATAACAGAGAGAATAGAGATAACAAGAATAACAACTAAGAGTTCAAGGATAGTAAAAGCTTTATGCATAGAGGACCTCGGGTATAATTGGTTTTTCACCAATTATACCACAAGGTGTATAAGGAGAGTGTTACTTACTTAATCTCTTCTGCTTTTTTTACATCATAAAGAATATCATCGAATGGATGGCGATACATTGGCATTGCCAAACGTTTTTCATCAAGAACGTGTCCGATGAAGCCGATAGTACGTCCAAGGATGAAGAATGAGTTGAGTGTACCACTTTCGATAAACTCATCGATCTCTTCTTCAGAGTATCCAAGTGCACGCCACATATCGACCATCAAAATACCGATAGTACCGTCAACGTTCAAGATCAAGTTATCTTTTTTAGATGTTGTAAGTTGCTCAACTTCAAGTGCATACTCAAGCAATGGAGTGCTTGGGAAGTGCTCTTTCGCATAGTTTTTCAATCCCTCAACACGCTTATCTGGGTTACGGAGAGATTTAATACGGTGTCCAATACCAGGAATTGGAATACCTTGTTTTTTCATATACGCCAAGAACTCTTGTGGCGTCATGTTGTTGTCGTTTGCATACTTGAAGTACTTCGCTGCACCATCGATCGCACCACCGAAGCGAGGTCCGATAGTAAGAAGTCCTGTAACAAGTGATTCAACAACAGACTTACCTGCACGTGCAGTAACTTTAGCGTTGTGTGCACCAGAAACTGCTGGACCATGGTCTGCGACAGTTTTAATAACAGTTTCAATAAAGTCAGTTGCCCATTTTGGATAGACTTTTTTGAACCAAAGAAGGCTGATGACATCACCGATTGTTTTACCAGTATCTGGTGTTGCAACAGAGCTGATTGGGAAGCCAGCATAAGTTGCCTCTTCACCGCGGTCATCACTGATAGTACAGATGAAGTTTTTAGGTCTTCTATTTTTTGGAATAGAGCGTACTTCAGGCTCTTCGATTTCAGTAATGATCCCTTTATTTTTAAGATCAGTGTAAACTTCGTTGATAACTTTTGGAAGATCGTTGAAGCTTTCAGGAACGTGGATACCTGCTTCACGCATCGCTTGGTTTTTCGCTTCTGCTGTTTCACGCTCTGCGTTCGCACTTGCACCCGCATGTCCGAACTGAACACCGCTGCTGAAGTGTTTTGCAATAGTTCCGATACACCATGCAATAACTGGTTTTTTAATTTTGCCAGATTTAACAGCTTCAATAACTTTGTACTCTTCAGTACCACCAACTTCACCAAGAAGAATCATATATTTAACATCTGGATTCTCTTCCATGCGAAGGAGGTTATCGATAAATACAGATCCAACGAAGCGGTCACCACCGATTGCAACACCCTCTGCAATACCGTCAGCATTGATTGCAATGATGTTACAAAGTTCGTTAAAGAGACCACCTGAACGTGTAACAAGACCTGCACTACCTGCTCTATGAAGCTTAGACTTGATGATGTTTTCGATTGTACCACCAACGTTTGCAATTTTGAATGCACCTGGAGTAATCGCACCAACAGTTGCAGGACCGATAATCAATGTACCATTGTCCTTAGCAGTTTGGTTCATTTTACGTGCAAGTCTTTCAGGAATACCCTCTGCTGTTACCATGATAACACGGAACTGATCGCCCATGTTGAGTGCTTCCATAGTAACATCGTATGCAGTACGGAATGATGCAAAGTTCAAAAGAACATCTGCATTTTTATGCTCTGCAACCGCATCAGCTGTTGAGCGGTAGAGAGGGATCATAATCTCATCTGCACCATAGAAGAACTTCTCAAACTTGTTTGAGCTTGTCGGAGCAACAATCGCTGCGACAGATGGTTTCTCACGTCCAATGACATAATCATAATCCAGCATACGCTGAATCGCTTTTTTATTGTTGTTCCAGAAAATCGCTTGTGTATCTTTTGTAAAAAGTCTGTTGCTCATCTTCTCTCTCCCTTACTTATCAAGTGCCATACGTACAATATCAGTTACGTGTGTTTCAGGTCCATAGACTTCCATATAAAGACCGAGTCTTTCAGCCGCTTCTTTAATGTCTTTAAGACCTTTTTCATAGTTTGGTCCACCACGTCGGACATAAATTTTTGTGTTGTGTTCTTTCAATTTATCTGCATATTTATCAAGTGCTTTGATGATACCTGTAAATGTTTTAGCAACATCGGTAAAGTTTGCAATCGCACCACCGATAATAAGGATCTTACCACGAGGATCTTCATAGCGTGTCATAAGATCAAAAATTGTCTCTGCATAGAATTGAGTTTCACTCTCAGTTGGACCACCAGAGTATTCACCATAGTTTGCAAGATCTTCAACACCAGCGAGGTCAGCAATGGTATCAGCATAAACAACAGATGCACCACCACCAGCAACCATAGTCCAGATGCGACCTTTAGGGTTGAGGATTGTCAATTTAAGTGAAGCACCAGATTTTGCATCCGCTTCAGCAATCGCTTTCTCTTCTGGAGACTGATCTTCCATACCGAATGGTGTTGGGAACTCAATATCGCCCCACTTATCTTTCATAAGGAAACCAGCTGTATCGTCAAGGCGTGCAACGAGGTCGAGAATATGAGCATTATTCTCAATCATAACGATTGGGTTGATTTCAAGATATGCGAAGTTCAAATCACGATAGAACTTGAAGAATTGAATCGCAAATTTTGCGAAGCGCTCTTTGTTTTCAGCAGGAATTCCTTCTGGAACATTGGCACGAACAGCCTCTTCTATCTCTTCATCAGTCATAGTGATAGGAATACGAACTTCATTAACTTTTTCGTCCCATCCCTCTTCAACTTCCATACCACCTTCTGCTGACATATAAAGAACGTCATCAGTATCAACAACTGTTGCAGAGATGTAGTACTCTTGATCTTGTGTATGCGGAGTGAAAGGCTCAACAATAAAGTGAGTCAGCATACCTTTTTGTCCAGAAAGAAGCGTAACTTCTTCGCTCTGCTTCTCCTCAATCCATTTTGCCGCATCTTCAAGTTTAACGTCACCTGGCTTTTCAACTTTGAAAAGAACCAAACCGTTTTTACCACGTTTACCAAAAAGCATATCTGGCTTAACAACCAAAGCTTCTTGGTTCAACCACTCATAACCCTCTTCTTTAGCTTTTTCACGCAACTCATCTGCACTGGTTACAAGTACAGATTTGAAATCGTAGTTAAAGCCATCGAAATATTCATTCCAATGTTTAGCAAAAATGGCTTTACCGTCATACTCTCGTATCGCTTTTTGAGCCATCACAACTCCTTATCATTTTTATTTCATGAGTTTAGCACTATTTTTTAAAGCAAATGCTTTTTCTCAAGAAGATTAAAACTAAAATCTTTTAGTTGTTTATTTTTGAAACATAGCAGCTTTTTAAATTTCTATTTTTGTATCGAATCGAAACTTTTTTACACGTTTCACACGCTTTTTCTTGAAGCTTTAAATTGCCTTTTGGCAAGATACCATAGTATCTCAACTGGAGTGTAAGCTCTCTTTTATCAACTAAAATAGTATGGATACCATTATTTTTTAATGCTTGAGCACACCAATAAGGATAATAGAATGGTTTTGCAAAATGTTTTTCAGGTTGATCTAAAAGAAGAAAGAGTGGTTTATGAAAAAGAAGCAGTGCTGTATTGATAAAAAGAACCGAAAAGACCATCCATGCCATCATACGGTAGGGTCTTCTAAATTGAGGAAGCCGTACAGAAAAACTTTGAAAAAAGAGTTGTACCATTAAAGGTATGGCGACAATGACATAAGGTGCAAAATCTTGGATGGGTATACGCTGACGCAATGAAATAATTAGAGATAAAACTAAAACTGTAAAACTAATATGCCAAATAATATTTTTATCCCCTTTAAATAGGATGCGATAGACCGCATAGAAAAAGTAGAGAAAGAGAAGAGGAGAAAAGATCGCTGCATACATTCCAATCGTATCAGCAAAATAGTTGACAGGTTTACCATGAATACCAAATCCATAAAGACTCACTGAAGCACCAAAGAGGAAAGTGACAAATAGGAGTAGTGCCCCATCCCGTTTCCAGAGTGCATAGGTAAAGATTGCAAAATAGAGAATTACACTACTCTTATCGATAAAAAGAAAGAGTGAAAGCACTGCCAAAGCTGCTACCCTCTTTTTCTCTAAAAAAAGAATCAAAAAGGTTTGATAGAGGGCTAAAATGATTCCAGTGGTCGTGGCAAGCACGGCTGAACTTACAATACCTGGAAGAAAAAGAAAGATAATAAATGATGTTAAAAGAGCACGATCATCTTTTAAGAAGTAGCGAGAAAGCCGATAAAAAAGTAGAAGGTTAATCAGATGAATGATCAAAAATGGGAGACGCATATTTAAAAAGTCGAGTGTAGGAAAGAGTGCTTTTCCACCATGCATCAACCAAGAGACGATACTATTGTCTGAAAAGTAGAGGACTGCTTCATTGGGTCCAATGGGGAGTCCCCATGCAACCCAAACCAAAACAGCCAAGTGTACAAGAAGAAGTGTTGAAACCAGAAATCTAAACATTAGAGTTTTAGAAAGTTATCCAGCATCAAATGTCCATGTTCACTCATGATCGATTCAGGATGAAACTGTACACCATAGACAGGATACCCATCGATCTGAAGTGCCATAATCTCATGATCATCATGGCTATAAGCTGTTGGGATAATATGAGAAGGCAGACTCTCTTTATCAACAACCAGTGAGTGATAACGTGTTGCAATAAATGTCTCTGGCATAAATTTAAAAATAGGAGATTCAGCATGAATATCCATTTGAGAGGTTTTACCATGCATCAAATTTTTTGCCCGAATAATGGTACCCCCAAATGCTTGTGCAATGGTCTGATGTCCAAGACAGATTCCAAAGATCGGTATATCCTTATGAAAGGTTTTGACCACTTCAAGGCTTACACCTGCTTCATTCGGTGTTGCTGGACCAGGAGAGATGATGATCTTTTCAGGATTGAGTGCTCGAATCTCATCAATACTCATCTCATCGTTTCGAATCACTTTCAAATCAGCACCAAGTTCAAGACAATACTGAACAATATTATAGGTAAAACTATCATAATTATCAATCATTAGAACCATAACAAGCCTTTGACTCTGTGGTAGATACATTATAACATTTCATATCTTCACTCCAAAAAAAATCGATCCATTGATCTGCTCGGTTGAGTTTATAGTCGGGCTGAAACTTTGCTGTTGGTTTATAAAAGAGTGTTGCTGTTTTAAAGTTATGTGTGGGATAGTGTGTTTGAAAAGCTTCTATTACTGCTACAAGTGTATCACCACTATCCGCAATATCATCAACAATTAAGATATTTTGGCATGTTGATAGGTCAGGTATATTAAAGATATTCGGTTGACCAAGCTTTTGGGTATCATCATATCCAATGGCATTAATAACAAAGACTTTGCGAATATCCCAATACTCTCCTAGCATATGTGCCATCGTCATACCACCCCTTGCAATGGCAACAATCGCATCAAACTTCTCATCAATCGTATCAGCGAGCTTTCGAATATCAACCACGAAGGTTTCGTAATCGTATCGCATACGCTCCATTACCAAACCTTCAGCTCATTATAGAGACTATCACGCTCAACAGGAATAAAACCACTATCTTTAATCAGGTGAATAAAATCATCGAGTGGCATACCATGTGCACTTTTTGCCCCTGCTGCCGCTTGAATCGATTCACGTTCAATGGTACCGTCAAGATCATTGGCACCATACTCTTGGGCAATGAGTGCTAAGTTAATTGTCGCAGTCACCCAGTAGGCTTTAAGGTTGGGGATATTATCAAGAACAATGCGACTAATTGCCATCGTTTTGAGTATCTCCTGCCCTGTCGGGAACTCTTCAACTTTTAAGAAGTTATTCTCTTTTTGATAAACCAGTGGAATAAAGCAGTTAAAACCACCTGTTTCATCCTGCAATGCACGCAGACGCAACATGTGATCGATTCGATGTTCGCGACTCTCAACATGCCCAAAAAGCATCGTTGCATTACTCTTTTTACCACGTTGGTGCCATTTG
>QNYO01000092.1 GCA_003978765.1 Hydrogenimonas sp. | reverse complement strand
TACCTCCAAATGCGATCACTGTTTCAGAGATTTTGGTGATGGAGAAAATCGATCCTTTTGCATGAATAGGGTTAGGAAGAATTTGAGGGTTAGTAGGGTTGGAGATATCGGCAAGGATGATTTGTCTATAATCTCCGCCAAATGCGATCACTGTTTTTGAGATTTTGGTGATGGAGTGAATCAAGTTTTTTGCATGAATAGGGTTAGGAAGAATTTTAGGGTTAGTAGGGTTGGAGATATCGACAAGGGTGATTTGTTCATCATCACCTCCAAAGGCAATCACTGTTTCAGAGATTTTAGTGATGGAGCGCATAGTTCCTTGTAAATTGATATAAGATAAAATTTTTTGTTTAAAAAAGTCGTAAATTAGCAAGGTAGAGCCACAGGCAATACTGAGAAGCGATTCATTAAGATAGAGAATATCATGAACCAAGTTTTGAGGGAATTTCCAATTTCTCAATGGTTGAAATTGCAAAGGGTCATAATCCTCTTGGTATCCTCTATCACAAAAGATGGGTGATAGATTATCAATAGACACTCCTCTAAGATTGATAAAGTGTGGTGAGAGATTTTGCCATTGACCTTCCAATGCTTGAAAGATTTCAGAATCGATCTCTTGAATCTCTCTACGCCATAGGGGGTTGAGTCGGTTGGTAATGGTCTCAATAGTCTCTAAAATCTCTTCTCTATTTTTCACTAACGAACCTTTCTATAGGATTGAGTTCTTTAAGAAGTGTGATGAAATCTTCATCATGTAGATGTTCTCCGACAATACTTAGCCACTTTGGATTGATTGGTTGATTGTCAGTAAATTTCTCTTTGGCTTTTGATAGAAGTGCCTCAAATGTTGATGGGTCAAGCACAGTATTCTCTTTAGAAAGATTGTGATCCTGTTTAAAGGCTTGTGACCAAAGAAGAGAATCATCGCTAAATAGATAGTCAAAAAACTCTTTAAGATCGTAGGGGGCAGTAGGTGTGGCAGAGGCTTTGACATAAGCAGGTTTTTTAGGTGACTGCGAACGATTTTTGAGTTTGATAAAGCTCTCTAACGTTGATGTGTTGATATCTTGAAAAATCTCATCAAGATTTAGGGAAACTCGGTGTTGATGGAGTTCATGGATAATTGTAAGAAGTTTTTCATAGCGGTCACGCTCTTTTTGTGGAAGCTGACTTTTTGAGATCCATTGAGAAATCTTTTGAGTTTCGGTTAGATACTTAATCTCTTTATCTATCTTCCATGCTATAAGGCGTTGAGAGATAAGTTGAGGGTCACTATTTTTCATGAAGCGAAAGAGTTTGGGGGCAAAGAGTTCAAGAAGGGTTAATTTTGCCACAAGGAGTCGATCATCTAGGAGTTGCAAACGTGCATGAAGTTCGATCTTACTTTGAAAAAGGTTCATCGTACGTATCAATTTTCTTGGAGAGGGAGGAATCGTTTTGACAAAAAAGTCTAAAAGTTCTTTATTGATCTTTGTTTTGCTCTCATCACTGGAGTGGACATTTTTGTTATGTGATGGTTGTGTCTCTTTAACTTCAAAAAGCTCTTGATAGTTCTCTTCTAAAAAGGTTCGGGTATCGAGGGTATCGAGTGATGGGATACGAAAAGGGAGTTGAATCATCTTTTCAAGATACTCATGACCTGTGATAGGAAGGGTGTGGTGTTTTTCTAAAGTGTTATGGGTTGGGTGAGGGTATTGTCTCTCTTGGCTATTGAGATTGGATGGATTATTGTGATTGGCATCCTCTTTAGAAGGCATCTGAATATAGATATGGTTATCATTTCGCTTTAAGTAGTCACGGTAGTGGTGCTCAACACCACGCTCGACCACATCATCATCGACAGCAAGAACAAAACTACAACCAGGGACATCAAGAAAGAGTTTGATCGACTCTAACATTTTAAGAGTATTTTCGGGCAAGCAACGGTCAAGGTCATCAATGAGAAAAACAAAGCGTACATTATCGAAGATTGTAATCTTTTCAAGCCATTGTGGAATATGAAGATAGATCGATTCGATACGTTCACTATGTAGAAGGGTTTTGAATTGATGGTTCAGGTCACTGCTCTTTTCTATCTCTTTTTTAGTTTTAGAAAACTTTCTCAAGTTGAAAAATTTACTGACATTTATAAATTCTTCAGTCTCTCCTGTAAAGAGGGATAGGAGAGTATCAATTCCCCCTTGAGGCATCTGTAAACCAGCAAGAAGAGCCATAAGAAGCACCTTAACTTTAGTACGAACCTTTTGGATATGTGATGAGGTGTCATAGTGTTCGAGTTCATAAAGAAGGGTTTTAAAAAGGGGGATAATGATATGCTCCTCTTTTTCAAACCGCCAAGCATTAAAAAAGATGGGGATGATCATCGCTTCTGAAGGAAGAGGTTTTGGTTTGTCAGGTGTTGACTCCCAATACTCTTTACTATCCTCTAAACGTGTGATGAAATAGGATTGTAACCCTTTTAAGAGGTGTGTTTTCCCGCTACCCCACTCCCCAAAGAGTCCAACTGTTAGAGGTTCAACCGTTTGATAACCCACACAGTACGAACCAATATTCTTTTGCAGTTTATTAATGCTATTTCTTAGGGTATGGAGCTCTTCTTCATAACGATCTCGATTTTTTTCAGTAAAGTCAAAACCTCGATGAAGTTCATTATACTTTTGTCGATACTCCTCTTTAACCTCACGTAATTTGTCACAATCTTCAATCACTTTATCAAGCCGTTGAAAGTTACGTATAATGGCTTGAGCAATGATTGCAATATAGTCGTCACTATGGAATGCGATGAGAGACTCCTTATCGTGTTGAAAGTTGTAGGTATTATATCGAAATATAAATAGTTGGTTAGTGTTTGATGAGGTTTTAATGGTTAAAGTTTTATGAGAAATCATCGCTCTTTTAGGGCTTCAATCGTTGAGTATCTCCTTTATGCTATAATGCGTCTATCCTAACACCTGACCAGATAGGTCAGTCCTTCCCGTCTACTACAAATATACACTTCCGTATATTTACCAGATGGGCACGACCGAGGGCACAAAGCTTGGGAGCATGATGTGCGTGCCGTCGGTAAATAGACTTTGATCAATACAAAAAGAGTGCATACTTTCGCCTTAGTAACAGTCGATGGCTCTCAAAGTATGCTTGATTACCATTGGTCGGAGCTATATTTCAACATAAAGAGTAATGTTTCATGAGTCAAGAGAGTATTGAACAGGTACAACAAGAAGAGCAACCAACGATGAGTTTTTCCGACTTTGGATTTAAACAGCC
The DNA here is from genome assembly GCA_003978765.1 of Hydrogenimonas sp. Classification (GTDB taxonomy): domain Bacteria; phylum Campylobacterota; class Campylobacteria; order Campylobacterales; family Hydrogenimonadaceae; genus Hydrogenimonas. Next base: position 4,408 of record QNYO01000092.1, on the reverse strand, counting down.
GATTATGCGTGCGATTGATCGCATGGGATTTAAAGTCCCCAGCCCGATTCAAGAGAAGGTGATCCCACTGATTCTTGAAGGGCATGATGTGGTTGGACAGGCGCATACCGGTACAGGAAAGACTGCGGCGTTTGGTCTGCCAGCACTCAACAATATCGAGTGGCGCAATGGTGTCGATTTGTTGGTCATCACCCCAACACGTGAATTGGCAACACAAGTGAGTGATGAGCTTTTTAGTCTTGGACGTTTTGCAGGGATTCGTACGGTGAGTGTCTATGGTGGACAGAGTTATCGCCGACAACTCGATCTCATTGGGCGTGGTGCGCAGGTGGTTGTTGCTACACCAGGACGACTACTTGATATGCTCAGCTCTGGTAAGCTTGAAGATTTCAACCCTTCAATCGTTGTCTTGGATGAAGCCGATGAGATGCTCGATATGGGCTTTTTGGATGATATTAAAGAGATCTTCAGCTATCTACCACAACAGCGTCAAACCCTTCTCTTTTCGGCAACAATGCCTGAACCGATCAAAGATTTGGCTCGCCATATCCTCCATGAACCAAAATTTGTTTCAGTCACAAAAAAAGAGACAACCAACAAAGATATTCGCCAGCTCTACTATGTGATCGAAGAGAAAGATCGTGATGATGCGATTGTGCGACTTTTGGATAAAGAGGCACCAGAGAAGGCGATTATCTTTTGTCGTATGAAGCGTGAAGTTGATCGTGTTGCAGAGCTTTTGCAAGCGCAGGGTATGAATGCTCGTGGATTGCATGGTGATATGGAGATGCGTGAGCGCATGGATGTGATTAAAGGCTTCCGTGGTCAAGAGGTCGATGTATTGGTGGCAACCGATGTTGCGGCACGTGGATTGAATATTGAAAATGTAAGCCATGTCTTTAACTACCATATTCCATTTGACCCAGAGAGTTATGTTCACCGTATTGGTCGAACAGGACGTGCAGGTAAAAAAGGAACTGCCATTACCCTTGTGACACCACTGGAGTTTAAAGAGCTTGAGCGTATTCGCCAAAAAGTGGGTACAAAGATGGAGTATGGTTTTGTCGATGAGGGGGGTGAATCGACTGAAGATTTGACCGAACGCTTTGTCGAGAGACTCCGTGCACAGGATATTCGTGAAGAGGCTGTGAAGATTTACGAAGCGCTTGAAAATGAGATGGCACCGCAAAAAGTGGCGTATAAACTGATTTCAATGATTCTTGAAAAGGGTGTGATCTCTACGCAAGGTACAGGTATTGGACTCAGCCAAGAAGAGGTTGAACGATTGATGGAGATGAGCGGTATCGGTGAAAAGCCGAAAAAGAGCCATGGTCGTAAGCGTCGTAGCTCTGGCGGTGGCAATCGTCGTCGAAGTAGTGGTGGCAATCGCCGATATTAAGCTGTGCAGATTTATGATGTACTCATTTTAGGTGCGGGAGCAGCTGGTTTGATGGTTGCAACGCATCTAAAGAGATATAATCTACTTATTCTTGAGCATAATCCCCGTCCCGCTGCCAAGATTGCTATCTCTGGGGGCGGACGCTGTAATATTACCAACCAAATCCTCTCTCCTTCTTACTATCTTGGGGATAAAGAGTTTATTGCAACCGTTTTTAAAGCATTTGATAATCACGACTTGATTCACTTTTTGCAACGCCACGGTTTAGAGCCAGTGATTCGTAAAGGGACACAGTACTTTTGTCCAACCCGTGCGCAAGAGTTGATCGATCTGTTGTTACAGACATCTGCTGGGGTTAATATCGTCTATGAAACAGAGGTTCAAGGGGTTGAAAAGGTTGAAAAACACTTTCGTGTAACAACCTCCCAAGGGGTTTTCCATGCCAAAACCGTGCTGATTGCGACAGGTGGATTGAGTTATTCACGTATTGGTGCTAGTGGTATTGGATTCACGATTGCTGAATCGTTGGGTCATCGTATCATCCCACCACGTCCTGCACTTGTTGGTTTGACACTGCAACCTGAGCAGTCATGGATGAAAGCGTTGAGTGGTCTCTCCTTGCCTGTGATGGTGAGTGTTGGACGGCGTACACTCACAGGTGATATGCTCTTTGCACATCGGGGTATCAGTGGCCCTGTAATACTTGATACATCACTCTACTGGAACCAAGGAAAGATTACAATCGATTTTCTCCCCGGTAAAAAACTCAAGTCTCTCTTTAAATCTCCCAACAAAACAGCAATGACACAAATTCCACTGCCTAAGCGGTTTGTCAAAGCCTTTTTTGATGCTTTAGAGTTGCCCAATATTGCATATAAGGCGATGAGTGAAGTACAAAAGCAGAAACTTTCATGGCTCAAGTCGTATGCCTTTGCACCCGCTGGTACCTTTGGCTATACAAAAGCAGAGGTGACCAAAGGAGGTGTCGCAACTGATGAGATCAATCCTTTTACGATGCAGAGCCGATTGGTTGAGGGGCTCTTTTTTGCTGGTGAAGTGGTTGATGTGACAGGTCAATTGGGAGGGTATAACTTTCAGTGGGCCTTCTCTTCTGCTGTAGTGGCAGCCCAGGGACTCTCTCTTCAGCTCTCCTCTGACTAAACAATGTATAATGAAAATAGAGTGTTTTCAAGCAGTGCTTTGAAAAAGAAGGAGAGTGATAGATGAATAGAAGAGTATGGAACCCCCCACCGATACAGACTAATGCTGAAGGTGAATTACGAAGCGTTGGCTTTGAGCTTGAGTATGCTGGATTAACGTTGGATGAGAGTGCTGGTATTGTGATGCAAAAGGTGGGGGGATGGCTCGATAAGATCAACCCGTACCACTATAAGATTCGAGATACAGAGTATGGTACCTTTACATTGGTGCTTGATTTTCAATTTCTTGTTGAGTCGGGGTTAAGTCGTTGGTTGCATCAAATTGGTCTTGAACAGGCACTTGAACAAGAGACTGTTGAGGCGATTGAGCGTTTTATTGCCGATTTGAGTGAGATGGTTGTTCCCTATGAAATCTCCACCTCACCCCTTCCTTTGGACTCTATAGATGTGGTTGAGACGATTAAAGAGGCGTTACGAGAGCATGGTGCCATGGGAACAAAAGCCGATCCACTCTATGCTTTTGGATTTCACATTAACCCCGAAGTGGCGCGAATTAGTGTCGATGAGATTTTAAAGACACTGCGTGCATTCTTTATCCTCTATGACTATCTGGTTGATTGGATTAAACCTGATATGACACGGCGATTAACCCCCTATATCGATCCATTTGATACCATTTATATGAGACACCTTCTGCAACCATCCTATCAACCGACAATGCCCCAACTGATTGATGATTACCTTCACTATAATCCAACACGCAACCGAGCCCTTGATATGCTACCACTCTTTGCATGGATCGATCTGGATCATGTGATGGCACAGATGGGAGATGAGAAGATCTCTGCTCGTCCAACCTATCACTATCGACTTCCCAATTCACGTGTTGATGAGTCGGAGTGGTCAATCTTTGAAGCGTGGAATAGTTGGGTACTTGTCGAAAAGTTGGCTCATGATGAGAAGGCATTGCAACGATTGAGCATGCAATATCTTGAATATCTCGATACACCCTTCTACTTTTTTCAAAAGGATGCATGGATTGAGGAGGTGAAGCGGTGGGTCGAAAAAAGTTGTTAGTCGTTGTTACAGGCTCAACCTATGGGAGTCGCATGGCGTGGTATATGAGCCAATTTCTTTTAAAACTGCATGGGGTTAATGCTCACTTTTTTCACCCACAATCGTGGGATCCAAAGATAGAGATGGATGGTCTGTTGGTCACAGGAGGTATCGATATCGATCCTGCAACCTATGGTGGTGAACGACACCCTACCATCAAACGGAGTGATCCAAAGCGTGATGCGATGGAGTTAACACTGTTGGAACGTGCCCATAAAGAGAAGTTGCCTGTTTTTGGAATCTGTCGTGGCATGCAGATGATCAATCTCTTTCATGGTGGCACACTCCATCCCCATATTGAGGAGTTACCGCTTCAGTATCCTCATCCAAGAACCCCTTTACCACTGCGTGATGTGATGATTCATCAGCATACACGGCTCTATCAGATTGTTGGAACCTCTCAACTTAAAGTCAATGCTCTCCATCATCAAGCAGTCGATCGTATTGGTGAAGGGCTTCAATTTGCAGCACATGATAAGAATGGAATTGTTCAAGCGATTGAACAGCCATCAGGACGGTTTGTACTTGGACTACAATGGCATCCAGAATTTATGCCCTATACGTGGCATAGCCGAAAGATCTTTAAGGCTTTTGTTTCGGCGTTACAAAGAGAGGGGTAGGGTATGGATGAAGCGATTCTTAAATCCTTATTGATTGCAACCGTGTTAGGATTTGCGATTGGTATGCAACGTACCATGACCTATCTGCAAAGACAAGAGTATGCATTGGCTGG
>QNYO01000068.1 GCA_003978765.1 Hydrogenimonas sp. | reverse complement strand
TCATCATGGTCTCTAACCCACTCGATGCAATGACTTATGTTGCTTTGAAAGAGAGTGGTTTTGAGAGAAATCGTGTTCTTGGTATGGCAGGTATCCTTGATAGCTCACGTATGGCGTACTTTATTCAAGAGAAACTCGGTTATGGTGCAGGTCAAATTCGTGCATCTGTTATGGGTGGTCATGGCGATGATATGGTGCCACTTCCTCGCTACTCAACTGTTGCAGGTGTGCCATTGAACGATCTTTTGACTGATGAAGAGATTGATGAGATTGTTGAACGTACAAAACATGGTGGTGCAGAGATTGTTGGATATCTTAAGACAGGTTCAGCTTACTATGCACCAGCAAAATCAACAACCATTATGGTTGAAGCAATTTTGAAAGATACAAAACAGATCTATCCTTGTGCTGTCTATCTTGATGGAGAGTATGGTTATAGTGATGTTGTAAGTGGTGTTCCTGTTAGTATCGGCGCAAATGGTGCTGAAGATATCATCAATGTCTCTCTCAATGCATGTGAGCGTAAAATGTTTAAAAAGTCTGTTGAGTCAGTACAGAGATTGATCGATACACTTAATGAAAATAACTTTTTCGAGGAATAAGATGAGAGAGATTGCCTACGAAGATATCGTTAAAGCTGTTAAGAACATGGTCATCCATACGGCAACCAATTTGCCTGAGGATGCGGTTACAAAGCTTAAAGAAGCCCATGAAAAAGAGAAAAGTCCTGTTGCTAAAAAGGTGTTGGAACAACTTCTTGAGAATGCAGATATTGCACGTGAAGAGAAACGACCTCTCTGTCAAGATACAGGGCTTGCTGTCTATTTTGTGAAAGTTGGGCAAGATGTCAAAGTTACAGGTGGTCTGTTAAAAGATGCCATTAACGAAGGAACAGAGCAGGGCTATATTGAAGGGTATCTGCGTGCTTCAACCTGTGACTGTTTTACCCGAGAGAATCTTAAAGATAAGATTGGATACAACCTTCCTGCAATTATCCATATCGATTTGGTTGAAGGGGATAAGATCGAGATTGAGTACGCTGCAAAAGGTGGCGGAAGTGAGAATGTAAGCCGTGCGCGTGTTTTAGCACCAGCACAAGGTAAAGAGGGTGTTATTGAGTTTGTTAAAAGCGTAATCTCTGAAGCAGGTCCAAACCCTTGTCCTCCAATTATTGTTGGTGTTGGCATTGGTGGAACCTTTGAAAAAGCGGCAATTTCGAGCAAATATGCTCTCTTTAGAGAAGCGGGTCAACCCCATCCAGACCCAGAGGTTGCTGCATTTGAACAAGAGCTACTTGAAGAGCTGAATAAGCTTGGTATTGGTGCAATGGGAATGGGTGGAACCCAAACGGTTCTTGCTGTACATGTTGAGAAGAACCCATGCCATATTGCAAGTCTTCCAGTAAGTGTCAATGTTCAATGCCATAGTAGCCGACACAGCCACATTACGCTTTAAGGATTCTGAATGAGTCAAATACACTATCTTACAACACCACTTTCAGATGAAGATATTATGAATCTGAAAGCAGGTGATATTGTCTATCTTTCTGGTACGATTTATACCGCACGTGATGCGGCACATAAGCGTCTTGTCGATTTGATTGCAAAAGGTGAAGAGTTACCGTTCCCACTTCGGGGAGCGGTGATTTACTTTGTTGGACCAACACCACCAAAGCCTGGTGATCCAATTGGAAGTGCTGGTCCAACAACAAGTTACCGAATGGATAGCTATTCACCAACCCTTATTGAGCATGGTCTTAAGGGAATGATTGGAAAAGGTAAGCGAAATCAGGCTGTTAAAGATGCTTGTAAAGAGCATAAAGCGGTCTATTTTGGTGCGACTGGTGGGGCTGGAGCACTTCTTGGTAAATTGATTAAAGATGCAAAAGTTATCGCCTATGAAGAGCTTGGTCCTGAAGCCGTTCGTGAGCTTATCATCGAAAACTTTCCTGTTACAGTAATTAATGACGCTTATGGAAATGACCTCTATGAAGAGGGTCGTAAGCAGTACGAAGTTAAAGATTAATTTATCATCGATCACCAAAAACGCTTTTTAGGTGTATCAATTTTAATAGAAAGGGATGAAGTATGAATATTCATGAATATCAAGCTAAAGAGATATTTCGTCAATATGGTGTTCCTGTTCCACGTGGACAGGTAGCATTTACTGTTGATGAAGCTGTAGAAGCGGCTAAAAATCTTGGAGGAGACCTCTGGGTTGTTAAAGCTCAGATCCATGCTGGTGGACGTGGTCTTGGTGGTGGTGTTAAATTGGCCAAATCTTTGGATGAAGTACGCCACTGGGCTAATGAAATTCTTGGTATGACACTTGTAACACACCAAACTGGACCAGAAGGTAAACTTGTTCAAAAAGTTTACATCGAAGAGGGTGCTGATATTAAAGCAGAGTACTATCTTGGTATGGTACTTGATCGTGCAGCAGAGATGCCAGTTATGATGGCTTCTACTGAAGGTGGTATGGAGATTGAAGAGGTTGCAGCAAAATCTCCTGAAAAAATTGTAAAAGTTCAAATTGATCCTGCAATTGGTTTCCAAGGATTCCACGGACGTAAACTTGCATTTGGTCTTGGTCTTGCAAAAGAGGAGATTGGACCATTTATCAAGTTTGCACAAGCACTCTACAATGTCTATATGGACAAAGATGCTGAGATGATCGAGATCAACCCTCTTATCAAGACAGGTGACGGTAAATTCTTGGCACTTGATGCGAAGATGGGATTTGATGACAATGCACTCGGTCGCCATCCTGATATCGCTGAAATGCGTGACTTAAGTGAAGAAGAGCCAACTGAAGTTGAAGCAAAACAGCATGGTCTTAGCTACATCAAACTTGATGGTAATGTTGGATGTATGGTTAACGGTGCTGGACTTGCAATGGCAACTATGGATATCATTAAACATGAAGGTGGAGAGCCTGCAAACTTCCTCGATGTGGGTGGTGGAGCAAATCCTGAAACCGTTGCAAAAGGTTTTGAGATTATCCTTAAAGATCCAAATGTTAAAGCGATCTTTGTCAATATCTTTGGTGGTATTGTACGCTGTGACCGCGTTGCTAACGGTATCCTTGAAGCAACTAAATTAACAGATGTTAATGTTCCTGTTGTTGTACGACTTGATGGAACAAATGCTGAAGAGGCGGCTGAAATTTTGAAAAACGCTGGCATTAAAAACATCATTGCAGCAGAAAATCTTGCTGATGGTGCGAAAAAAGCTGTCGAAGCTGCGAAGTAAAAGGAGATAATCAATGAGTATTTTGGTAAATAAAGATACAAAAGTCATCGTCCAGGGATTTACCGGTAAAGAGGGTACATTCCACGCTTCTCAGTGTATGGAGTATGGTACAAAGATTGTCGGTGGTGTTACGCCTGGTAAAGGTGGACAAGAGCATCTTGGTCAGCCAGTCTTTAACACAGTCAAAGAGGCTGTTGATGCAACAGGTGCAACTGTCTCTATGATTTTCGTTCCACCAGCATTTGTCTCTGATGCTGTTATGGAAGCGGCTGATGCAGGTATTGAGCTTGCTGTTATCATTACAGAAGGTGCACCAGTTAAAGATATGATGTATGCAAAAGCATACGCAACAAAAAAGGGAATGAGTACTATCGGACCAAACTGTCCTGGTATCATTACTGCAGAAGAGTGTAAAATCGGTATTATGCCTGGCTTCATCTTCAAAAAAGGACCAGTAGGGCTTATCTCTAAATCTGGTACTTTGACTTATGAAGCATCAAACCAGGTTGTTCAAGAGGGATTGGGTATCTCTACAGCTGTTGGTATCGGTGGTGACCCAATTATCGGACTTAGCTATAAGCAACTTCTTCCAATGTTTGAGGCTGACCCTGAAACTGAAGCGATCGTTATGATCGGTGAAATCGGTGGTGACCTTGAGATTCAAGCGGCAGAGTTTATCAAAGAGAATATTACTAAGCCAGTTGTTGCCTTCATTGCAGGTCAGACTGCTCCAAAAGGTAAACGTATGGGACATGCTGGTGCAATTATCTCTGGTAGCAGCGGTACTGCAGCTGAAAAGATGGCAGCACTTGAAGCAGCAGGTGTTAAAGTTGTTGTATCTCCTGCAGATATCGGCAAAGCCGTTAAAGAGGTAATGAGTAAATAAGTTATGAAAAAAACTTATGAGGTTGCCAACATTCGATGCGAAGGGTGTGCTAACACAATTAAAAAAGCGCTCTCTGAGCATTTTGGTAACAGTGTAGAAGTCGATTTGACGGTAGTGCCACGAAAGGTAACACTTGAACTAAAAGACCCTTCAGAAGAGGAGATTTTTATTTCGACCTTAAGAAAGCTGGGTTATCCTCTTATCGACGATGAAATATCGAATATAGAAAGTGCAGTGATGAAGGGTAAAAGCTTTGTCTCGTGCGCAATCGGCAAATTAAATCCAACGAAGGAGAAACAATGAGTCTTATGAAAGCACCGGAAAATACTCCGGTATGGGTCGATACAAGCCGCTGTAAAGCATGCGATATTTGTGTTGCAAGCTGCCCTGCAGGTGTTTTGGCGATGGTACCAGATCCGCATTCTATTTTGGGTGCAATGATTAGTGTTGAAGCACCAGAGCTCTGCATCGGTTGTAACGACTGTGAGCTTGACTGTCCTGACTTTGCGATCTTTGTTGCTGATAAGAGTGAATATAAGTTTGCTAAGTTGACAGATGCTGCAAAAGAGAGAGCGGAAGCGATCAAGAAAAATAACTATATGACGCTGAGCGCATAAGGAGAAAGAATGGCAAGAGAAGTAATTTCAAGTGGTAACCAACTTGCTGCATTAGCAGCAATCGATGCAGGTTGTGAGTTTTTCGGTGGATATCCGATTACCCCTTCAAGTGAAGTTGCGCATGAAATGAGCGTATTGCTTCCTCGTGTTGGTGGTAAATTTATCCAAATGGAAGATGAGATTGGTGGTATCTGTGTTGCGCTTGGTGCCTCTATGAGTGGTAAAAAGTCAATGACTAACACTTCAGGCCCAGGAATCAGTCTTAAAGCAGAGCAGATCGGTCTTGCATTTATTGCAGAAGTTCCATTGGTTATTACAAACGTTATGCGTGGTGGTCCTTCAACTGGTCTTCCAACACGTGTTCAGCAAGGTGATATTCTTCAGGCACGTAACCCAACCCACGGTGACGTGAAGATGATCGCTTTTGCACCGAAAAACCTTGAAGAGTGCTATACTGAAGTTGTTCGTGCATTCAATGTTGCTGAGCGCTTCATGACACCTGTTTTCGTTCTTCTTGACGAAACAATTGGTCACATGCACGGTAAAGCAGTGCTTCCAGACCTTGAAGAGGTTAAAGCAAGCATTGTGAATCGTAAAGAGTTTACAGGTGATCCAAAAGATTACCTTCCATACGATGTACCTGCAGATCAACCAGCAGTTCTTAACCCATTCTTCAAAGGGTACCGCTACCATGTAACTGGTCTACACCATGGACCAACAGGTTTCCCAACTGAAGATGAGAAACTTTGTCAAGATCTTATCGAGCGCCTCTTCAGAAAGATCGAAGCGCATGAAGATGAGATCGAAAGCTATGAAGAGTATATGCTTGATGATGCTGACATTATGATCGTCTGCTACGGTTCTGTTGCACTTGCGGCAGAAGAAGCAATCAAACGATTGCGTGCAGAGGGTATCAAAGTTGGTATGTTCCGACCAATTACTCTTTGGCCAAGCCCAGAGAAGAAGATGAAAGAACTTGCTGAGAAATTCGACAAGATTCTTGTTCCTGAACTCAACATGGGACAGTATGCGACAGAAGTTGAGCGTGTCATGAAAAAACCATTTGTTAAACTTAACAAAGCGAATGGCCGCCCAATTTCTCCAGCTGAAATTATTGCTAAAATCAAAGAAAGCTTTTAATATAGGGGGATAAAATGGCATTTAATTACGATCAGTATCTACGAACCGACAAGATGCCAACACTTTGGTGTTGGGGATGTGGGGATGGAATTATTCTTAAAGCGGTAATCCGTGCAATTGAAAAGTGCGGTTGGAACATGGATGATGTCTGTGTCGTTTCAGGTATCGGATGTTCTGGACGATTCAGCTCTTACATCGATTGTAACACTGTTCACACAACTCACGGTCGTACTGTTGCATATGCAACTGGTATCAAGTTGGCAAACCCAGATAAACACGTTATTGTTGTTGCTGGTGACGGTGACGGTTTGGCGATTGGTGGTAACCACACTATCCATGGATGCCGCCGAAACATCGACATCAACTTCATCCTTATCAACAACTTTATCTATGGTTTGACCAACTCTCAGGTCAGTCCTACAACACCACGCGGTATGTGGGCAGTTACAACTCAGTATGACAACATCGACCCAACATTCGATGCATGTCAGTTGGCAATCGGTTCTGGTGCAACTTTCGTTGCTCGTGAACTTGTTAATGATCCTAAAAAACTTGAAAAAGTTTTTGTTAAAGGATTCCAGCATCGAGGATTCAGCTTCTTTGATGTATTCAGTAACTGTCACATCAACCTTGGACGTAAAAACAAGATGCAATCAGCGGTTGCAAACCTTGATTGGATCGAAAACATGACAGTAAGCAAGAAAAAATATGACGCAATGAGCGAAGAAGAGAGAAAAGGATACTATCCAACTGGTGTTCTTTATCATGATGAATCTCAAATCGAATATTGCGATGCTTACGACATGATCATTGAAGCAGCTCAACAGAAAACTACTGTTAGCAAGCTTCACCCTGAAATTGTTGACCCAGAGGTTGGTAAGTAATTTTATGTTGCCGGGAACTTTTCCCGGCCTTTTATTTAAATACATAGTAGCCGGACAAAGAGCCGGCATCTAATTAGGCAAAGGACTAAACTATGTCAATGACTCAATTACGTTTTACTGGTGTTGGTGGGCAGGGTGTTCTGCTCGCAGGTGAGATTTTGGCGGCGGCTAAAATTAAAAATGGCGGATATGGTGTTAAAGCGGCAACCTATACCTCTCAGGTACGTGGTGGTCCAACAAAAGTTGACATCCTTCTTTCAGATGATGAAATCCTCTATCCATATGCGAATGAGGGTGAAATTGAGTTCATGCTTTCAACTGCACAAGTAAGCTACAACCAATTTAAAAATGGTGTTCGTGAAGGTTCTCCTGTTGTTATTGAACCAAACCTCGTTACACCAACTGAAGAGGATCGCAAAAAGTGGGATATTTATGAGATTCCACTCATTACCATCGCAAAAGAAGAGGTTGGTAACGTTGTAACACAGTCTGTTGTTGCACTTGCAATCACTGTTACCATTACAAAATGTGTTGATCGTGACCTTGTTTATGAGACAATGATCAGCAAAGTTCCTGCGCGCTTTGTTGACTTGAACCGCAAAGCTTTCGAGCTTGGCGAAAAATATGCTCTCGAAGCAATGGCTAACCATAAGTAATTCTTCATTCAAACACTTCGCCAGCCTTATGGCTGGCACCTCTCTTTTTTTAAAAAAAATCAAAAATTATGCTATAATACGCGATTAGGTACGGCAGATGCTTGCTTGGTTTTTACCAAGAGGAAAGTCCGGGCTGCAGTGAAGCAGGGTTCCGTCTAACGGACGGCCACCGTAAGGTGAGGGATAGTGCAACAGAAAGCAGACCGCCTCGTAAGAGGTAAGGGTGAAACGGTGGGGTAAGAGCCCACCAGCGCCTTGAGCAATCTTGGCGGCTATGTAAACCCAACCCGCAGCAAGAAGAGCATGGTATAAGCTTCACATTTTTTGCTCTTCGCTTGAGCTTCATGGTAACATGGAGCGTAGATAAATAAGCATCCTCGACATAACCCGGCTTACAGCCGTGCCTGATTACTCTATATGACTCTTTTTCTCCTCTTGTTCTAGC
>QNYO01000003.1 GCA_003978765.1 Hydrogenimonas sp. | reverse complement strand
GAAAGCGGTAAAGATATGATTGTATTTCTCTCAATCGCATCGGTCTGGCTTCTTGCAACGGTGAACTATATCCGTGGTAAGCGGGTTGAACGTGTCATTAGTAAGCTTGTACGTAAAAATGCCCTTGATGTCCTCTGTTCTAAACTTCGGGCAGAAGGTATTGTAGAGGATTACTTACAAATTACCAAACGTAAATAAAGTTTTATGATACGTTAGAAGAGCTATCCTCATCAAATAGAAGGTATCTTCTATGTTACAATTTCTCCTTTATTATGCTCTCTTCTTGGAGAGTCTCGACGACTCTCTATCAAGAGATCAATCCAAAAGGTGGTAAAGAGGATCCTAAAATACTATAATAGGGTCAGATACTACCTTTATCTTACCAAATTGGTATCTCACTATGAGGATCAAATCTATGCACCATGCTACACCATTTTGTCAATGGGTCTCAACATCCGAAAACTATGATCCATCGATCATCCACCACACCATCGACTCTTTTGATACCCAATCACTATCAACCACGCATCCCCTCTTCCCATTTCTTGTCTATTATGGCAACCAAGAGGATTTCAGAACCTTTAATCGCTTTGCAACCACCGTTCTTGAACCCGACTTCTATCCCGATGTTGTATCTTGTCAAAGTGAGTGTTACGCCTATCTCAGTTTAGGAGAGGTTCACCCTTCCCGACGCTACTTCCAAAAGCTCCATCAACATGGTAAGCTTGGCTTTCAGCACGCCTATTGGGAGAGCTTTATGGTCCCTTTAACCCCCCTATGGCAATCGATCATTCTTGAAGAGATTATTCCATCGATTGTCATGGGAGGATACCGTGGTATTATGCTTGATACCGTCGATTCAATACTCTACTACAACTTAGCAACCAAAGAGCAACTGATTGCATTGATTCAAGAGATAAAAAAGAAGTTTCCTACACTCAAGATTATGCTTAATCGTGCCTTTGAGTTGGCACCACTTGTCCCTATCGATACCATGCTGCTTGAATCGACACTGAGTGGTTATGATTTTGAAAAAGAGAGCTGTTTTCTCTATGAAGAGGTGATCGATCGCAGATACCCAAAGATTCCACAATATAGTATCGACTACTGGCCCAAAAGTGATCTCAAAGGGACATTAGAGCTCTATAAACGAGCCCTATCCTATGGATACCGTCCAGTCATTACAGAGATCTCTCTTCGTTCTCTCCCGGTCTATACAGGATGGTCACCATCACTATCGATCGATCATGATGGTTGAGGCGTAGGCTTCTTCTCCATTAGTGAGGAAAAGGTGATCCTCTTTTGAGAGAGGATCACAAGTGCGACCAGTGCAGGAGTCATATTGATAAGAAGGTGATAAACAATGGCTGAAGCCAAAGCGGTATCTTTATCGATCCCATATTTGGTCAATACAAAGACCACCGCGGCATGAAGCACCCCTGTTCCGCCAGGAGCAAGTGGTAAAAAGTCGGCCACAGTTGTGGCAACAAATAAAACAGCCAACTGCTCCATTGAAAGGGGCATATGTGCCGCATATCGAAAGAGTGCCACAACAACAAAAAAGTTGACAAGACGAATCAAAAATGTCAAACCTGTTGTCACAAGAAAATCTTTGAGGGTATTCTTCTTTCTCAAGGCTTTAAACATCTTCTTTAAAAAGACCCGAATCGACTTATGGGGCACTTTATGAAGGACACGCCACACCGCCTCTTCATAGCGTGCAAAAGCGATTAAAAAGAGAATTACTGATCCAAGAATACCAACTGCCATCCATGAGACCGATGAGTCCTCAAAAAAGACATAAGCGGCTAAAATGAGTAAGAATGAGAGAAACATCATATCAAAAAGCTTCTCATAAAAGATCGAACTTAAGGTCTTATGGGTAGGATAGTCATAAAATTTACGCAGATAAAAGACACGACTTACCTCACCCATCTTTGCAGGAATAAAGGTATTGACAAAGAAAGCAACAAAAACCACCTCAAATGAGGCACGGGGTGGACACTCATGGTTGGTAATATAGTACCAGCGCGCTCCAAAGAGTGCCAAATGAGAAAAGTAGAGAAATGCGGCAAGAATCACAAATGGTAGGCTCAATGCTTCAAGGCTATGCCATAAGGTTTGCATATCGATACCATGAAAGATATAGTAGAGAATCCCTACCAACAGTAGAAGTTTTACAACCTTAATAAGTATATCTTTCAAGGGGATCATCCTTTAGAGTAGAGTATCACAGTATCACAATTATTAAGTCACGATTGTTAAAAAAACAGCCCCTATTTTACCATGACTTCTTCTCTATTTTTTCTGAAATTCAACATTTTTCATGAATTATTACCTAAATTTTTTTCTATTTCGCTACAAATTGAAACGCTTTATCCTAACCTTTTACAATTGTACGAAACTCTTCGGGAGACTTATATCCTGAAATACGTTTCGACTTTAGCTCTTCTCCTTTTTGAAAAAAGAGAATTGCTGGGGGACCAAAAATACCAAAGTGCTCCATCACCCTCTTCTCTTCAGCTGAATTGTCTGTAACATCAACTTGGTAAAGTGCATAATCTTTTAAGAGTGCCACCACACTGGGATCTTGAAAGGTACTCTCTTCAAGCTCTTTACAGCTCACACACCAATCGGCTCGAAAGTCAACCATCACAGGCTTACGACTCTGCTGAATCTTTACAAGTAGTTCATCAAGGGATCGAACCTGTTGAAACTGCAATGATGTCGCAGATTTTGTCTGTGTAAAGGAAGATGTTTTAAGAAGCTTGAGTGGATCAAGGGGATTGGTAGCCCCTGTAAATGCTCCAAAGAAGAGGAAGAGACCATAGAGCAAGAAAAGGAGTCCCAACCCTTTAAAAAAGGCACGCCATCCCCCATTTTGATTCAGTGGTTCCAGTGCTCCCATATAGATTGAACTAATGACAAAAAGAAGTGCCCAAAGCCCCATTGTTAAGGCTTCTGGAATGATACGCGAAAGCATCCAGATCGCTACACCAAGCATCACAACACCAAAGACTTTGCTCACTGTTGTCATCCAGCCACCCGGT
The DNA here is from genome assembly GCA_003978765.1 of Hydrogenimonas sp. GTDB lineage: Bacteria > Campylobacterota > Campylobacteria > Campylobacterales > Hydrogenimonadaceae > Hydrogenimonas. Next base: position 5,036 of record QNYO01000003.1, on the reverse strand, counting down.
TTTGGCATAAACTTTCCAGCACCAATTCCAATAAATAGTAGTGGCATACCCATTCCAAGACTCATCACAAAGAGTGCCGCTCCACCTAAAATGGCATCACCTGTCTGTCCAATATAGATCAATGCACCAGCCAATGGAGGTGCAACACATGGCCCTACAATGAGTGCTGAGAGAAATCCCATAATGGCAACACCTGCAATACCACCTTTTTTCCCAGCCTCGTCACTTGTGCGACTCAATCGACTCTGAATCGATGCTGGCAATTGAAGCTCATAGAATCCAAACATTGAGAAGGCAAGTGCCACAAAGAGGAGTGCAAATATGGTAATGACAAAAGGATTTTGAAGCATCGCTTGAATATTGGCACCAAAGAGCCCTGCAAGGACACCTGCAATCGTATAAGTAAAAGCCATAGAGAGGACATAGACCAGTGAGAGCCAAAAGCCTCGTTTGGCATTCATCCCTTCACCATGGGCAACAATAATCGAAGAGAGAATAGGAATCATTGGGAAAAGGCATGGTGTCAAGGCCAAAAGCAAGCCAAAACCAAAAAAGGTTAATAGAACAATGCCAAAACTTTTAGATTTGAGAGCTGAGGCAATTGACTCCTCTTCAGAGAGTTTTGGTTCTTCATCAGATACAGCTTTCTCTTTAGGAGCAACTTTTGAAGCAACTTCAAAAGGATAACTTTTTGTCACAGGTGGATAGCAGACCCCTCGATCTGAACACCCTTGATAGGTTAGTATAAACGTGGCTTTTTTAAGAGTTGGATCATTGAGATGATAGGGAATATCGAGTACAAACCGTTTGGTATAGATCTCATCACCAAACTCATCTTTTTCAGCTGGTGGTAGCTGATAGGCTCCAAAAGCAATCTTTTCAGGTGGCTCAATTGTAAACTTCAATGCACTCTTTGTTAAATGGATATGCTCTGCCATCTCAATCTCTATATGAATCAGATTCTGATTGATTGAGACCGTTGGCTTAAAGGCTTCATTGACATCTAAAAAGCCAGCAAAGAGCCCAATATGCAGTAGTAGTGGAAGAATCCATCGTATCATCTCACTATCCCCTCTCTATATGATTGTGGTATTTAAACATATTATCCGTAAAATTTATGTAAATTTCACTCTTTTCCCCTTCAAGAACCATCTCTTCATCCACTTTGATCACCCATATAGTATGATTTATAATATTTATTTATTAAGACAAAAGGGTCATTTGATTTCAGTCATTCGATTTAATTTAAATAAAGAGTAAACTTTTATAGAATAAAGCAAAAAGGTTAGAGTATGCCAAATCGATTAATCCATGAAGACTCTCCCTATCTTCAGCAACACGCCAATAATCCTGTTGATTGGTACCCCTGGTGTGATGAAGCCTTTGAGAAGGCCAAACGTGAGAATAAGCCTATCTTTCTCTCAATTGGATACAGCAGTTGCCACTGGTGCCATGTGATGGAGCATGAGGTCTTTGAAGATGAAGAGATTGCTAAGTATCTTAACCAACACTTTGTCTCTATCAAAGTCGATCGTGAAGAGCGTCCTGACATCGACAAACACTTTCAGAGTGTCCATCAACTTTTGAATCAACGTCCAGGTGGATGGCCTGCCTCCATCTTTCTTACTCCAGATCTCAAGCCCTTCTTTGCAGGAACCTACATTCCACCCAAACGAAAATATAATATGATGGGCTTTTTGGAGTTGATTGAGGTGATTCATAAAAAGTGGAGTGAAGAGCCAGAGAGTATTATCAAAAATGCCAATGAGATCCAACGCTACCTCGAACCCAAAGATGGTCCTGTCAAAGCCACAAAATTTGATCTTAGTCTGATTGATCGAACCATTGAACAAGCTGGTGGAAGTTACGATCCAATCTATGGCGGTTTTAGTAAAGCTCCCAAATTTCCTCACACTTCTACCATTAACCTCCTACTTGACCTCCATCAACTTACCGGAGAAGAGAAACCGTTAGAGATGGCAACCCATACCTTAAAAAATATGGCAAAAGGGGGGATTTATGACCTCATCGATGGTGGTTTCTGTCGTTACAGTACCGATGATATGTGGTTAGTCCCTCACTTTGAGAAGATGACCTACGATAATGGTCTATTATGTGAAAGCTATCTACGTGCCTACCGTACCACTCATGACTCTTTCTATCTTCAAATCGCTGAAGATATCATCCGCTTCATGAAAGAGAAGATGATGGAAAATCACCTCTTCTACTCTGCCAGTGATGCCGATACAGAAGGTGAAGAGGGAAAATATTTTGTCTATACCTACGATGAAGTGCGCCATGCTTTAGAACAGAATGGTTTTCATGAAGAAGAAGTATTTGAGATTCTCAAAGCACTCTCGATTACTCCAGAGGGCAACTTTGAGGGGAAAAATATTGTACGCAATGAGTCGTTGACATCCTTTAGCTGGTGGCCAAAAGTGCGCCGTATTCTAAAAATTTTACGTGCTTCACGCACCTACCCTTTCATCGACAAAAAAGTGATCACTTCATGGAATGCGATGATGATTAAAGCCCTCTTCCTTGCAGGTGAGATCGATGAAGGCTATCTCGATGAAGCTCAAAAGAGTCTACAAGCCCTTCTTGAGCTGATGTTTAAAGAGGATAAACTCTACCATAGTGTTTTGATCAATAAAACACCAACGATTGAAGCCTTTTTGGAAGATTATGCTTACCTCTGCGATGCTCTGCTCCAAGCCTACCAAACAACACTCGATGAGAAATGGCTTATGCTTGCACAAAAACTTGCTGAACAGGCAATCGATCGCTTCTACGCTGGTGGTAAGTGGTACTTTAGCCGTGGAGAGTTCCCAACAGAAGCCGATATCTCCGATACCAGTTATCCAAGCAGTGCGGCTATAATGACCAATAGTCTGATGACACTCGGCACACTTCTTGATCCAAGATATATCGACATTGCCAAAAAGACGATGGCCTACCACTCTATTAAGATTGTAAAGTATCCTATCTGGCATGCTACTTTCGTTACAGCTGTCTTAAGAGATCTTAAAGAGGATATTGTCATCAAATCACTTCCACCTTATCTTGCTGAAATCAAACCACTGCTTCAGCAAGCAGTCACTTACCCTTACCTTTTAATGCATGTTGATATCAACCCAGCCTACAATGTCTGTAACCGACACAGTTGCTTTATTAATAGTCGTGATAAAGAGGAAGTGGTCTCTCTTCTTCAAACAACACTCAAACATTGAAAGTAAGTTCATCGAAAAGTAAGCCCACATCGTTGGGCTCTTTTCGATACCGTAAACTTGCAGAAATTGGAAAAATTTTGATACACTTTAGACGCAAATCGTATCATAACCGTAATCAACGTCACTATCACAGTAACTCCCTCATATGGTTGGGTTTTATCCATAAAGGGTATTCATGAAACGTTTTATCAAATCGATCTTTTTTTACCCTTCTATTGCACTCCTTATCTGTATTGTTGCTCTCTTTATTGCCTACTACTATATGACTTACAAGACAACTGAACTGATTATTACACAAGGTTTAAGAACTGCAACTGAAGATGTCTATCTTCTCAAAAATCGTCTCGAAGAGCTCTCTATGACCAAAAAGGGAGAGAGTATTCAGCGTAAAGTTATGCTGATTGCCAAGAAGCAACTTCTTCAACGTATTCTACTCACAACCCCCAATGAGAAGATTCTCTATGCCGATGATCATACTCTGGTTGGTAAAGATCTTAAAGATGCGTTTGATCCATCAACTGCCTACCACTACCATCATGAGCTTCATGATAATAAAGGGGCACATATCCATCCACAACGTCACCATATTATCGATGTTACTGTACACCTCAAACATCTTTACAACCCAGAGCATCATCAGATAGGTGAAGGGTTTTTAATCATGCGTTATAACCTCTCTCCTATCATTATGGCTGAAAAAGAGAAGCTTCAAGAGACGATGATCTGGATCTTTGCCATCGTCTCACTTTTGATTGCACTTTTTTTCTACCTCTACTATCGTGCGATCATTGCCAAGCTCCTTTTTATCGACACACTCACCTCACAAATGCAAACCATCTTACGCAAACCCCATGCCCACTCTCGACTTCTCTCTCTTGATGATCTCATTTCACACCTTATCGACTCAACCAAACAGCTCACTGTTTTGGCACGCGTCTTTGAGACGAGCAATGATGCCACTCTCATTACCGATGAGAAGCGTCGTATTATTACACTCAATCACGCTTTTGAGAAGCTCACAGGACTACCATCCGACCAGCTCATTGGAGAGAGTGCCGATATTTTAATCCACCACCATATTATCCCTGCACCACTCTATCAAGAGATGTGGGAGAGAGTACAACAACAAGGAAAGTGGTCTGGAGAGATTATTAAAGAGCAAAATGATGAGACCATTATGCTCCATCAAACAATCTTTGAACTCAAAGACTCTCGTACACAACGTACCACACACTATGTCTTCATTATCAAAGATCTTTCAGAGATTATGCAAAAACAGAGAGAGATCGAGACCCTCTCGTACCATGATAGATTGACCAACCTACCCAACCGTAGTAGTTTTTTAAATACACTCGATAAGCTTATTGCACAAAAGTCACGTAAAGGTACTCGGTTTGTTCTGATCTATCTTGATCTTGATAACTTTAAAGAGATTAATGACACCATTGGGTATGAGACTGGGGATAAGGTCTTACGCTATTTTGCCAAACGGATCAAAAATAGTCTGCGTAAAGAGGATCTGATTGCACGGATTGGTGGGGATGAGTTTGCCATTATCCTCTCAGATCTTGAGACACCCGAAGAGGCACTCTACGTCGCTCGAAAAATTATTGAGCAATTTAATAAACCTTTTAAGATTGATAATCGACAATTTACCATTAGCACAAGTATGGGGATTGCTATCTTTCCAGATGATGGTAGTAATGATATAAAACTGCTTGCTGCTGCCGATCTTGCCCTACATCGTGCCAAAGAGAGTGGTCAAAGCCACTTTGCCTTCTTTGAAGCAGAGATGCAAGAGAAGGC
>QNYO01000014.1 GCA_003978765.1 Hydrogenimonas sp. | reverse complement strand
TTAAGAGTGCTGAATTATCTTTTAATAGTACTTATTTTAGGCTTCATCCCACTTATTGGAGTCTTTGGATGAGACAGATTATCTTTTCTTTACTCCTTTCAGTGAAACTTTTTGCACTCTCCGATATTTTGTATGATGAACTTCAAAAAGCAAATCTTGGACTCTTTGAAAGAGATGTAAAAAAGTGTGTCGGATATGACTACGTACTGCCCGAAGCTCTTCCACTCATTTTCTATTTTGTCATCGATGAAGATTTAAAAAAGATAAAAGAGTATGATGATGTTATCTACGATACAGCAAGCCTGCTTCTATGCTACTACCGAGACGATTTAGATTTTGAAAGACTCTATGCAAAAGAGATAAAAAAGTATTTTGGTAAAGAGTATTTTAAAAAGATAAAAAAGAGGGTTTACCTTACAGCAAAATATGTTGATGATCTAGAAGATTTCAAAAGGGTTGCAAAATATTTAAATGAACCCTCACTCCCCCACTTTGTCGTCAAAAGCGACAATATAGAGCTTATGAAACGCATTTTAAACAGACATAACATCAACCAAACAGATAGCAAAGGGTTCAAACCGCTACACTATGCAAGAAGTAAAAAGGCTCTAAAAATTTTAGAAAAGTTAGGAACCAACATCTATGAAAAGAGCAGTGATGGCAAAAACCTACTTCTAACCCATGTCAGCACTCATGAGCCAATCGATATGGACTTTGTAGAGTACCTCATAAAAATAAAAAAGTTTAGCCCAACATCCAAAGACAACAGTGGCAACAATATGCTCCACCTTGCAAAAACAGCTTTAAGTTTTGCCTATCTGGTTCATTTTAACAAAAACAATCTCTATGAAAAAAATAGAGCCGGCATCGACCCGTTGGAGATGATCGTGAACAAAAAAGATAGAACCTTTTTAAAAGAGGTGTTGAAGCATACTTATATTCCGTATATTGAGGTTATTGATAGGTTGGAGTTTTAATTGGTAGACTATAGTATTTTCCTAACTGCACACCCTACTTACCCACTCTATTATTAGAATGAATATTTGAATAGATCAATCAAATATCCACCCCATCCCAAAACTCATCATAACTAAGATTGGTTTGGGCATTTTCATCCATCAAGTTTTTCTCCATCAACTCTTTTTGAACTTGATCGAAGTAGGCATCGAGTGCCTCTTCGATGATTCGCTCAGGAGACTTTTTGAGGATTTCAGAAAAGATATGAAGGTTTTCGACTGTCTCTGCACGCAGACGCAGGGTTTGATGTTGTTGCTCTTCCATACCCAAATTATACCGTACCAACTTTTTCTTTCTCTAAAATCTTCTCAACCGCACTCTCTTGCTTCTGATACCCAAGAGCTCCAGCGATCTCTTCTTCTTTGAGTTTAATACCCTCAGGCACCTTTTCACTATGTAGCTGTATCGCTGTCTGTTTATAGTTTGGCTCAAACGATTTTGGATCAAAAAGTGACTGGGTAAGCTTATTCACAAGCTGTGTATTAAAGTGGAATGGTACAAAAACAGTCCCCTCTCGCACTGCTTCCGTCACACGCACCACCACATCATCCACACGTCCCCGTGGCGAACTTAGGCTAATACGATCCCCACTTTTAACCTGCAATTTTTCGGCATCTTTAGGGTTCAGTTCAATCCACGCTTCAGGAGCAAGATCTTCAAGAATCTTAATGGTTCCTGTTTTGGTACGGGTATGGAACTGCTCGACAGTTCGCCCAGTATTGAGAATAAGTGGGAATGACATACAAATATTCTCTTCCATCGGCTTCCAATCGGCAAAGACAAATTTTGGTTTACCCTCTTCATTCCATGTCTTCATACCTTCATAATAGAGGCGTGGTGTACCTTCGGGATGCTCTTCATTGCAAGGCCACTGAATACCGCCAAGCTTCTCAATCTTCTCATAGGTCATACCACTATAATCGCACAAACGCCCCTTGCTAACACGCTTCCACTCTTCAAAAGCATCTTCAGGCTTGCTCCAACCATTAAAGAGAAGTTCATACTTCCCTTCAAAATATTTACTAAACTCCACGACAATCTCAAAATCGCTCTTAGAGTCTTTATAATTGGGTACCGACTTTTTCGCAAGGTTACAGCGTCGTTCAGAGTTGGTATAGACACCTGTCTTTTCACTCCAAGTGGCTGCACCAAAAAGTACATCCGCCAACTCTGCTGTATCGCTCATAAAGCTATCTTGTACAACCAAAATCTCCAATTTTTCCAGTGCCTTGCGGAGTCTATTTTGGTCGGGATAACTTACCAATGGGTTGGTTGCCACAACCCACAGTGCCTTAATCTCCCCTCTCTCAATCGCTTCAATAATTTGCGGATAGGCATACCCACGTTCTGTTGGCACCAACTCTTCAGGAACACCGACAATATTGGCATACTCTCTTCTATCTTCTGCACTAGCAAAGTTACGATACCCAGGAATCGAACTGGTAAATCCACTCTCACGGGTTCCCATCGCATTACATTGTCCAGTAATGCTCATCGGTGAACCACCTGGTTTACCCAAGTTACCTGTCATCAGTGCCAAGTTGACAATCGCACTGACTGTATCGGTTCCCATCGCCGATTGGTTCACCCCCATCGTCCAAGCACTCATCGCCGCTTCAGCACCGGCGTAAAGTCGTGCCACTTCATAAAGGGTTTTTACATCAATCCCTGTAATATGGGCAACCTCTTGTGGTGGGTATTTTTGAATATTTTTAATAAACTCCTTATACCCTACCGTACGCTCTTTGATGAACTTCTCATCCATCCATCCCTGTTCCCAGATGATGTAACATAGTCCATTAATGAAAGCCAAATCGGTACGGGGCTTGATTGGCAAGTAGATATCTGCCATATTGGCTGTTTTACTATGGCGTGGATCGACAACGATAATCGTCGGTTTTTTACCACGTACCTGTTTGTTTCTTGCAATATGGAGTTTCAAGATTGGGTGGTTGTCGGCAATATTGGCACCGATCAGCATAATCACTTCTGCATGACTAAAATCTTCATAACAACCTGGAGGGCCATCGCTTCCAAAACTCTGCTTATATCCCATTACGGCACTTGCCATACAGAGCGTTGTATTACCATCATAGTTATTGGTCTCAAGTCCAAGCTGAACAAACTTTCCAAGGGTATAAAACTCTTCGGTCAAAAGTTGCCCTGTTGAGATGACGGCAACTGATCGTTTGCCATATTTGGCTTGTACCTCTTTAAATGTATCACTCACCTTTTTAAAGGCTTCATCCCAAGAGACCTGCTCAAACTTACCATCTTTTTTGATCATCGCCCCTGGAAGGCGTGAAGGTGCACGCACCATCTCATGCTCACTCAATCCCTTTGGACAGAGTGTTCCACGGTTTACAGGGTGGTCAGGATCGCCTTTGACATAGACAGGATCACCATTTTTAACCCCAATGTAAAGTCCACACCCAACACCACAGTAACCGCAAGTAGAACGCACCCACTTATCTGGTGCTTTCTCTTTAGCTACTTTTCCAAAAAAGGGGTCATCCACAAGTGCATACTTCTCCTCTTTAATGTCAAACCCCAAAAACTCTTTAATCTTCCCTATCATCTCTCATCCCCCCCTCTCTACATCTAAACCAATAAAAAGTAACACCATCTTCCATCTTCCATCTTCCATCTTCCATCACCGCTGATTTCCAGCAAAAAAGTTCCCGGCCAATCCAAGCGGTACAACTGTCACATAAAAGAGATAGCGTCCAATCAACTCACTCGCCGTTGCACCCATGAGAGCCACAATAAGGATAAAGGCTGCCACACCCCCCATATTGGCTGCTGCAAAAACAATCGCCACCATTGGAAGAAGAATGGCAAAGAGTGCCAAACTGGTTAAGCGTGCCTTTTTAAGATGCCCGAAATGCTCCTCTAACAATCTCTTCGTACGACTCAATGGATAGTAGAGTGGATGCTCTTTATCCAAATATTTGTAAAAAATGGTCTCTTCATAAATCAGATGCATCTGGTAGAGTCCAAGCATCAGCATCGGTGCCATCAGTGCCAAAACACTGCGTGCTTCACCCGTCATCGCCAAAATCACTGCCACAAGCAAGAATCCAAGATAGCCCGATCCAAAGAAACGGAGTGTCGTTGACTTGCGATCCCATGCTGGACGTGCTTTAATGCGATAGATCATCGACTGGGCATAGATACCATAGACTCCAAGCGCTACAATCGGAACTTCAACAAGCAGTTTCAGCCACTCAGGAACCCCAAGTGCATAGAGTCCTGCCAATACTGTAACACCTCCAGCATACGCTCCCAGTGCTGCTGCTTCTCGACTTAGCCATGAGGTTTTTAGATTTTTCATTGCTGTCATCGCTAACCCTGGACGACCAAGATGAAGTGCTGAGAGAGGAAGCCCAATTGCCGCAGGCAATAAGATCGCAATCACCATCCAAAGATTTGGTGCAGGAAGATCAAGCCCAAAAAGATGAAGCAGTTCTCCTAAAAAGAGAGCCACAAAGCCCCCTACCGACATCTGTGTCAAAACCGTCATAAAAACGAGTGGAAGCTCTGAATGAGCAGGTTTTAAAATATGCTCATCAGCTGGGCGAATCTCTCCACCTTCTGGTATATCGGGTAGAGTATAGCGTGTTGTTGGTTTGGTAATCGAAATATCTGGTAGATGTGGTGCCACACCCTCTTTTGCCATATCATTTTTAATCCACTCTTCGGTATCAACCACTTCAATGGAGATGGCACCGGCTGGACACGCCTGAACACATGCAGGAGTCTGTCCCGCTTCAAGCTTATCGACACACATATGACATTTGGTCACAATCCCACGCTCTTTATGAAAGACTGGAACTTCATATGGACAGTTCCATGTACAATATTGACACCCGATACAGGTCTCATCTTCATGAAAGACAATACCATTATCAAGTTTAATGTAACTATTCGTCGGACATCCACGCAGACATTCAGGATCCACACAATGGTTACAACTCATTGAGTTAAAAAGCTGTAACACATCGGGAAACTCTCCCGTCTCCATCTCCCCAACACGCCGCCACTTCACATCGGCTGGGTTATTGTTCTGCTCATTACATGCCACTTCACAACAGTGACACCCAACACACGCAGTCATATCGAAATGGAAACGATACTGCTGACCTGGTTTAAGTTCGGGAATATCGATACTGTAGTTCCCACACTGCATACCTGTTTCAGCTTTGTGGTCTAAAAAGCTATCAATTGCACTTTTCGCTTCACTCATATCTCTTGTCACCCTTGTCTTGATAGATGACCGAATTATACTCTTTCATTCATCGATTTTTTGCACAATTTTTAATCAGTAAACTAAAGAAAACGGACTAAAATTTAGTTTGTTCGGCTTCTCTCCTCAACCAGTCGGGTCACTTCATCAACAGGTAGCGGTTTAGCAAAGTAGTATCCTTGATAGTAGTCACATCCGTAGGCATCCAGATATTGAAGAATCGCTTTATTTTCAACCCCTTCTGCCACCGTCTTAAGACCAAAAATGCGTGCGGTTTCGATCATCATCTTAACAATTTGGCTATTTTTTCCTTCAAAGAGATCTAAAATGAAGCTCTTATCAATTTTAAGTACATCCACAGGTAGGCGTTTGAGATAGTTGATTGATGAGTATCCTGTACCAAAATCATCCATACTAAAGGTAATGCCAATCTCTTTAAAGGTCTTAATCACCTCGATCGCACGATCAAGATCTCTCAAAAGAACATCTTCAACAATCTCAAAGTCGAGATACTGCGGCTTTGTATGGCACTTTTCAATAATACGTATCATATTTTGCGTGAAGTTTTTGTTGGTAAATTGTTCACCTGAGATATTGATCGATACCTTTTTATCAAATCCTTTCCAATGTGACTCCCATGTATTGATCTGCAAACAGACCTCTTCAAGAATATATTCACTCAAATCGAGGCTCAAACGATTCCCTGTCGTCACGTGCAAAAATTGATCTGGATAGAGCAAGCCTCTACGAGGATGTTGCCACCGCACCAGTGCTTCAAAACCGACCACCTCGCCACTTCGTACACACACTTTTGGCTGATAGTGTAGTACCAGTTCACGTTTTCGCATCGCTTCAGACAACTCATTTTTTAGGCGTAAGAACTGTTTCGATTCAAGATTGATCTGTTCATTAAAGAAACTAAACTGATTTTTCCCATTCTTTTTGGCATGATACATCGCAATATCGGCATTCACCATCACATCTTTGTAACTCTCCTCTTGGTCAGGGAACATCTTCACACCAATACTAAATGTCACTTCGATGCGATTACCATTAATTTCAAGCGGTTCAACAAAAAGTCTTTTAATCTTTTCAATAATGATCGATACCTTTTGAATTGCCATGCTCTTTTCATAACCCAAGTCACAAGCGATCAATGCAAACTCATCACCTGCAATACGTGCCAAAATATCATGCTCATACAGCACAGTTTTTAAGCGTTGTGCCACCTCGATCAAAACCTTATCACCCACCTCATGGTTGTAGTAGTCGTTAATATATTTAAAATTGTCCAGATCGAAAAAGAGGAAGGCGTTGTAAGACTTTTCAACCACAGCATTAAGATAGACCCTCTCAAGCTCATCAACCAGCTTTTGACGATTATAGAGATCTGTCAATGGGTCATGTTGTGCTCGATACTCTGCATGCTGTTGCGCCTCTTTAATCTCACTAATATCAAAAAAGTGTGCCACATAGTGGGTATTCTCTCCGTCTTGATTCTTAACAGCACTCACTGAGAGTAGTTCAGGATAGATCTCTCCACTCTTTCGACGGTTATAGATCTCCCCTTGCCAATAACCATACTTGCGAATACTCTCCCACATGGCAATATAAAAATCTTTTCCATGTTTGCCCGACTTCAAAATATTTGGGTTTTTACCAATCACCTCTTGAGGCTTATACCCAGTAATCCGTGTAAAGGCATCATTTACTTTTAAGATTTTTCCATTGGCATCGGTAATGGTAATCGCCTCATGGGCATCAAAAGCACATGCGGCAATACGCAACTCCTCTTTTAAACGCTCTTCATCTCGTTTGATTGCAATCTTTTCAAACGCGTAAGTCACCTCATTGGTCATTTTAGTAATCAGATCAATCATACCCGCATCAAGAAGCTCTTTTTTATCAAAACCTATGACCAAAATATACTTTACTTCATCCTCTTTTATAATTGGGAAGATTGCAAGTGACTCAATCTCATCATAAAGTGGCCCTGTTAAACGACTGGCTGACTCGACATGATAACGCTTCTCCTTAATCACATAATGAATCTTATCTTGCATACGTAAAGCTTGGGTTGTTGTATCCACCATCTCTTGCTCAACCAGACTCATCGGAATATTTTCGACTACAATCGGGATAATCTTTCCATTCTCAACCTTTCCAAGCCAAAGATAGTGAAATTTATCTGTTTGGTAGAGCATCATGCTCAAAGCGTGTAGAATGGTCTGTTCATCCTTATTATAGATAAGAATCTCCGAAAACTCTGCAAAGGCTTTATAGAGCTGTTTTTGATCTTCAATTGCCTGAACAAGAGTTCCAAAGGTATTAAGAATTTTAGAGATAATACGCAGAAGAAAATAGAGTGCAATAATCGAAAGTGCCCAAAGTATCAGACTAATGACAAGTGCAAGAAAGGCATCATGACGCAAACGCTCTTTCAGATCAAGAAGTTGTTGAAGCACCAAAAAATCGACTTGGTAAATGGTATTGATATACTCTGTCGCCAACTGCCACCACACTTTGCTCTCAACATCTGAAAAGTTATGAGCAAAGATAATCTTCTCTTTCATCTGGACATACTTCTGACTCAACTCAGGATCAATCGATTGGCGATAGAGAATAAGCAGTGGTACTGTTGTCTCCTTCATGAATCGCTTTTTAAGCTCTTGAAACTCCGACTCTAAACGAATCAATGTACTCTCAAGTTTTGGGGTCAGTTGACGCGTCTCCAAAAGATAAGATATCAACGCTCGCTCTTTACCACTCACTTCAGCCAGCATAAGAAGTTCACGAAAACCGACAATGGTTTGAAAGAAGTTTTCATTAATAAAGCGTGCCTTCAACACATCGGTACTATCAATCAAAAAGGAGATAATTTGACTATAAAAGTCTAAAATATCAAACAAAGAGCACTGTTTATGATCAATCCGTTTACGACACGACTCAATTTTAGTGTACTGTTCAATAATCTTTTTGACACTCTTCTCATCATAAATACCCTCTTGATGGGTCAAAAATGTCTGAAACTCCCTAAAGGCTTTGTCACTCTTATCTCTTTGAAGTTGAAGTTGTTTTTGAAAATAGACTGACTGATCCGATAAAAAAGCGATCCCTAAACCACGCTCTTTTTGCAACTCTTTAATCAGTTGAGTACTAACCTTGACATACTTGACAACATCTTCAAGATAACTAGTGCTTTGATACTGTAAAACCTTTTCATAGACATACCCTGATGAGAAATAGAGCATTCCTATTGCAGGAAATAAAAAGATCACAAGTAGTTTCAATTTAACATTTCTAATAAATTCTGCCATACGCCCCTCTGTCAACTCTCCGATAATGGAAGCTATTGGTAGTT
>QNYO01000035.1 GCA_003978765.1 Hydrogenimonas sp. | reverse complement strand
TTGGATTCACTTTTCCGCTAGGGTTACTTCCGGCACTGTATGCTTTAATACCATCATCTGAAAGATATTTATTAACCAATGCTTCAGCTATAATGGAACGACAGCTATTGCCAGTACATAAAATCAAAACTTTTTTCATAATTTACACTCTTTGGATTCTTTTTTATATTCAGGCAGATCAATGGGGAGCATGCGAATCTCTTCCAAAACTTCCTGTCTAAACCTATCTAAAGGCTTGCGAATACCATAATATGCCCATCGTCCATCTCTTTGTACTTTCAAAAAACCTGCCTCTTTCAATATTTTTAAATGGCGTGAAAGACGAGACTGTATCATTTTAAAAGAAGCTTGAAGATCACATACACATAAAGGACCGTGTAAATCTATAAACTTTAGAAGTTTAACACGCGTTTCATCATAAAGAGCCCCTACTGTTTTAAGAAAATCTTCCATTGCTTCCATAAGAAATAGTCCATAAATTTTTAAATTTTCAGAATCTTAGCACTATATAATTTATATATATCTTAATATCTTGATATATTAATAAGATAACTTGCTTCTCTTTTTTCACCCTATTTTAACAGGAGTTAAAATATAGTTACAAAAAACTTATATGGAGAAAAGAGTGAAAAAGTTTGTAAACTGGGCGCGTACAACGATTTGCAAACCCAAAGATATTGTTTATCCTGAAACAGAAGAGGAAATTATAGAACTGGTCAAGCTCTGCAATGCCAGTAAAACACCAATCAAAGTAGTTGGTGCCGGTCACTCATATAACGATATTTTCTGCCCCGGTGAAAATGGTGTACTTGTCTCTTTAAAAAAGTTCAATGCACTGGAAAAAGTCGATAAAGAGAGACATCAAGTCACCTTCCAAGCCGGAATGCGAATGCCAAGACTCATTAAACTGCTTAAAGAAGAGGGACTTTCAATCTCTAACCTTGGTACCAATGTGTTTGATAATGTAGCAGGTAGTTGTGCTACAAGCTACCATGGAAGTGGTATTAACTATCGTATCTTTAGCAACTTTGTCACCAAATTTGAGATCATCACACCAACAGGTGAAAAAAAGGTGATTACTAAAGATGACCCTGAGTATGACATTTATGCTGTCAGCCTTGGAATGTTGGGAATAGTCATTCGTATTACACTTCAGTGTGAGCCATATTTCAAACTAAAAGTAGTAGAAAAAAAGATGTCATTTGAAGATATTGAAGCTAATTTTGAAACCCTTTTAAAAGAGAATGACCACTTTAAATTCATCTGGATTCCTCACACTCGTGACTTTATGGTATGGACAGCCAACAGAACTAAAGAACCAGCCAATGGATGGTGGAAGATGTTTAAAACATACTTTGTCTCTGGAGTACTCATTAACAACTTCCTCCACGAACTGCTTCTCTTTTTTGCCTCATTCAACCGCCGTTTAATTCCAAAAATCAACCGCTTAATGAGCCGTCTGCTACTGCCTGAAAAAAATATTAGTGTCTATCCATCACACTGGGCATTTTTCTTGCCACATGTGCTTAAGCAAGATGTTGTTGAATACGCTTTTAACATTAAAGATACATTTAAAGTATTTCGTGAAATCATTGAGATGATTGAAGAGAAGAAGATATATGTCGATGCTCCGATTGAAGTGCGCTTTGTCAAAGGTGATACCTTTTGGATGAGTCCAACCCAAGGTGAAGATACCTGCTGGATCGGTACAAAGATCCACTTCCCACTTGGTCGTGAACCCGAATATTTCCGTTATTTTAGTGAAGTTGACCGTATCTTGCTCAAATATCGCGGTCGTCCACACTGGGGCAAACAGTTCCGTATCACAACAGAAGAGTTTAAACAGAACTACCCCAAGTGGGATAAGTTTTGGGCATTTGTGGAAAAAAATGACCCAAATGGAATTTTTACCAACCGTTTTGTCAAACGGCTCAAAGGCGAAGCTTAAAGCTCGATGACCCGCTTCTCATCGAGGCTCTTTCGCCCCGCCTCTAAGATGCGTGTTGTTGTCAATGTATTTTGAATCGTCGGAAGGATGCGGTTATACTCTGCAAGCTTTGATGGATTGTCACGCAGTGCCAATGCCGATTCGACAAAGGTTGCAAGGCTTTTATAACCATACCCCTCCTGCCCTGCAAACTTTCCATCTCTTGGCGTATATTTCATAAAGAGTGGATTGGCACTTTGAAAACCGTTCACATCGGTTGAAACCGTATAGCCCCGATGGGCTTGATCAACACGTACCTCACCGTGATGACCCATATAAAAAAATCTCTGCTGTGAGTGAACATCTGAAGGGGGAGCCACCCAACTGGCGGTATGGACACTCGTTCCTAATGCACCACTTTTGATGTTTTCCCATTGCACCGTTAGTGTAATCGTATCTTCAACCTTTCGACCAAGTTTCTGATCGGCTACACCTGTAGCTGACGTGGCATAGACACTCAAAGGCTTAGCCATATCACCAATCGCCCAACAGAGAAGATCGACATGATGGCTGTTTAGATAGTAGCTAATATCACTGCTAATCCCTGCCCACGCGGCAAAGGTATCAAGCTGACTCTTTGGCTGGCTCATATAACTGACAAAATAGCCAAAATCTCCAAAGGTTCGGATTCTATCGACAGCATCGGCATAGATCGGGTCGAATCGTTTATGCACTTCAAGCATTAAAAGCAATCCCTTCTTTTTTGCCAAATCCATCAAGGTTTGATGCTCTTCCACTCTCTTAACAAGCGGTTTTGCCACCAATACATGCATCCCTGCTTCAAGAGCATCACGTGCAATGGTAAAGTGGGTATCATCGGGGGTAAAAATCATCACGGCTGATCCCGGTTTCATCTCACGAAGTGCCTCTTTATACGCCTCTTCACTGCGACCACTTTTTGGATAGGCTTCAAAGGAGGTATCAAGATCGATATAAGCACTTTTGAGATTGGTTTCAAAGTGGTGGCGTACCGCCTCAAAACGTGAAGCGTCACGCCCTGCCAACCGAATCGTACCAACCAAACCACGCGAACGCATATCAAAAAGACTCAATGCCACCACACCAAAACTCTTATCCGACTCTGCCATCTTTTGCTGGGCAAGCCCTGTTACATACTCCCCAATTCCTACAACCAACACATCAATCATCTTCATCCTTTACAATCGTTACAATCCCTGGCTCAATCCCTAAAGCTTTCAACTGCTTCTCTGCCCGCTCATTCTTTGATGCCATTTTAGCGGCGTGGTAGGCTTCACGCTCTTTACAGCTCCACTGTGTCTGCCACGTCACACTTTTAAGCTCAACCATTTTGGCATCCATCACTTCTGGATGGAGTGTCTGCAAGAGTGAAATCGTTACCACCTCTTCAACACCACCTGGGATACCTGGCAAATTACCACTTGATACGGTTAAAAAACCTGTCAATCCAAGCTTTTGCAAATTCCAAAGGGCCAATGTATTCCACGGTGTTGTCCACCCTGTTAATGCCACCTTTTCATGAACATGACCGTGCATCTCATGAAGTTTTGCACCAACCACCAGTGTCTTACTATCCAAATGCTCTTCAAGGCGTTTGACATCTTCGGGTGAAACGGTCACTTCGATACTCTGAAAAAGTATCTTTTCAGCCCCAACAGAGAGAGCCTTTTCGATAATCATATTCAAGGGCTGGGTATAGCCAATCCACGGGTGGATATGAAAAAGCTTCACCTTCTGCCCAAACCCTAGCAACATCTTACCGATCCGTTTAAAGTAGCGGTGATCGACGACAATAATCAGCAGATCACTATAGGTTAAAACATTTTGGCACCACGCCTTAATCTGTTCGGGGTCGATCGGTATCGTCTCATTACTGGTATGCAATCGTGTGGCAACAACTCTCATCCTATCCTCTTTAGGCTTGGTACCACGGTACCGTTTTTCAATGCTTCATACAATGCTTCATCCATAGGGCGATAGACCCCTTCAATCAGAACATAAGACTCATGTGCATAACACCCTTCAAGCCCCTCTTTGGCCAATTTGCTCTTTTGAATCTTCAGTGTCGAGGTGGTTGGGTGCTTTTCATGACTGATTCTAATGAAGTAAGGGAGTGCATGGTCGGCAAGTCGCTCACGCAGACGTCTTAAAAGGGTCGGTAACTCATCGAAAGACCACCCTTGAGCAGGAACCAGTGACGCTACGCCGATTTTGCCATCAATCCCTGGTAGCTCCATCCCATAAACCACCACCTCTTCAAAATCACCGCTTTGTCGAATCGCCTCTTCGACATCACTGCACGCCACATTCTCACCTTTGTAACGGTAAGTATCGCCCAAACGGTCCACAAAGGTGTAAAAACCTTCACTATTACGCTTTAATAAATCACCCGAACGCCACCACAAATCACCCTCTTCAAAAAGGTTGCGTACCAGTTTTTCTTCATCGAGTGATGGATCAAGATAGCCTCGGTAGTGACCACTCTCAACTTTAAAGAGTGCTTCACCAGGTACCTCATCAGGCACCACACGAAACTCTTCATCGACAAGCACCATCATCTTATTGCGCTCATCTTGTGGTGGAATGTACCCACAAAAACCAGGGATATCAAACCAGTTGGTCAATGCACCTGCTGGCATCTCAGTCGCCCCAAAGTGTTCCACAACATGCTCAATACCATAGCGTGCTGTTACTTTCTCCCAAAGTGGCTTGGTTAAGCCATTGCCAAAAATCACCTTCAATGAATGGTTAGGATTAGCTCCCCCTTCATCGCGGTTAAGCAGATACCGCCACAACTCACCGATATAGACCATATGGGTGGCACCATAGCGATTAACATCTTCCCAAAAGGCCGATACCGAAAACTTTTGACGCAACACAGCATGTGCTTTGGCAAATATGACACTTGAAAAGGCAACTGCCAATCCATTCCCATGAAAGAGTGGAAGAGCAATATAACAGCAGTCATTTTCATCCATCGCTGTACGTAGCGACCACGCCACCCCTGCTCCAATCATTCGTCGATGGCTAAAGAGTGCTGGTTTACTTGGACCACTCGTACCACTTGTAAAGATGACAAAGGCGGGATCTTCCAATGTGGTTGGATGAACATCAAACCGCTTCTCTAACGTTTCATCTGTTTTGATTGCTGTTGCAATATCCCAATGCTCTCGCCCTTCAATCGCATGACCAAAAACCTCTTTCACACCGCTTCGCTTAGCCAACTCAATAAGCCGAGCTGATGGTTCACGATGGTTAAAGAGTACAGCCAACCGTCCTGCTTTGTTCACTCCAATCAGTGCTGAGAGGAAAAGAAAGCTGTTGGGATAGTTGATACCGATACGGTCGGCTGAACTATGAGCAAGGATAAAGTCGCAAACGCTATCGGATGCTTCATCAAGCTCACGGTACGTATAGCTTTGACCACTCTCAACCTCTTTGACCACAATCGCCTCTGGAGACTCATTCACACGCTTTTGAAAGATTTCTACCCAATTGGTAATCCCTTCTGTCTCGATGGTCTGCCAAATCTCTGCCTCTTCAGCCTCCATCTCCTCATAGAGCTTTTGGCGTGCCTCTGGTCTATGGTTATTGGTTCTAATTGTCTCTATTCGTGTATGATTCATAGGTCGAAGTATAGCAAAGCCTCAGAGCATGTATAATAATGGGAGATAATCAATCAAGAAAACAAAGGGAATCTTATGAACCATATCGATACAACAGAGGCGTTACGGCAACAGCAAAATGAGATTGATGATTTTACGATCTACACAAAATTGGCAACAATTGAAAAAGAACCAAACAATAGAGAGCTTCTACAAAAGATCGCCGATGAAGAGAGGCAACACTACCTCTTTTGGAAAAAGATTACCAACCAGTCTCTTACAGCACGCCGATGGGTAGTCATATTTTACGCCTTTTTGGCACGTTTTCTTGGAACCTCTTTTGCCCTAAAGCTTTTAGAAAAGCGTGAGATAGGAGCTGAAGACTTTTATCAACGCCTCTTTAACATCTACCCTGAAGCACGCCGTATCTATGAAGAGGAAAAACATCATGAACATGAGTTGATTGGTATGCTCAATGATAAAAAACTGCTCTATGCTGGGGCGATTGTTTTGGGAATGAATGATGCACTGGTGGAGTTGACAGGAACATTGAGTGGTATTGCTCTCGCTTTTGATAAGAGTGTTGTGGTGGGGGTAACGGGGCTGATTATGGGGATTGCTGCCTCACTCTCGATGGCAGGTTCCGCCTATCTTGAATCGCGTGAGAGTCCAACCAATGGGATCAATCCTCTAACCTACGCCACCTATACAGGGGTTGCCTATATCTTCACCACCTTTTTACTTGTACTTCCCTTTTTCCTCTTTAGTACGACACCTCCAGCACTCGTCATGATGTTTACAGCTGCTGTCGGTGCCATTTTGCTCTATAACTTCTATATTTCAGTAGCACGAGACGAACCCTTTTTCAAACGGGTACGTGAAATGTCGCTCATTACCTTTGGTGTCGCTCTCATCTCATTTGGTATCGGCTATATTATCCGTACCTACTTCGGTATCGAGCTTTAACAACCAACCTTATGCACTTTTCATCGGCAAAAAGCGATTTGTCAAAGAACGCTAAAAAATTGCTAAAAAGTGCATAAGCCCAATTTATTCGGTTCCTTTAGTAAACCGCCGATAGAGCATCGGCAGTAAAAGAAGGGTCAAGGCTGTCGAAGAGATCAGACCAAAGATGACAACAATCGCCAATGGTTTTTGAATCTCTGACCCAGGTCCTGTCGCATAGAGCATTGGAACGAGTGAAAGTGCCGCAATGGTTGCGGTCATCAAGACAGGTCGCAAACGACGTTTCGCCCCCTCAATCACAACCTCCTCAATCGGTAGAGATTTTGCCAACTCATTAAAGTAACTCATCATCACAACCCCGTTAAGCACCGCAATACCAAGCAGTGCGATAAATCCGACCGATGCAGGGACAGAGAGGTAGCTTTGGGTGACATAGAGTCCAAAGACGCCACCCATCATTGCCAATGGGATGGTTGTAAAGATGATGATACTCTGAACAACCGACTTAAACGTCATGTAGAGAATCAAGAAAATCAGCACCAGTGCAATTGGAACAACGATCGAGAGGCGTGCCATCGTAGCTTGCTGATTCTTAAACTGTCCGCCGTAGGTAATCGAATATCCTGTTGGAAGTTTGATCGATTGGGCAATGTTGGCTTTAAGATTCTCAACAAAGGTGACAAGGTCGATACCTGTAACATTGGTCTGAATTGAGACAAAACGGCGTGCATGCTCATGTTTAATCTCAACCGGTCCACTACTTCGCACAATCGTCACCACTTCAGAGAGTGCCACAGGCTCTCCTGTTGCAGAGACCAGATAGAGTTCATCGAGATTCTTGCGTAGATAGTCACCCCGTATCAGAATTGGGAACTGTTTCATCCCTTCATAAATGGTACCAACCTGTGAACCACTTACTGCCACTTTAAGCAGATGTGCCACATCGGACTTATCCAATCCGTAACTGCCAAGCTTCTCTTCATTGAAACGAAGCTCATGGTAGGCAACTCCCTCATTTTGGCGCATATAGACATCTTGACTTCCCTGTGTCTTTTCGACGATCTCTTTAATCGCAATGCCCAGCTCATTGAGTTTATCAATCTCTTCACCAAAGATTTTAATCACCACATCACCGCGTGCACCTGTAAGCATCTCAGCGGTACGCATCTCAATCGGTTGGGTGAAGCTATACTCAATCCCTTGAATACTCTCAAGTACCTGTCGCATCTGCTCTTTAAGCCACTCCGTATCGGGTTTTCGCCACTGTGACTTTGGTTTGAGTACCAAGAAGGTGTCGGTATCGTTCAAGCCCATCGGGTCAAGCCCAATCTCATCGGAACCTGTTCGGGCAATGATTGATTGAATTTCAGGCACCTCTTTCATCAACCGTTTCTGAATCTCGGTATTGAGGGCAATGCCTGCTGGGATATTAATCGATGGTGGTGCTTCAATACCAATAACAATATTCCCCTCATCCATCGTTGGCATAAAGGTTTTACCAATGTTACTAAAGGCGTAGAAAGTACCACCCAAAAGTACTAAGAGCAGTGCATAGATGCCAAACTCCACTTTAAATGCCCCCTTAAGAAGCGGTTCATACCCTTTGAGCAACCACTTCATCAAGAAGGTATCACCATGCTTTGGTTTTCGGATAAAGAAAGAGGCGATGGTAGGGATGACAAAGAGTGCCAACAGAATCGATGAAGCCAATGTAAAGACAATACTCAATGCTACGGGTGCAAAGAGCTTACCGCCAAGCCCTTGGAGCATCAAGAGCGGCGTAAAGACGATGATGATAATAAAGACCCCTGAAATAACGGGCGTACTCACCTCTTTGGCAGCCTGGTAGATAATCTGTAAGCGTGTCGCACTTTTGGAGGTTGGGTGTGCAAGGCGTGCAATGATATTTTCAACCATCACCACCCCAGAGTCGATAATCATACCGATAGCGATGGCAATTCCACCCAGACTCATCAAGTTAACACTGATTCCAAAGTAGTACATCAAAATAAAGGCACTTAAAATGGCAAGCGGTAGAATGAGTGCTACGGTAATGGCTGAAACAAAGCTTCCCAAAAAGAGTAGCAGAACCACAAGCACCAGCAAGACCGCTTCGGTCAAAGCCTTTTGCACCATATTGACCGCTTTACTAATGAGGTCACTACGGTCATAGAAGATATTGAGTGTTGTCCCTTCAGGCAAGGTCTTTTCAAGCTCTTTCAGACGCTCTTTAACCTGTGCAACGGTACGGGAAGCGTCGGCACCTTTAAGTCCAAGTACCAACCCTTCCACTGCTTCACCCTCTCCATCTTTGGTCACATAACCGTATCGGGTCAATGCCGCGGTTGAAACTTCGGCAATATCACCCAAACGGATAATGGCACCATCATCCACTTTGACAACAAGGTTGGCAATATCTTTAGAGTCAACCATACGCCCTGGCAAGCGTACCAACAGGGCTTCATCTCCCCGCTCGATACGCCCTGCACCAAAGTTGGCATTATTCTTCTCAATCTTCTCTTCAATTTCAGAGAGTGTCAATCCCAATGATGCCATACGGGCAAAATCGGGCTTGATACGGTAGGTTTTTACCTCACCGCCGAGTGCATTGACATCGGCGACCCCTTCAATATTGCGCAGTGCTGGACGAATCACCCAATCAAGCAGTGTG
>QNYO01000017.1 GCA_003978765.1 Hydrogenimonas sp. | reverse complement strand
ACTCCCAGCTCCATCTTCCGTTTGATCTCAAGATTATTGAAGTCTCAAAAGATATGAGAATCGATTTGGGGCAACTTACTATCGATGTGGTTGAACTCTCCCACTCCATTCCATCGTATGGGTATGTTGTGACCTTTGCTGATAAACCAGGTAAGTTTGATGTTGCAAAAGCTAAAGCTTTAGGAGTTCCCGAAGGGCCTTTGTATGCCAAACTCAAACGGGGTGAAACGATTACACTACCCGATGGGCGATCGATTGATGGCACACTACTGATTGGAGAGCCTCAAAAAGGGAAGCGGATTGTTATTGGTGGGGATAATGACACCCCCCTGCTCTTTGAAAAATTTGCCCCATTTGACTTGATGATTCATGAAGCAACCTATACACAATATGACTTTGATCATCTGCCACGAAAGTTTCAACACACCACAGCCAAAGCGTTGGCACAAGCGGCACAGCAGATGGGTGTTTCGTGGTTGATATTAAATCATATTAGTCCAAGATATGATAAAGATGGAAGGATTGTTGAGTTGGTTGAGGAGGCAAAACGCCACTTCGACGGAAAGGTCGATGTGGCATATGATCTATGGCAGATAGAGATTTAGTTAATCGCCTCTTCTAAAGCTTTTTCAGTCGTTACAAATGTGACAGCTTGAACGGTACCATGATCAAGGTCGATTACCATCACATAGTCACTATACTTCTCATTTTTGAAATTTTGGGCAACCTCTTCATCAAGAATCAGATAGATTGGATAGTTATGCTTTTGTAGATCGGGAAGTGCTGCATATTTGAAGATAAGTGACGGCATTTTGCTCACATCAGCAACAAAGATGGCGTGATGCTCTTTGAGATAGGTGTCGGGTTGTTGTTCGATAAACTCTTTGACCAAGTGACCTGTCGATTTTGCAAAAACCATAATGACGGTTTGGGTATCTTCTGTGACACGCCCCTCATTACCAAATTGATCTTTGAATGGAGCAGGTTGAAAAGGTTGACCCACCTCAATAGCAGGAGCGATTTTCCCCTCTTCCACTTTCACTACGGGCTTCTCTTCAACCTTATTGTTACATCCACCCATCAAGATAACAGCAGCAAAAAGTGCCATCCACAATTTTATTTTCATTACTATCCTTTAAATTTTCCCTATTATAGTCGCTTTTTATGCTTGAATCACTTTTATGCAAAAATTAATTACTTTCATTTAACTTTATATCTTCTGATGGTGGTGAAACACGATGAAGCAGAAAGAGCCCCAATAGTGATGAAATCGCTGTAATCATAAAAAAGAGAAATGAGAATGTCACACCAAGACTCGGCTCTTCACCAATATACTCAAGACCATAGAGAAAGGTAAGCTCACGCACCCCTACTCCACCAATCGTTAATGGCAAAACCGCCACAACACTTGAGACAAGAAAGAGTGTTAAATACTCCAACAGTGCATGATCGATCGATAGACTCTTTAAAATTGCCCAAGCCGATAGAAGCTGTAAGAGTTGAACACCGAGCCCCCCAACCATTGTGGGTTGAAACACCTTCATAAAGAGTGGGAAAAACCACTGTGTAGCAAGATAGGCGGTTGGAAAGACGACAAGTGCCAATCCATAGGCAAGCCATATCGTCCACTCTCCAAAGAGTGTGGCATAATCACTCCATGCAAAGAGCAGACACGCATAAAATGCCAACCCTGCAAGCCCACTCAATCGATCGAGTAAAATGGCTTGAAAGAGTGGCTTAATACCATGTTGGAAATGTTTGTTGAGAAGATAGATCTTATAACCATCCCCACCTATTCCACCCGGTAAGAAAAGATTATAAAACATCCCCACATAATAGAGAATCAGGTTATAACGCTCTGATAGCCAGAGTCCCATCGCTCTAAAGTAGAGATTGAGTCGAAAGGCACTTGTGATTTTGGAGAGATTAAAGAGGATAAATGCCCCCAAAAGCCAGAGGGAGTTAGCACTCTGAAGAGATGTGCTAAGTTTGTCGATATCGACCTTACTTAGCACAAACCAAAGTGCAAGAGCTGTTAAAACAATTTTGAGTAGAAGCTTAAGCCTCTTTTTCATTGGCATCTTTCTTTTGACCAACAAAGATCTCGCGAATTGTATAAGGTTTTTTGTTCTGCGACTCATAGTAGGTTCGCATAATCAACTCAGCAATAAAGCCTGTTGTAATCAACTGAATACCACTTAAAGTCAAAAAGATTCCCAAAGTCAAAAGTGGTCGTTGACCAATATGCTCTCCAAAGAGCTTCAAAATAAACATATAGAGGTCAATGATTAAACCAGTCCCCAACATTGGGATTCCCAATGAACCAAATAGATGCATCGGTTTTGTACGATACTTCTGCATGAAGAGCATCAAAAGAAGGTCACTCATGACGCGGAATGTTCGACCAATACCATATTTACTCTGTCCATGAATACGTGGGTGGTGGCGTACATCAACCTCTGTAATTCTTGCACCATACATCTTAGCAAGAACAGGAATAAAACGGTGAAGCTCTCCATAAAGCCCTAAGTTTTTTGCAACATCACGCTTAAAGACTTTGAGAGTACAACCATAGTCGTGTAGATAGACTTTTGTACTCTTTCGGATAATAGCATTGGCGATTAAACTTGGAATTTTACGCAAGAAGATACCATCTTGACGCTTGGCACGCCGACCTGCGACAAGATCCCACCCACCAGTTTCCAGTTTTTCAATCATCATTGGAATATCAGCCGGATCATTTTGCAAGTCTCCATCAAGCGTAGCAATCAACTCACCTTGTGCCTCTTCAATTCCTGCTGCCATCGCCGTTGTCTGACCAAAGTTTCGGTTAAAAATAATAATCTTGGTACGTTCATCGGCAAGCTCTTTCATACGCTTAACTGTATCATCTGAAGAGCCATCATCAACCATAATCAGCTCATAGTCGATATCTTTGAGTGCGTTTCGCACCGCTTCAAAAAGGGGTGCAATATTATCCTCTTCGTTCATCACAGGAATGACAACCGAAAGTTTTTTCATTGATAATTCTCCTTTAATATCAAGCAAAGCTTGTTCAAAAGCTTTGCTGTTTCATAACATATAGATTTGGGTTGATAGTTATTGATTGTGCAGTCGATTGACCCGAACAATAACAATACCGTACTTTTTAAAGATAGGTTGGTAGCTTGCAATCTCTTTAAGCTTTGTGATTTTGGTTACAACAATCTCACCTGGTTGCGGGGTTCGCCTTGGTACAATTTTTTCGGAGTATACCATAAAACTTGGCATGTTAATGCCCCACATTACGACATTGAGGTCATATTTTTTAGCAAAAAGTGCCGCATCTTTAATCGGTTGCTGTGCCAGCGCCGCATAGGTTGGAAGAATGGTTCCATTCACCAACAAGAGTGAGAGAGCTGATGTAAAAAATACCTTCATAAAGTTGTTATAAGGCATTTTCCAAACAATCAATAGAGCGGCAAAGAGAATCGCTATCTCCATCTTATAACGCCATCCAAAGAGCCCTTTTGACTCTACAATCAATGTTTTGGCAAACGCATCTTTAATCGTTGGCAAAAGGGCTTGTGCAATTTCAGGCAAGAAGAGAAGAATTGCCATCAAGAGTGCAAGAGGTAGCGTAATCCAAAGGGGTGAACGTACCTTCTCAAATCCAAGTGCCATTAAGACAAATAGAGGTGTATAACCATAGATGACATAGTGTGGAAGTTTTGTTCCCGAAAAGGAGAAGAAGATAAAGACAAAACCAAACCATAGCGTTAAAAAGAGGATACGATCATCTCTAAACCATGTTTTGAGTTGACGTAGTGCAACAAGCAAAATACCTGTATGTGGCAATGTTCCAATCAAGAGTACAGGAATATAGTAAAAGAGTGATCCACTATGTCCCTCAAAGGAGTTTTCAAAGCGAGAGAGATTGTGTTTGAGTAAAAAGCCCTCGATAAACTTCATCCCTTGATCTTGATACTCAAGCCAATACCATGGTCCTGCTATCAAAAGAAAGATTAAAAGCCCGACAGGATTCAAGACTGATCGCAACCAAAAGCCTAAATCACGCTTGATTGCAAAATAGATCAAGGTGACAACAAAGGGGATCATGACAGCAACAGGTCCTTTGGTGAGCATCCCTAAGCCCATCATGGCAAACGTGAGGTAAAGCCACCGTTTATGACCACTTTGGATATAGAAAAAGATGGCAAACATGCTCGATGCGATACAAAGGTTTAAGAGAGCATCGGCAATAGCGGCTTTGGCAATGACACTAATTTGAAGAGCTGAAGCCATAAAGATGGCACTAAGAAGTGCAATCTTACGATCATAAAGGTGTTTGACAAAAGCATAAAAGAGCCCTACCCATGCGGTTGCAGCAAGTGCCGATGGTAGGCGGAGTGCAAACTCATTGAGTCCAAAAATCTTGACGCTAATCGCCTGTAACCAATAGATCAGTATCGGCTTATCAAAGCGTAGTTCGCCCCCTAAGTAGGTTGTGATATAGTTGCCAGAGGCGAGCATTTCCCGTGTCGCTTCACTAAAAGCACCCTCATCAAGATCAAAGAGAGGAACAGAGCCAAGATTAAAGAAGAAACTTAAGTAGATAATAGCAATAAGCAGAAAGAGGCCATAACGCTCTGCGTAGGCCTCAACATCAGTAACACTTATACGACTCAAACTTCAGGTACCCCAATCTGATAGTATTCAAACCCTTTCTTTCTCATCTTTTCAATATTATACTGGTTACGACCATCAAAGATGATAGGGTTTTTGAGTCGCTGTTTCATCTCATTAAAGTCAGGGCTTCTAAACTCTTTCCATTCTGTCACCAAGAGCATCGCATCGGCACCATCAAGGGCATCATACTTACTTTTGGTATATTCGACATTTGGATTATCTTTGAGGTAGAAAGATTTTGCCTCATCCATCGCTTTAGGATCATACGCTTTAATCTTTGCCCCACGTTTGGTAAGCTCATTGATAATCGTAATCGAGCTTGCTTCACGCATATCATCGGTTTCAGGTTTAAAGCTAAGTCCCCATATCGCAAAGGTCTTACCACTCAAATCTTCACCAAAGCGTTTGATGACCTTTTCAACCAATACCTTTTTTTGGTTGCGGTTGACCGCTTCAACTGCTTGGATAATTTTAGGTTCATACCCAGCATCTAAAGCAATCTTATTGAGTGCTTGAACATCTTTAGGGAAACAGCTTCCACCATACCCACACCCAGGATAGATAAAGCTATAACCGATACGGCTATCACTACCAATCCCGATACGCACTTTATTAACATCGGCACCAACACGCTCACAGATATTGGCAATCTCATTCATAAAGCTGATTTTGGTTGCCAACATTGCATTGGCAGTATATTTTGTCATCTCTGCACTGCGTACATCCATCGCGATGAAACGTTCATGGTTATGGGTAAATGGAGCATAGAGCTCTTTCATGACATCCATAGCATACTCATCTTCTGCTCCAATGACAACACGATCAGGCTTCATAAAGTCCTCAATCGCTGATCCCTCTTTTAAGAACTCTGGGTTACTGACCACATGGAATGGGATCTCAACGCCCCGTTTATCAAGCTCGGCTTGAATCACCTCTTTAACCTTATCGGCTGTTCCGACAGGTACCGTCGATTTATCGACGACAATCATCTCATGGCTCATATATTTACCAATATCTTCAGCCACTTTAAGAACATATTGCAGATCGGCACTACCATCTTCCCCTTGTGGTGTACCCACAGCGATGAAGATGACATCACTCTTTTCAAGTGCCTCTTTAATATCGGTTGTAAAGCTTAATGTACCACGTGCATAGTTATCTTTGACCATGGTCTCAAGACCAGGTTCATAGATCGGGATAATTCCCTGTTTGAGTTTTTCGATTTTATCTTCATCAATATCGACACAGATAACACTGTTCCCCATTTCAGCAAAACAGGTTCCTGTCACCAGGCCGACATAGCCTGTTCCGACGATACTTATTTTCATTGATAACCCTTAAACTGTTTTAGATAGTATACATAATAGATCATTGTATAATCTTTATACAATGGAACCACTATAGTTTTAAGCTTTTCGACATGATTAAATGCCTTCATCACATCGGAAATATCTTGACGATTGGTGACATAGATAAAATCTTCACCTATATGCTCTCTTAAATCGGTCGTTAACTCATAGTGATCAAGCAGAGTCCCTTTAGGGTTCCATTTCACGGCAGAAAATGGGTGTGGATGGACATAGTAGATCAGCTCTGCCATCGTTTTGCGATCATCACTTAAGAGTTTGGCATGAGGATAGGCTTGCATAATCGATGAAACCTGCTCTCCTAATGTTTTCCATCCCCGTACCCGCTTATAAGGATCGGTCTTTCTTGTAAGCTCAATTCCTAAAGCTTTGGTTATATCGTGGTAGTGATAGAGCGTAATACCCAGCAGTGTATTGATACCAATTGCGACAGCAAGCCATCGCTTTTTATTGTGCGTGACCAGCCATGCAATGACCAAAATTGTCGAAGCCACATACATTGGAGCTGACCAGTTAGCATGGGCACGTGATAAGAGGCTAATGGTAAGAATGAGAGTAAAAAATGGAACAATAAACCACCAAAGAAGCGACAACCTCTCATCATGCTTCAGTGATCGATAGCGTAGCAGAAGTGCCAAAAGCCATCCAAAGAGTACAGGACCAAAGACACCAAACTGTGCCCCTAAAAACTCAAACATACGCCCTGGATGAAAGAGATCCCCTTCAAGGTGGGCATTATCTTCTGTATGTTTAAAACTGACAAACTCATGGGTATAGTTCCAGTAGAGATTGGGCAGATAGATCAGTGCCGCCAACGCCATCGTCACATAGAGTTTAGGGTTTTTAAGATGGTGACGATACTTTGAGGAAGTTACCAAATAAGCAAATGCCGAAACGACAAAGATAATCATCGTATATTTGCTTAAGAGTCCCCCACCCCCTGCAATGGCAGTAATGAGCCAATCACGCCAATGGTTACTCTTAAGAGCCTTGATAAAGAAGAGCATTCCCAGTGACCAGAAGAAGAGAAACGGTACATCGGTCGAAATAATAAGCGATGAAAGCCATACCGCTGGTAGCGTAGCAAAGGCAAGCGCACTAAAAAATGCGACCTTCTCATCAAAAAGCTCTTTAGCAAGAAAGTAGATATTGATCGTTGTAAAGATATAGACGATTGGAGATGCGATCTTGATACAGAGAAACTCATCACCACAAAGAGAGGTACTCAGCATAATGAGCCATGCCACCATTGGCGGTTTTGAGTAGTACCCAAATTCAAATGACTGTGCCCAGCCCCAATAGTAGGCTTCATCGGCATAGAGATCAATCATCGTACCTGCATGTATTAACATAGAGATACGATACGCTGTCAATAGCCCCAAAATAAGAAGCAGATTGGTCAATGTGTAGTAGTGTTTCGTATTTGGCATTGTAGTCCTGCAAACGTAGAGATTGCGTTATTTTAGCAAAAATAGACTTGAAATATTGATGTAATTAAGATAAAATATCAACTCTTCTACACTTCTATCAACTTTGTTGATCTGCTTAATGTTCTTTTTGTAATCAATTGGTAATTGAACTCATGTAGGATAGTGCTTGAATCTTTTATGAAAAGGAGGAGAGAAACATGATGCATGAACTCAATGCCAGAGTTGTTAAGATTATCGGAACAAAGTATCCACGCTTGCGACCAATGATTCGTAACCACCCTTATACCAAAGTGGTAGGTTTAAGTGTCATTAAGTGTCTTGTCGATGTGATGCAGATGCAACCAGAAGAGATCTCTGATGAACTCTTGGTTGAGATGGTCGAAAAAGGGATTGATCTCTACCATGCAAGAGAGGAAGAGATTAAAGCGATTCCCGTACTCGAACATAAACGCCGTTTGCTATGCTCTTTGTTACAGGAGATCGCTACCAACCACGTAGAAGCAGTTGCTTGCTAAAGATAATCCCCTACTTCATCTGTCGATAAAGCTGTTCCAGTGCTCGGACAAAGCTATCCGAGTCATTCGGGCAACGGCAGACACGATAGGTTTCAAACTCTAATTTTTCAGCTACCTCTTTATACTCAATATCGAGTTCAAACAGTGTCTCTGAGTTATCAATCGTAAAGGCGATTGGGTAGATCAAAGCTCTTTTGTTTTTGATCTCTTCAAGCATCCGTTCGAGTGAGGGTGTCAACCACTGCAGTGGTCCCACTTTGGATTGATAGGCCAAATGGACTTGATTAAAAACTATCCCCTTCTCTTTTAAGCGTTCCACATGGAGTGCTACTTCTGCTTCAACCTGCTTTTGGTAGGGGTCCCCTCGTTTAATGACACGTTGCGGTAAACCGTGTGCCGAAAAGATGAGGTTGAGTGATTTTGGATCGTCATCGCCAATCCCTTCGATAATACGCTCTTCAACCGCTTCAAGGTATGGTGCAAAGTCGTAGTAGTGGAGTTGGCTTACAATCGTTGGGTGGTATCCAATCATTTTGGCCATGGCACGAATATCTTCGATCGATGATGCTGTTGTGGTGGTGGAAAACTGCGGATACATGGGAATGAGATAGAGCTTTTCAATCCCCTCCTCTTTCAACCGCCGTAACACATCGACAGCAAACGGTGGTGTATAACGCATAATCAGCTCTACCTTTGCATCATCGATCCGTGCTTGGAGCTTTTTCTGAAGCTTTTGGCTAATTTCAAGAAGCGGTGAACCACCACCAATCTTTTCATAATTCTCTTTAACTTCTGGCAGACGTGTTTTTGTGATATATTCGGCAAGATATTTACGTACAAATGGTGGAGCCCCGATAATACGGTGGTCATTGAACATATTTTTCATAAAAATCTCAATCTCACCAAAATTGGAAGCCCCGCCCATATTCATTAATATGACTGCTTTCTTCATGACCAATGTTTACCTTTTTTGAGTATGCTGGCAAATAGGATATGAAATATTAACATCTGAAAGGTTGTGTCTTGCTTCTATAATAAGAAAATTTTGAATATTCCTAAAATATATTTTAACTTTTTAAATATATTTTTAGAGTAGAGATAGAAAAAAGGAAATCATAACTTTTTTGCTTGAAATGTTCCAGAAGTACACTTCACATTAGTGATATCGCTATTCGTAAAATATAAACCATCCATTTCTGTACTATTTTCTCTAATATATACTATAGTAGTTCCATAAAATTGTGTTCCTCGAAATGTTGCTTCCCAAGTCCAAAATAATTTCCATTTAGAATTAACTTTTATTAAATCACCAGTTATTGTACTCGAATTTCCTCTTTCAACATTGGTTTCAATATGAATACTTAAATACGTTTGTT
>QNYO01000064.1 GCA_003978765.1 Hydrogenimonas sp. | reverse complement strand
TACCCGGTCCCATCCCGAACCCGGAAGTCAAGCCCCTCTGCGCTGATAATACTGCTCCCTTCGGGAGTGGGAAGGTAGGTCGGTGCCGGGCTGGAGGTTTCTTTCCCACTTCTTCTATTATTTATTTATCTTACAAGAATCCACTATTTACTTTTATGACCTCCATATATATAAAACTAATACATGCTTCTTAAACTTAATTTCAAACCCATACAGATTTAAAGCTAAAGGAGTATAATAGATTTAGTCTAATTGTTGTCATGAGATGTTAATTCTCATACAACCTGCAAGCGTGAACCCATAGGAGGTCATCATGAAAAGTTATATTATAGTTGTATTAATCACCGGATTAATGCTAGGAGGTTGTTCCACAAAAGAGTTCAAACTATTTGAAAAAAATGCCAAAGTTGAAAAGAGTGTGACCGATGAAGAGTATGCTCAAGAGGCTACTTATGAGTATAAAATCATAGCAGGTGATAGAGTACAAATTTCTGTCTTTAATCAATCATCAGGTGGTTCAGGACAGTTAAATCAGTTAATTGCACGGGGTGGACTGGGAGATACCTATTTAACACGTGATGGTTATGAGGGAATGTTAGTTCCAAAAGATGGAGCAATTCGCTTGCCTTTAGTTGGTGCTGTCAAGGTTATTGGACTTACAGAGACCAAAGCCGCAGAAAAGTTGATTCAATCTTACAAAAAATATTTGAGAAACCCTTTTGTCTCTGTCAAGATATTGGATCAAAGACTCTTTGTATTAGGAGAGGTTAATAAACCAGGCGTTGTGAAAGTACCACACGGAACCATGACACTCTTTGAAGCGTTAGCAAGTACAGGTGATTTAACCGATGATGCCAAACGTACTAATATTTTAATTTTGCGAGGTGATCTAAGATCTCCTACAATTCGACAAGTCAATTTAACCAATATCTCTGCTATTCGTTTATCAAGTCTGATTTTACGTCCTAATGATATTATCTATGTTCAACCAAGAGATATGAAAGCTTACAATGTAGCCTTCCAGGAGCAAAAACCATTCTTTGAGATGATTCATACAATGATGCTTCCATTTGTGGATGTTGGTGTTATTCATAAGAGCTTTAATTGATTGCTCAGTCTAAGATAGATTATGAATGAAATGACATCCAAAGAGATTGTAGAGCTTCTAAGAAGATATAGAGTTTCAATTATTTTTGTTACACTGTTCATAGCAGCTTTAACAATGACCTACGTTTACTTTAAGCCTAACATCTATCAAGTTGATGCTACGATTGAGGTGCAAACTGATAATGCGTTAGGAACAAAAGATATTTTAGCGATGGCTACGGGTAATTCAGGGAGTAATATTGATAATGTGATACAGATTCTACAGTCACGATATATTACTCAGTTGGCACTGAAAAATTTAGACCTTAACATACGATACTACACAGAGGAGCATTTTAAAACTGTTGAACTTTATAAGAATGCTCCTTTTGTTGTTTCGGTTGCTGCTATGACACAAAAAGCTAGAGATAGTCGCTTTCAAGTGATTCCTGTGACGAATGAGAGTTTTACACTTCTTATAGAACCCTCTTTAAAACAGAAGATGGTACGTCACATAAAGGAGTATCTCCCCCTTTTATCAGAAAAAGAGCAACCTATTCTTTATGAGAAGTTGCACTATTATGGTGAGACGATTGACACACCGTGGTTCTCTATCATCGTGCAGAAAATTTTTGAACCGACACATCCATCGTACCATTTTACAGTTACACGTGATGCATATATGCTTCAATATATTCAAAATCACCTCTCTGTCTCTCCTGTATCTCAGCTTGGTAGTATTGTACTGTTGAGTTTTGAAGATCGTGTACCTTTGCGTGCTAAAGAGATTCTTGATGCCTTGGTAAATGCCTATATTGATGAAACATTGAATGAAAAGACAGAGAGTGCACAAAAGAGATTACAGTTTATTGATGCACAATTGGCAGCGATCCATAAAGTGTTACAAAAGTCTGCGAAAAAGCTACAACGATTTAAAGCGACACATATTATTACCAATATAAATGAAAAAGCGACCTTAACAGCAGAGAAGTTGAGTGAGTTTGAGACGAAACTCTATGATATTGATTTACGGTTAGGTGTTTTAAAAAATATTTTTCACTACATCACAACTCATCAAGATATTAAAGGGATTGATGTTGATGCTTCGCAAGCATTGAGTCCTGCAATCAGCTCACTGATTATTAAAATTCAAGAGGCGAATGAGTTACGTACCAACTTATTAACAGATTATACTGCAGTGCATCCAGATGTGGTGAAAGTGACCAAACAGTTACGTAGCTTGAAGCACTCACTTGAAGCAGCACTACGAAGTGCCATAGCGAGTTTAGAAAACCAAAAAAAGACGTTGCAAAATATTATTGAAGAGAATAAAAGGATGCTTCAAAAGCTTCCAGAACAAGAGCGGAAGTTAACGAAACTGCATCGTAGTTTTATTGTCAATGAGAATATCTACTCCTACTTACTACAAAAACGTGCTGAAACAGCCATTATGGAAGCATCAACTGTACCAAAAGCACGCGTGATTGATAGTCCAGTGGTACCAGAAGGTGCGATTCGACCCAAACGGATGTTACTGATTATTGTTGGTATAGTTTTTGGACTCATTATAGGAGTTGCATTTGCCTTTTTGAGAAATGCCTTTAATGGTACGATCAAGAATAATGAGGATATTGAAAGTTTAACAAAAATACCTGTTTATGGGGTGATTCCTTATTTAAATAGGAAAAATAGAGGGGCCTTTTATGAGGCTTTGAGAGTTGTGAGAACCAATTTAGAGTTTTTACAAAATAGTGGTCAATCCAAAGCCATTACCGTGACCTCTTCGATTCCCAAAGAGGGTAAAACGACGATTGTGACAGAGCTAAGTAAGATTATTGCTAAGAGTGGAAAACGGGTTATTGTTTTAGATTTAGATATGCGACGATCTAAGATGCATACCAAATATAATCTTCCCAATACCGTTGGTTTAAGTACATTTTTAATTGGAAAGAGTCGTTTAGAGGATGTAATACAAAAATCTTCTCATGAGAATCTCTTTGTCATTACCAGTGGACCCACACCACCCAACCCATCGGAGCTATTGATGTCAAACCATTTTGAAAAGTTGGTAAAGAGGTTATTGTCGGAGTATGACTATGTCCTGTTTGACTCTCCTCCAATTGGTTTGGTTACCGATGCAATGATCGCGATGCGACTATCAGATATTAATCTGATTGTGGTTCGTTCTGAATACTCCAAGAAGGAGTTTATGAAAAATATTAATCGATTTGTAGAAGAGCACCACTTAAAAGCTGGTCTTATTTTAAATGGGGTTAAAGCTGTTGGTGGACAGGGGGCTTATGGATATGGTTATGGCGACAGTTATGGCTATAGTAACGACTATTACAGTTGATACTATAGCAATGTGTTGTTTAAAATCCTGTTCTTTTCAAAAATTTGGTGATAGACTGGTGATGATAGCATCGTTTTAAATGTTTCGAAGTGTCTCATCTTATGAACATCACTTCCAAGAAAATCGACCATTCCTTTAGCGACCAGCTTCTCTGCAATCTGTTTAATATTCTTTGAATAGTAGCCCGCTAAAGAGTTGATATTGAGTTGAAAGAGAACACCTTGTTCTTTAAGCGCTTCATATCGCTCAAAGTGGTCGTGCATATGCAAATAACGTTCTGGGTGTGCCAATACAGGTGTATATCCAGCAAGAATCATTTCAAAAATAATCCCTTCAAGGTCTTGAGGGGCTTGTGTATAGGAGATTTCAAAGAGTACATGATCGTGATTGAACGTTAAGAGATCTTTCTTGCGTAGCAAAGATAAAAAGTGCTCATCTAAGTAGTACTCAGAGGCTGCTTCAACAATAATATTAATCCCATGTTTTTCTAAAGCTTCCCGTAGTACAGCAAGTTTCTCCAAGATGATTTCAGAGGTATTCTGATAACGATGGGACATGATATGTGGAGTGACAATAAGCTTTTTATATCCTAACTTTTGAAACTCAGCAATCAGGGTGATCGATTCAGAAAGAGATTTTGAACCATCGTCGATCCCTGGAAGTAGATGTGAGTGAATATCGACATAAACTTGAGATGTGTCTGTTGATAGAGTTGGTTTCTTCTTAAAAATGGACATCATGATAATCATACTCTTAAAATAAATTTTGTGAATTATACCCTTTTTATACTGTAAAAATCTCAATCAGGATCATTTTTTGTTGTAAAAAACAATATTAATAATTATACATTATAGTAACTAATAGATTTAGTTAACATGATTGATAGTTGTTTGAACTATAATCAGATGGTTATAAGGCCAAACCTGGTGTGAATCAGGGGCGGAAAGCTTCAGGTCTCTTTGATAGAGATGGCTGGGTTGCCAAACTTAGAGTTGCTTGAAAACTCTCTTCTTTTGCTTCTGTGTTGTAACACACAAGCTTTTTTTATGTGATTCATTCAAAAGTAGAAATTTTTTTAATAACAGGATATGCAGATTAACATTGATTAAACAATGGTTTGCTCCATGTTTATTGAACTGTCTTAATATGACACTCTACTTTTATCCGTCTAACAGAGGAGGAGATTTGTGAAACAGTTAACCTATATTCTACCATCAATCTTTTTATCGATACTTTTTATTGGGTGTGGTGGTAGTAGTTCGAGTAGTAGTACATCATTAGATACTGTAACAGGTCGCTTTATTGATGGACCAGTAGCTGGTCTTACTTATGAGTGTTCATCGGGTCGTCAAGGTGAAACCAATCTCAATGGAAAGTTTACATGTCCACAAGGGGACCAAGTAACCTTTAAAGTGGGAGCAGTAACACTGGGAACAACCGATGTGAACAGTACGATTACACCCTATACACTCTATCCTGATAATCAAGAGGTTGCGATTAATGTGGCACAGCTGTTGCAAACACTTGATGATGATGGTAACTTAACAACATTTATTATCGATCATACTAAGGTGCAAAAGCTTCAGGAAAATCTTGATATCAAGATGCCTGCTGATCAATTTGAAGTGGCACTGGCCTCAGTACTTCAAGTTACTCCAGTGGATCGAATATCAGCTATTGAGCATATGCAAAGAAGCATAGCAGAACACCTTCTATTTACAGACTCTCATCCTGATTCTTCTCAGATTGTAGAGACAGAGCCACCGGTATCTATTCCAACGGTGAATGGTGCAGATCAAGTAGTTACACCTCCGTCACAAGAGAGTAGTATTGCAACATCAGCGAGTAGTGATCCTATTATGCCAACACCTCTAGTAAGCTCAGTGAGTAATCAAGCAACAGTGGTTCCGTCTGTATCAGGTACAACTTCAGAGACAGTGGTAAAAGAGTCAACAGTTGAGCCCTCTATGAGGTGTCAAACAGGGCCTGCGATTCAGGAGGGTAGAGTGGTGGATCATCAAACAGGTGAACCACTTGCCAATGTTGAGGTTACTATTGGTGGATGTCGTGTGATAACAGATGCACAAGGCTTCTATACGCTTAGAGATATTGCAGTGAATGAGAGAGCAGTGGTTACTTTGACGCATGAAGGATATTATCGTCATAGTACGATTATTCAGGTCAAAGAGTATTCAACAGGTAAGACAACGCTCTCTCCAAACTATTTGGAGTATGCACTGGATGCCTATGATGTAAACGAGTATTTACAGAGTGATACGAACCATATTGTAACGATAGCATCAGGTGCCAAGATTGAATTGCCTGCAAATATCTATCAAAGAGTCAATGGTGATTTATACGAAGGAAATATCTCAGTTTATAGTGCCTTTGAAGATCCAGCAACCGAAGAGGGGAAAAAGGTCTTTCCAGGACTTTTTGAAGGGAAAAATCTTAATGGAGATATTCTCCCTTTTAGAGCATACGGTTTGATGGTGGTTGATCTACAAGATCTTAACGGTGAACCTGTAACATTGGCTGATCGCATCGCACTGATCTTTCCAGCAGTGTCAGGTCTTACCGCAGAATCGATTCCTCTATGGTACTATGACTATACAGAGGGAATTTGGATTGAAGAGGGAGTTGCAGTTCGACAAGATGATGGAACCTATCGCGGTTTGGTTTCGCATGCGGGTACGTGGTGTTTAAGCCAGCCAGTGACAGAAGCTCTTGGAATTTATCGTGGGCGTATTATTTACCGTAATGGTAACCCTGTGAAAGATGCCAGAGTCTATGCTATCGGTTCGAACTGGGTGAGGATGGATGTGACAACAGATGAGAATGGTATCTTTGAGTTAGAGGTTATTCCTGGTGAAGATTTTACCATCTATGCTTACAACTATAAGTGGAAATATGGTGCAGATTACAACGGCACAATCAGTGGTGTTGCTTCTGGCGAAATTGTAGAAGATCGATTGTAGGAGGAACCCATGAACAATCAACTAAAGAGTATCGTAAAATTTGCGCTGATATTGGCGCTCTTTTTTATCGGCAATATCGCTTTTGCGACCACCTACTATATCGATGCCGTGAGTGGTAACGACAATAATGATGGACGCTCTCCTTCATCAGCTTGGAGAAGTTTGCAAAAAGTTGAGAAGGTCTCTTTTGGATGGGGGGATAATATCCTCTTTAAAAGAGGGCAGACCTTTAAAGGGAGTATTCGGTTTCGTATGAGTGGAGGGGATGGTTTACCCATTACCTTTGGTGCCTATGGTGAAGGTGAGAAGCCTATCTTAAGCTGTGTCGAAGATCACCGTTTGACATGGGTGCAGTCTGGTAATAATATCTGGAAAGCTACCAATATTACTGTTGGTATGCAACGCCTTGTACGTAATGGTGAGGAGCTCCTTCAAGCCCACTCAATGGATGAGTTAGGAAAGCAAGTACCTGCAACCATCTCATGGCTTAAGTCAGGAACAACACTCTATCTCTACTCCACTACCGACCCCAATGGTGATATTTTTACCTATAGTGAGTGTAATCAAGTGATTCTTACGGTTGATGTGAATAATTTGGTCTTTCAAGATTTGGCTTTTGAAGGAGGTAATACTGCTGCACTCAACCATATTTCTGGAAGCAATATTACATTTAAAAACTTAGACTTGGGAAAAATGTCTTATATGGGCATTCAGTTTGAGTCCAAAGGGAAGCCATCGGAAAATATCATTGTCGATGGGTGTTATGTTGATGCACACTGGATGTTAAACTATTTTAACGGGGGGATTGGTTTTGCAACATGGAGAGGAACACGAGAAGGGGTCTTCTTTAATGGTAACTTTAATCATGCTGTCATTCAAAACACTGTTTTTAAAAATTGGCACCATTCAGGCATTAATATTTGGGCCAATCCGACCAATCCAAACTATATTAATCAGATGAAAATCATCAACAATTATATTACAAGTCCAGATATTCCGTATGGTGGAAAGCTCTCCTTTGCAGGTAATGTACGAGATTCAGAGATTGCCTATAATACGTTTGAAGATATGTATGGTGGGCGGATGCAGATGGATGGAAACAATAACCATGTCCATCATAACCTCTTTAAAAATCTCTACAATGCAAAGATTAAATATGGTGAAGGGGGAGGGATTCGACTCGGTAATTGGAATAGAGAAAACTATGGGCATATTATCGAATACAATCTCTTTAAAAACTGCTACTCCAGTGCCATTGATGTTGGTGGAACGAACCATCCCAACAAAGGGGTGCATGATATTATTTTTAGAAACAATATCTTTGAAGCCGATATTTATAGCAATCTATTTGATTCATACATCTATATCCGAACAGGTGCAACCACATCTAACTTGACATTTGTCAATAATAACTTTGTCGCATCTTCTAATGATCAGATTATTAAACGGGGTGGAACACGCTACACACTCTCTGCATTTAATGAGGCTCTTTTTGATGATGGGACCGTTGTAAGCGGTAACTATAGTGCACCCAATTACAATATTACCGTTGGATACAATGGTGCACTAAATCTCTCAACTCCTCCAACACTTCCAGCGAGTGAGCAGGTCTCTCCACCTCCTGCAAAAAAAGGTCCTTTCATTATGGATAAAAGTGGGCTCTATTAATCTTAACAAAAGAGGATTTTCCTCTTTTGTTAGGAGATATCTTCTAAAATATGCAACAAACGATTTGCCAATTTTTTTCTATCAAATGCCATAGCCAATGCTTCACACCCCTCTTGGCAAGTTTTGTAGAGCTCTTTATCATCTTTAAGATGGAGAACTTTTTGAATAAAATCCTCTTCATCTTCAGGTTTGAAACAGATCCCTGCACCATAGGTTTCAATGATCTCTTGGGCTTGCCCTTCGACCCCTAAGAGAGTTGGTTTGCGCATGGCAGATGCTTCAAAAATTTTTGAAGGGATAACACTTTTAAAGGTGTCCGATTTTTTGAGAGGTGCTAAAGAGAGATCGATGATCGATAAATAGCGTGGGACATCCTCTTTGGTGATGGGGGCTAAAAATGTGATATTGGTAAGCTTTAGTTGCGAGGCAAGTGCGATAACATGGCTTTTCATGGCACCATCACCAATCAGTAAAAAGTGTAGTTCGGGGTCTTCAATCTTTGCAATGGACTGGACGATGAAATCTAAACTGTGGGCCATACCGTGTGTACCGATATAACCGATAATAAACTTATCTTTGAGCCCCAGTGATTGTAAGAGGGTATCATCTTTAGGACGAGGGTAGAAGAGCTCCATATTCGCACCATTGGTGACAACTTCGATCGTATTAGGGTCAATACCACGCTCAATCAGATTGCGTTTGAAAGCATCAGTGACAGCAACAACACAGTTAGCATCTTTATAGAGTGCAAGTTCAATCTTCTCTAAAATATTTAAAATCTTTTCATTCTGTAGTGCGCCGACAGTACGTATCGATTCGGGCCAAAGGTCTCTTAGTTCAAAAATCCATGGCTTTCGTTTCACTTTTGATAATCCCCATCCTGCCCATGTGGTAAAAAATTGTGGTGATGTCGCAATGATAATATCGAACTGTTGAAAAAGACCAGCACCAAAGGCACTCAAAGCAAAACTCATATAGTCCAAAACTCTTTTGATAAAACCACTATTGGAAGCCATATAGCTCCAAACACGAATCACTTTGATACCCTCAATCTCCTCTTTTTGGTAGAGTCTATTGCTATATCCTTCATAGATATTTCCATGTGGAAAGTTAGGGGCACAGGTGATGACGGTGACATCAGCCCCTTGTTGAACCCATTCACAGCAGTGTTCATAGGTTCTTGTGGCTGGGGCATTGACTTCAGGTGGAAAGTTGTCGGTAATAAATAAAATTTTCATAATAGAATCTCCATATTGAGGTAGTTGGTAAAGGATATCTCCACCATGAAAGCATCCTGCAAAGAGTTAAATTGTGGAGCATATTGATAGCTTTTTATCTCAAAGAGAGCGTTGTGAATATGGATGGTGATATCGTTGCATATAAGCTTATCTCCTTGGACATCGATATCGACATCGGG
>QNYO01000049.1 GCA_003978765.1 Hydrogenimonas sp. | reverse complement strand
AATTTTTATTATCCTTCTTCAAGGTTTTGTTAAGTTGAAAGAATTTATTATTTTGTCACGGATCTGTTCAATCTCCATCGCTCAAAAACCGAGATTGAAGGAGCCACACTTAATGAATCGAAGAAATTTTTTAAAAGTTGTCGGTGCCACAGCAGCTGTTGTCGCCATTCAACCGTCATCGATATCACAAACACTCTATGCAAATAATGGAGACCTCTATAAACGGTATGAGAAGGTTCAGCTTGTTGACAAAGCGGGACAACCCATTGTTGCATCAGCTTTAAAAAAGGAGACCAGTTACTTCTTTATGTACCCCTACAATGGGACACCTGCCCTACTGGTTGATTTGGGTGAACCAACTGAAAAAGAGGTGAAGCTAACTTCAGAAGATGGTACAGAGTATATTTTCCCTGGCGGTGTTGGTAAAAATAGCTCTATTGTTGCAGTTTCTGCCATCTGTCCACACCAGTTAACCCATCCCAAACCGAGTGATAGTTTCTTTAACTATGTTCCAAAAAATGGAAAGACAATGGCGTACAAAAGTGGTGGGGTCTTTGTCTGTTCTTCACACCTTTCTGCTTATGACCCCAAACAGGGTGCCAAACGTGTTTCAGGACCAGCACCACAAGGGTTAGCAAATATCATCCTTGAAGTGGATGATAATGACCATATCTGGGCAGTGGGTGTCTTAGGACCTGATAAGTTTCATGACTATTTCAAGGCATTCAAACCAGAGTTTAAAGCGATTTATGGCAACTGGCGTAAAGCCAAAAAGCTTGTTAAAGTTCAGACACCAACCATGTTGCTAAGCGAATATTGTAAAGAGATTATCCAATACTAAAAGGAATGCCATGAAAAAGATACTCATCACTGCACTCATTGCTGTAAGCACCCTCTATGCCAACTCTTACACCAAAGCTGACCGTATCAAAGATATGCATAAGATGGCTGCTGGCATGAAACTGATCCAAAATGGCTTTTTGTACCGATGCCCTGAACATAGTTGTCTCATTGATGGTGCAGAACGCATCTTAGATGTTGTTAAAACACTTGAAACCCAAGAGATGAAAGATTTCCTCCCTGACGATCAGAAGTATGCTTTCAAGTTTGGTCAAAAATCGGCACGTATGATCGAACTTTATGCGAAAGATTTGATCGATTCAGCCAAAAGTAATAATATGGATGACGCTCTTGAGGATTATAATCAAATCCTTCGACAATGTGCCTCGTGTCATCTTCGCCTTCGTAAATAGTCTCTCTTGAACGACCAAGATACCGCTTTTACTCTATAAAGCGGTATCATCTTATATCTTCA
This sequence comes from Hydrogenimonas sp., assembly GCA_003978765.1. Lineage (GTDB taxonomy): Bacteria > Campylobacterota > Campylobacteria > Campylobacterales > Hydrogenimonadaceae > Hydrogenimonas. The sequence continues at coordinate 8,436 of QNYO01000049.1, read as the reverse complement.
ATAGAACTCACTCTATTTTTCAAAAAATTTTACAACAATAAGAAAAACTTCTTTTCCTTATCTTTAGTATAATAAAAAAATATGATTATAAGAAATATTATTAAATTAACATTATTTTATAATTCATTAAGTTGTATAAGTTTATCATTTTTTCTGAGCGATGGAGATTTTGTTCAGACTTCGCCTGAAACAAAACAAAAAGGATCCATGATGGGAATGAACAGACGTGATATTTTGAAGCTGGCAGGATTAACTGCCGCATCAGTCGCCGTAACTGGCTGTACATCAAGTAGTGGTGGTGCAAAACCCTCAGAAGGACCAACGTTAAAAACGGGTCTTCTTGGAAATCCTGCACCACTTCCTAAAAATGGTAAAGGTCCACGTGTAGTCGTTGTAGGAGGCGGCTGGTCGGGACTTTCCGTAGCTAAGTATGTAAAGAAGTTTGCACCAGAAGCTGATGTGGTGCTTATTGAGAAGCGAGCCCACTTTGTCTCTTGTCCATTGAGCAATCTCTGGCTTGTTGACCTTGTAAAACTGGAGTTTCTCTCTCATAGCTTTACAGATGCTGCAGCCAATAATGGATATACCTTCTTTAATGCAGCTGTCTATGATGTCGATCGTGACAGTAAAAAGGTGTATACCAATGAAGGAACGGTTGACTATGACTACCTTGTTCTCGCACCTGGTATCGGATATGACTATAGCGAATGGACCGGTGGTGATACAGAACTTGAGTATGAGCTTCGTACCAAATATCCGGCTGGATTCATGACCAATAGTGAACATGCAACCATTAAAAATAAGTTGATGAACTTTGAAGAGGGCAACTTTATTCTTACAGTACCGGGTGGTAACTACCGATGTCTGCCAGCCCCTTATGAGCGTGCCTGTCTGATTGCATGGTATATGAAGAGCAACGATATTCCAGGAAAAGTCCTTCTTCTTGATGAGAACCCAGATATTACCATTAAAAAAGATGGTTTCCACTCTGCCTTTAACGATCTGTATGGTGACTATATTGAGTATATGCCAAGTACCAAAATTACTGGTTTTGACCTTGGTAAAAAGAGAATTGAGACCGAACTGGGTGAGGAGATCGACTTTGCCGATGCAGCCTTCTATCCCCATGTACGTGGTAACAAACTTCTTGAAGTTGCAGGTGTTGCCAAAGATAGCGTCTTTAACAAAGCTGAAGCTGATATCGATCCATTCACCTATCAAGTCCATGGTGATCCTCATGTCTTCTGTTCAGGTGACGTACGTCCAATGGGCTTTAGTAAATCGGGCAACACTGCCAACTCAGAAGGCCATATCCTAGCACGTATCATTGCTGACCGTATTCAAGGGAAAGAGAGTAAATGGAAATCTCCACTCACCATCTGCTACTCTGCAGTCGGTGGTGATCCACTTCGTGCTATTTCGGTCAATGCAGGGTATGCTTGGAATGAGAAGAGCAAATCGTTTGGATTTGCCAACGCTTCAACGATGGAAAAATGGCAAGGACGTGAAGGTGTCAATGGTGGACGTGGACTTCTTGAGTGGGCATCAGGTATGTACCGCGATATGTTCATGTAAGAAAGGGTTTCATGGAACGTAGAAAATTTATTCAAGGTATCACTGCCGCAACGATTGCGGCACCTTTGATCCCACAACTTCTTGGCAACCGTCTCTATGCTGAGGATGAGGATGAGATTCCAGAAGAGCTCCCTTACGAAGAGCTTTATAAAGATATTGTTGGTGATGAAGAGGTCAAAGATGGTCAAAGTGTGATGGAGCTTAATATTCCTAAGCAACCATCAAGCGGTGCGGCTGTTCCAATCGAAGTGACTGTCAACCTTCCAATGGAGAAGGATAACTTCGTCACAGCCATCTATGTTCTGACAACCAAAAATAAGATTAACCATGTCATTACAGCCAACTATACACCAGACAATGGGATTGCCTATCTCTTTGTCAATGCTAAGTTGGCAACCAAACAGGATGTTGTGATCATAGCTGAAACCAACAATGGAGAGTTTTATAAAGCAAGTCAATATGTCAGAGCACCGCTTGGCGGATGCGGTTAAGGGGTAACGATGGGTAAGAAATTTCGAGCAGGGGTCAAAATCCTCGATAAGAACTATAAAGTCGGCGATGTTGTCAAAATACAAACCATTATTATCCACCGTATGGATACCGGTTTTGCAAAAGATAAGTCAACAGGAAAGCGACTGCCACAATTTTATGTCACCAATGAGAGTATCTACTATAACGATCAACTCATTTGTGACTTTGAACTTGGGGTCTCAGCAAGCCATAACCCAAAAATCAAGTTTCCAGTCAAAATTACAGGTCCTGGAACGATCAAAGTTGTCTTTGAAGATAATCGAGGGAACAAACAAGAGAAGAGTATTAAGGTCACTCCACAATAGTTGGGCAGACTTTATCTTACAGGTGGCGGATCAGTGTCCGCCACTCTCATCATCAATATGTAGATCTCTTAAAGAGTAGAAGAGATTGGGATGCTCCCGTTTAATTGTTTTAACCAAATTTTCAAGATTCACATTAGAGGCTTCTGTACCACTCTCTTTCATCCGTTTCTGCAATTCATGGATTGCCACTGTCCAAACATCGTGAAAATCGATCGGAAGCTCTTTAGCAATCGCTTTCTCAAGGCGCGATTTAAAGACCTCTTCACCCATATGCTGCAGTGAACTCATAATCCCCATCATCGCCTCAGCACTTGAGAGCACCATGAGCTTACCCTCTTCATCGATCACAAAGGATGGTTGTTGGCTATTCCAACTCCCACGAACCAACTCAATCACTTTATGCTTCTCATCATCTCCTGGCAAAATACGAAAAATTGAGTGTTCTGAAGGGTTTGTAACCCCAAGCTTTTTAGCAACCGCATCGATTGCTTCAATCTGTTTATCTATAGGAAGGTTCATTTAATGCTCCATTACCGTATCTGCATCTGTATCGATGCTACAGGATACTCTTTTTTAAACATCTCATCTTCAATGTTGAGTTTTTCTACCCATTTTTTTCCAATCAATCGATATTTTATATCGACGATCACTTCATTGCTACCTGCTGGGACTTTAAACTCTATAGTACGGTGTTCATTAGGCTTGAGTCGTGTATCAGAGAGAACATCTTTTGCCAAATGTGGAATCGATTCGCGTCCATGTTTATCCAGATAGCGTGCTTCAAGAATCTGCTCTTCTCTCTGAATCAGATGACCTGATGCATCAAGAGCTTTCATTGTCACAATTAATTGACGCCCCCCAAAGCCTGTCGGAACATTATGAGGTGTACGGTTTTTAAGCGTTACAACAACATTCTGACCTTTTCGCATCACCGATAGATCAATAGCATCAGCTAAAATATCACTATTGCGTGCCCCTGCAAAGAGATGGCTTCTTAATTCTCGAATCTTACCTGATGTACCTCGACCTCCCAAATCGACCTGAACCGCATGCCCCTTTTTCACCGCACCCATATGACACTCTACACAGGTAGTTTTTGAGCCACTTGATTGATACTCAATACCTGTACTACCAATCAATGCACGATAGGGGCTTCGCTCATTGTAGTGACATACAAAACAGAGTTTATTGGGATCTTTTTTAAAGAAGTCTGCTGACTTTGTTTTATGATAAGGGGACTTTGCATCGCTAAAAGGACCAACCATAGTATCATTTGGTCCCCACTGGATTGTATCTTTTCCACGCTTTCCTGGGTCATCTGAGAAGTGAATCTTCTCAATATTGTGACAAACAATACAGTTGACACCATCTTTCATAAAGGGTTGATCCAGACTTTTGCGCATCTTTTCACTGGCAATACCAAAGGATGCGTCAGAGATATCACTATCACTTACAGCCGATGCGATATGGGGGTTGTGGCACTGTGCACAGCGAATCTCAACCTGTTCAAACGACTGAATCCGCTTTTTAGAAACATAGTGGATCATCTTTCGATAGAGCTCATTTTTACTATAGTGTGACATCGCATGTAACGAGCTCTTCCAACTCTTTGTAATCTCTGTATGACATGGCATACACTTCGAGCTATCTGCATACTTTGGATTAATCGATTCTGATGCAAAAACTCCTGTGATGCCCAATGCTAACAACCACCCTATACGCCGCATATCACTTCTCCTTAATTTGATGATTCAACCATACCATGATACCTTTTTGGGCGTGTAAGCGATTCTCTGCTTCATCAAAGACAACACTTTGTGGTCCTTCAAGTACCTCTTCCGTCACTTCAAGACCACGATAGGCAGGCAAACAGTGGAGGAAGATTGCAGTTGGATCTGCCAATTTCATCATCGCATCATCGATCGTATAACCGGCAAAATCTTTAAGACGCTTCTCTTTCTCCTCTTCATCTCCCATCGAAACCCAGGTATCCGTTGTGACAACATCGGCATTTGCCACAGCCTCTTTAGGGTCATTGGTAAAGTAGAGCTTCGCACCACTCTCTTTTGCAAATGCCATCGCATCTGCCACAATCCCTGAATCACACTCATACCCTTTTGGTGTCGCAATTCTCAACTCAAAACCGAGTTTGCTTGCAAGCATCAACCAACTGTGGGCCATATTATTCCCATCCCCTACATAGGCGACGACAGGGTTTTTATCTTTACCATGCTCAATCATCGTCATATAGTCTGCCATCAACTGAACAGGGTGATACTCATCAGTCAAACCATTAATGACTGGAACTTGTGAGAAGTGGGCAAACTCTTCAAGCTTGCTTTGACTATAGGTACGAATCATTACCATATCACACATACGGCTAATGACGCGTGCTGTATCCTTCATCGGTTCACCACGTCCAAGCTGAATATCGCGTGATGAGAGAAAGAGTCCCATACCACCAAGCTGATAGATCCCCGTCTCAAAGCTAACACGTGTACGGGTACTCGACTTTTCAAAGATCATCGCCAGTGTCTTCTTCTCAAGATAGGGGGTAAAGCGCTTCGCTTTGACTTCAGACTTAATCCGCAATCCCAACTCAATAATCTCTAAAATCTCTTCTTTTGTATAATCTTTTAGTGTCAAAAAGTGTCGCATAACTTCCTACTTTTTCATTGAAATTTTTTATCGTTGCTTATGTTAAAGCAACTCTGCTGCCTCTTTGGCATGATAGGAGATGATAATATCTGCTCCAGCCCGCTTAAAGCCAAGCAGTGTCTCCATCATCACTCTCTCATAGTCGATCACACCAGCACGTCCAGCCATCTTGAGCATACTATACTCACCACTCACATTGTAAACTGCCAATGGTAGATCACTCGCCTCTCGAATATCGCGAATAATATCAAGATAGGCCAATGCGGGCTTCACCATCAAGATGTCTGCCCCTTCACGCTCATCTTCAAGGCTCTCTAAAATCGCCTCACGGCGGTTGGCTGGATCCATCTGATAACTTCGGCGATCTCCAAAACTTGGAGCACTCTCAGCCACATCACGGAATGGTCCATAATAAGCACTTGCAAATTTTGTTGAGTAGCTCATAATAGGGATATGGCTAAAGCCTGCTTCATCAAGCCCTTCACGAATCGCCATAATCATACCATCCATCATGCCACTCGGTGCAATCATATCCGCCCCTGCTTTGGCATGAACCACAGCCTGTTTGGCCAGATTTTGGAGTGTAATATCATTATCAACCGTTTGAAGTGCTGGATTCAAAACACCACAGTGACCATGATCGGTATATTCACAGAAACAGAGGTCTGTGACGATCAACATATCAGGATGTGCCGCCTTCATTTCACGTACAGCGGTTGCAATAATCCCATGTTCACAAAGTGCATCACTTCCAACCGAATCCTTGACGTCAGGGATACCAAAAAGAATCACAGATTTAAGTCCAAGTGCTTTCAGTGTTTCGCACTCTTTGATCGCTTCATCGATACTCATCTGAAACACACCCGGCATCGATGCCACTTCATTTCTTATGCCCTCGCCACTACGAATAAAAAGTGGATAGATAAAATCTTTCGGTGTTAGCACCGTCTCGCGGACGAGATCTCGAAGCACAGGATGAAGCCGTTTGCGTCTGAAACGTGCGAACATTAGCAAAACCTTTAATATGGTATAATTTAAAAAGAACTATTTTACCAAAAATCAGGAAAATTAACGAATGAACGTTGAAATCTCCGAAGTAGCGCATCTTCCTACGAAGTTCGGCAACTTTAAAATCCAAGCCTTTAAAGAGTTTCTCACCAATGGATGCTTTAAAGAGCACCTTGCTATTTTTACCGATAACATGCCTGAAATACCTGTTGTCCGTGTTCACTCAGAGTGTCTGACAGGTGATGCTTTGGGGAGTCGTAAGTGTGACTGTGGTGAACAGCTCGAATTTGCGCTGCATACAATCCAACGCCAAGGTGGTATGGTGATCTACCTACGCCAAGAGGGGCGTAATATTGGGCTCTTTAATAAAGTCAATGCCTATGCCCTTCAAGACAGAGGACTCGATACTGTTGCAGCCAACCATCAACTCGGCTTCAGTGATGATGAACGCACCTATGAGATGGTTGAGATGATCCTTAACCATTTTAACATCACAAAAATTCGTCTATTAACCAACAATCCCAAAAAGATTGAGAGTCTTCAGGGGATTGAGATTGTTGAACGGCTACCAATTATCATTGAAGCCAATCCATACAATGAAGAGTATTTGCAAACCAAAAAGAGTAAAATGGGGCATCTATTATGAGTAGAAAGTGGAAAATGAAAGATGGAAGATGGAGAGAGTTACAACTCTCTGATGAGACACTTCAAAAACTGGAGAGCTTTGCAGAGCACTTGATGGCTTGGAACAAGGTACACAACCTCACAGGTGCGAAAAGCTATGAGGCGATCGAAGAGCAGATATTTGATTCAATCTATCCGTTAACGTTTCTACCCAATCCCAAAAACCTGCTCGATATCGGTACAGGTGCAGGGTTTCCAGGAATGATCCTTGCGATTGCTATGCCTGAAACAGAGTGTACCCTCTGTGAACCGCTTCAAAAGCGTACTGCTTTTCTTAAGTTTATTGTCAGAGAACTGCAACTTCAACATGTGAATGTCGAAACGAGTCGTGTCGAAGCACTTGAAGTCAAACCCTATGAGCTGATTACTTCACGTGCTGTCACCGATACAGAGACGCTTATGAGCTGGTGTCATCCATTCATTGGTGAGAATACACAACTTCTCTTCTATAAAGGGGAGCAGGTCTTTGAAGAGATTAAGAGCCTTGAGATGTGTCACTATGAGCTGATCTCACGCAATAAACGCAACTACTTATGGATAAAAGAGTGTACCAAAGAGATCTAAATGCACTGCATCTAAAAATATTCATCGTCCCATTGAGAAAAAAGGAACTTTTATGCTAAAAATCTTACTGACTATCGCAATCATTGCTGCGATCTATTTTTTCCTCATCAAAAAACCTAAAGTGAGCCAAAAGCGCCAAGAGCGGGCTGAAGAGGAGAAGCGTAAGCCCAAAAAGGATGAGGATATTATGGTGGCATGTGAAAAGTGCGACACCTTTGTCAGTTCCCATGAAGCGATTATTGTAAGCGGTAAATACTACTGCTGTAAAAGCTGTGCAGGAGTGAAGTAATGATGATTATCGGTCATCCTGATATTCCATTTGAACCACTCTACTTTGTCGAAACGATTGAAGAGATTGCTAAAACCCCACCCAATAGTACCTTATGGCTTGGAGCATTTCAAGAGGCAAAAGCGATTGCAAAACATTGTCATACCAACCATATTGCCTATGCTGTGATGGCGACATCGATCAATGATGCACTCTTAGCCAATGCACTTCATGCACGCTATATTCTTGCTGATGAAACGATGGCTCCAAAGCTTCAAAAGATTGCTGAAACTTACCTCTTTGATGCCAAAATCATTGTTCCTATTTCAGAAGAGCAGGAGATGGAACGTATCGCTCAAGCAGGCATTGATGGTGTCATCTTTCAAAGTGCGATTATCTTATCTGCATAAACTTGACATTAGTCAATTTTGATAGTATATTTTAGTCTAAAAGACTAAACTTTTTAAAGGATTGAGAGATGGAAGCAGTAAAAACGGTGATTCTTTTAACACTTATGACCCTCCTTATGGTCTGGGTGGGTGGTATTTTTGGTGGTGTCGATGGAATGCTCATCGCACTACTGATTGCAGCAGTAATGAACTTCTTCTCCTACTTCTACTCCGATAAACTGGTATTGGCACACTATAACGCCGTAGAAGTGGATGAACATAGTGCGCCAGGATTGATTGCTATTGTTCAACGTTTGGCACACAAAGCAGGACTTCCCATGCCCAAAGTCTATATCATTCCTGAACCGATTCCTAATGCCTTTGCAACAGGGCGTAACCCAAGTCATGCGGCTGTTGCTGTCACGGAAGGGCTTTTGAACCTTCTTGATGACGA
>QNYO01000073.1 GCA_003978765.1 Hydrogenimonas sp. | reverse complement strand
CTTTTTGCTTCTGTTGTACGACCATCACTCAACTCAATGGTAAAGCACTTTCCATCAGGACGGCTCACACGTGTCACTTCAGCCATCTCATGCTTAAGTCCAAAACGCATACACTGTTTGGGCCAATCTTGCATTAACTCCATACCTGTGACCACTTCAACAATGCCTGGATAGTTCTCAACTTCACTACTCTGTGTGATCGCACCACCGGGCATCCCCTTTTCATACATCACAACATTTTCAAGACCACCCCGTGTGGCATAAAGTCCAGCTGTCAACCCAGCAGGTCCCCCGCCAATAATTGCCAAATCAAGCATCTCTTCTCCTTATCTTCTCACCCTTATGCACCGCTTTATACCACAAAACGCCACTTATTCACTCATATCAAGTAGATAGATTTGACTATCTTGCTTATAAAGCCCTTGGTCATTCTGCTTTTTTATCAAAAAGTAACTCGGTACTTCACGAATGTGAAACCGATGAATGATTTTTAGCAATGTGTTGGTTCCCGCTGTTGCATAGATAATATTGGGTTCACTCTCTCGACGCTGTTGATACAGATCGATCACAAGCAGACTATTTTTTTGCTTTAAAGGGACAAGCGCTTTGTCAATATCTCCCATATGAGAACTGTAGATCACAACAATATAGCGATCTTTATCAGGCACGAATAGTTCGGACTTAGTATAAAGTATCGTCTCTTTGAAATTGATAAATTTGTACTGGGAGTATTTGTAGTTGAAGTAAGCGAAAGCCGCAGCAACCATTGCCGCGCCAAAAAACGATGCAAAAACATAGGAGAAGGAAAAGAGAGTCTTTCCTTCCCGTCTTCGCATGGCTATAAGCGATTAGCCAAGAAGTGCGTCAAGTTTTTCAGCGAATGCTTGTTTAGAAGCAGCACCGACCATTTGATCAACAACTTGTCCATCTTTAAAGAAGAGGATGCTTGGAATAGAGCGGATACCATATTTAACAGCAAGATCTTGCTCTTCGTCAGTGTTGACTTTTGCGATAGTCGCTTTGCCTTCATACTCTTCAGCCAACTCTTCAATCACAGGTGCGATCATGCGGCATGGTCCACACCAAGGTGCCCAGAAGTCAACGAGTGTTACACCCTCTTTTACTGTTTCATCAAAGTTGCTACTAGTAAGTTCAACATATTTACCCATAATGGTTCTCCTTCAAAAAGTTTGTTCATTCAGATTATAGCGGGTAAAACTTTAAATTATTTTGTCATCAAGGACTAATCACTTCATCAGATGGTAATATTCTCAATCCATTCACACTCTTGACCGCGCACAATCAATGCATCGAGCTGATAGGGAAAATCCCACCGTCTCTTTTGAAGATAGTGTTCAATCGTCCGTAACAGTTTGGCAAGTTTTGCCGGAGTAATATTGTAAATAGGCTCAAACGTTGTCCCGCTTTTGACTTCAATAAAGTGCAAAACACCCTCCCGCTCGGCGATAATATCGATCTCACCAAAGCGGGAGTAAACATTGCGTTCAAGAATGTGGCAACCCTGCTCTTTTAACCATTCACTGGCGATCTCTTCGGCACGGTTGCCAACTTCCCGACTCACGCCGGCAACACCTCAACTTTAATCGATTTAAAGGCTGCCGTTAAAATCAGCTCATCGCTGGCATCTCCAAAGAGGTAGTTGATATGCGACTTAGCGTGGTGGAAGGTTGTAAAGAGTGTATTGGGCTTCACTTTATCGGTAAATTTGACACGAAGTGGCGCACTCTGACCATAGGCACTGCGTAAAATCACATACTCCGATTTCGGGAAGCGGTCAGCATCGGCTTCACTCACAAGCAAAATATCCTCATCATACCGTTTATTGAGTTTTTCACTCTGAATGGTTTGTGCCGCATTGTTATAGTGTGCTAAGGTTCGCCCTGTTGTCAGATAGTAGCCGTTTTGAATACCACCTTCTAACAACTCTTTGATCATACCACGAAGTTTGTATTGATGGTAGATAAATTTTCCAAGACCATCTTCGGTACGGAAATCAAGAAGGTGCAATACAGGCGTATCTTCTGTATAGACAGGCCACTGCAAGCCCCGTTTTCGATGGCGTCGCAAGCGAAGATAGCTGGCACCACTGAAGCGTCGATGCGCCACTTGACGCACTTCATTCCAAACATCTTCACTGGTTTGATAGTCATAATTTCCACCCATCGCATTATCAAGCATCTTAATCACTTCCCAGTCATCAGGTAGATCGCTTTTGACGAGTGGTTGTGAAAGGTGGAGCCGTCGCATCGCATTGACATAAACACCCTCTTTCTCATAGGCTGACTTCACACCAATCACAATATCCGCACGCTTGGCAATTTCAGTCATAAAGAGCTCTTGCACCATAATAAACTCAAGCTCATTGAGCGCTTTATCGATCTTATTTTGGTTTGGATGGATATGGGCAATATCCTCTCCCATGTTGAGCAGAGCCTTGATCTTCCCTTCAAGCATTGCATCGACCAACTGCGGTGTCATCAAGCCCACTTTTTTTGGCTTCTGATAGTCAGGATCGTAATAAGGCAGACACCCCATATCACAGGCACCTTGGACATTGTTTTGTCCCCGAAGTGGCATCAAGCCAGCACCCGTTTTACCGATATTACCCGTCAAAAGTGCCAAATGGGTGATTGCCATAACGGCATAACTTCCATCCAGATGCTCAGTAATCCCAAGCCCCCAGAAGATCATGGACTTTTTCAAAGCATATTCACGGGCAATGATTGGAATGAGTGTTGCCAAATGCTCATATCCTGGAACCTGCTTGAAAAACTCAGGATTGGCATACGGGTCATTGAGAATCTTCTCTTTATAGGCTTCAAACCCTTTGGTACGTGTCTCAATGAACTTCTTGTTATAGAGCTCATCTTTGAGAATCACATACGCCATCATATTCAGAACAAGCAAATTCGCCTCATGAGGAATAATCGCTTTATGTTTGGCGTACTTCATCATCTTAATTTCACGCACATCGATGACTGCCACATTATCATGCAGACGTGCCGCATCGATAATACGGTTGGCAACAATTGGATGGGCTTCGGTGGTATTTGAACCGATAATCAAGATAAACTCGGTTTCATAAATATCGTTGTAAGGGTTGGTTGCTGCTCCCTCTCCGATGGTTGCACGCATCCCTTTCAAACTTGGACTATGGCAGACTCGCGCACAGTTATCCACATGGGGTGAATTCATCGAATCACGTGTAAACTTTTGAAAGAGATAGGCACTTTCACAACTGGTTCGTGCACCTCCGATGGCACAGAAACTCTCATCCCCGTAGGTTTTGCGAACCTCCATAAGCTTCATCGCCGCCGCTTTGATCGCTGTTTGCAAATCGGTTGTAAACCATTGATCATCAAGCGGTTTTAATGCCCCTTCAATCTCTGTACGAATGTGTGGGTTTCTCTCTAAGAAGCGTTTGGCAATGCGTGGTTCGCGAAGACGTTCAGAAGAATCTACAAAGTCAAAACCATATTTGCCCTTAATACAGAGCTTTCCTTGGCTGACATATCCATCTTTGTCGGCTCTAATCTTATGAATCTTATTATCATCAACCTCTGCAACAATGTCACAACCGACACCGCAATAGGTACAGACGCTTTCAATTTCCGTGTAGTGCAAGGCTCTCCCCCCTTGTATAAGTTAAAAACTAAAGTGTAATGGTCTGCTCTGTAAGAGTTCTCAATTAGAAATTATAATACAAAAGCAGACCCTTTTCCCAAACTTTTTATTTTTAGTTTTTAACCTTTAACTTTCCATCCGAATCATAACCGGTCGCTCTTTGACACTCTCAAGTGCCATCAATGCTTCGATCGCCTTTTGCATCGCGCGCTCTTCACAAGCATGGGTTGCAAGAAGTAGTGTTGCTGCTTCACCTTTACCCGGCTTTTGAAGCATGGTCTCAATTGAAATATTCTGCTCTCCCATCACTTGAGAGACTTTGGCCAAGACACCTGGCTTATCAGCTACTTTCAGGCGTAGATAGTATTTACTCACAATTGCATCACGATCCAGTAGTTTCAAGCCACTCTCAAGCGGACGTTGGAAACCGAGCATTGGTGATGCTTTACCACCCCGTGCAATAGCGATAATATCGCTAATAACCGCACTTGCTGTTGCATTACCACCTGCACCAGGACCATAATACATCGTCTCACCCACTTTGTCACCATTGACACTAATACCATTCATCACACCATCCACTTTGGCAATCATCTCACTTTGTGGAACCAGTGCAGGGTGGACACGAAGCTCAACAAACTCACCCACCTTTTTGGCAATACCAAGCAGTTTAATCGTATAGCCAAACTCTTTGGCAAAGCTAATATCATCTTGGGTAATCTGTTCAATGCCTTCAATCAAAATATCTTCTGGTTTTGCATCAATACCATAAGCAATGGATGCCAAAATGAGCAGTTTATGTGCCGCATCAAATCCACCAATATCAAAGGTTGGATCAGCTTCAGCATAGCCCAACTCTTGCGCCTCTTTTAAGACTTCATCAAAATCGACATCCTCATGCATCATCTTGGTCAAGATATAGTTCGATGTACCGTTGATAATCCCTTTGATTGACTCAATATGGTTGGCACTCAACCCTTCACGAAGGGCTTTAATAATTGGGATACCACCGGCAACACTCGCTTCAAACTCAAATGGAAGCTCACCTGCAGTCTCTTGAAGTTCATAGCGGTGATAGGCCAAGAGTGCTTTGTTGGCTGTCACAACTGCCTTACCATTTTGAAGTGCCTTTTGAACCACACGGTAAGGCTCTTCGACACCACCCATCAACTCAACCACAATATCGATCTCTGGATCGTTCAAAACCTCATCAGCATCTGTTGTAAGCGGAATATCAATATTTCGCTTTTTAGAAAGATTGCGAACAACCCCTTTTTTTACAACGATCTCTTTTCCTGCACGTGCCGAGATGATGTCACGGTTTGCTTCAAGAATCTGTGCGACACTCTCACCAACGGTGCCAACACCGATAATACCTACTTGAATCATCAACCTTCCTCTTTCAAAGTTTTCAAATATTTTTTGATATTCCTTGCCGCCTGACGGATACGCTTCTCATTTTCGATCAATGCAATCCGTACATACTGATCCCCATACTCACCAAAACCGATACCAGGGCTTACAGCAACTTTGGCTTCTGTCAAGAGCTTTTTAGAAAACTCTAGGCTTCCTAAGTGGAGTGCCTCTTTAGGAAGTTTTGCCCAGACAAACATACTCGCGCGCGGTTTTTCGATCGGCCATCCCGCTTTACCGAAGGCTTCAATCAAGACATCACGACGTTTGCGATACTTCTCGATCGTATGATCCACTTCACCTTCAAGCTCATCAAGCGCAATCGTTGCTGCCACTTGAATCGGTGTAAACATCCCGTAATCAAGCCAGCTCTTAATCTTTTGCAAAGCTCCAACCAGTTTCGGATTTCCAACAATAAATCCAACCCGCCAGCCAGCCATATTGTAACTTTTTGAGAGGGTAAAGCTCTCAACAGCTACATCTTTCGCACCACTGACACTCAAAATCGATGGCGTTTTATACCCATCAAAGGTAATATCCGCATAAGCAATATCGCTGATAATATAGAATCGCTCTTTTTTGGCCATATCGACCAGTCGCTCATAAAAGGCTGGAGTAACCGTCGCAGTACTTGGGTTGTGTGGGAAATTCACAACCACATATTTTGGACGAGGTACCGACTCAATCAATGCCTTTTTGAGATTGATAAAGAAGAGATCCTCATCTACCTCATAGCGATCATTAAAGACCAACTCCATCTTGCGAACGGCACCCCCTGCCAGCATAAATGCATAGGAGTGAATCGGATAGGTTGGATCGGGAACAATCGCCGTATCACCAGGGTTGGTAATCGCTTGGACAAGGTGAACATACCCCTCTTTACTTCCCATCGTTGCCACGGCTTCTGTCTCAGGATCAAGTGCAACGCCATAGCGACGCTCATACCAGTTACAGATCGCCAACCGTAACTTATAGATCCCTTTACTGGCTGAATAGCCGTGTGTTTTGGGCTTCTTCGCCGACTCGATCAACTTCTCAATAATCTTTTCGGATGGGGGTCCGTCTGGATTCCCCATACTAAAGTCGATCACATCCTCACCGGCACGGCGTGCTGCCATCTTCAGATCATTCACTTCGGCAAACACATACTTTGGCAAACGTTTCAGTTTTTCAAACTCTATTTCGTCAAACATCTCTTATCTTTCACCTTTGGCGGTTAATTTCAAGCCGCTTCGAAGATTTTCCAGAGTAAAACGATCGCTTATCTTCACATAGACTGCATCGGGCGGCAATTTAAGATTCAAATAGCGTGTTCGCGTATCGTTCTGTTTCATGGATAAAATATGTAGCATTTTATCATAAACTACGACATCTGCATACCAATGACTCCCTGGTAATTCACGGATAATTAATCGTTTAATCTGTGAAACATCGATCCATACAGGGCGAACAGGTCGAACAATCTTCTCAACACTTTCTGCTTCAAGCACCTTCGCATCGATACGGGCGTTACTCATATCCACACGATAACGCCATCGTGTCGCCTCAAGCCGTTCAAGTTCTGTAATCTCTATCTGATGTTTGGCCAACCGCTTGGCAATCAAAACAGGATCAGGCACCATTTTTGACTCAAAGATGACTGTCCAGACAAACCCATTTTTATCCAAGACAGCCCTTTTGGTCAAAACAAATGAGAGCCCCATATTGCGAAGCATATCGCTCACCATCTTCATAAAAAAGAGGGGGTTTTCACCACCATACTCAAAGGTCAACTCAATCTCTTCAGCGGTTGGTAGCATCAAATCTAAAAGACCATTCTCTTCAAGAACCGATGCGATTTTAACCCGATCAAAGTGTGACCCTTTATAAAAGGCATCCTCCTCTTCAAAAAGGAGTGCAATCAACTTTTTATGGGCATTGTAGGTGGATGGATCGATTAATGATTGTACAGACTCCATTAGGGTTTCACCAAAGAGTAGTGAAGAGAGAAGGAGCGAAAGTACAATCTTTTTTACCACCCTCTTCCTCCATTGAGTGCTTTAAAGGTTTTTAGGTCAATCTCTTGAATATTGCCATCTTCAATTAAGAAGTAGTGTTTCTTTGGATCATTATACTTAAAGAGGTTACCAAATGCATCACTCACCTCAAAACGTCCATGACCTGTTAGAAGGAGCTTCTTCCCATACGACTCAATCTCATAGGGCTGATCGGTTACTTTAGCGAGGCGTTTTTTTGTCTTAAGATCAATCACACCAATCCAAAGTTTCACAAGCGGTGTCACGACAGTATTTTCAATCGGTACATAAGGTTTCGTCTCTTCCTCTGTCACCGACTCAGCTGCTTGGACTTGGGTTTGATTTTGCTCAACCTGATCAACCACCTCCTGCTGACCCTCCATCTCTGATCCATTCTCATCAACATGCTCTACAACAGCTTCACTCTGATTCAGATCGGTTTGAGGAGTTGATGTCTCTAAAGGCTTCTCTTTGGTCGCATGCTCTTCCTGCTTCTTCTCTACAGAGAGTGGTGGTACCGCTGTCTTGACTTGCTCTTGTGTCGAAAACTCTTGCTGAAAGAGATAGAATGCCATCAAAGCAGTCACAATGACCAGCAGAGCCACAATCCACCTCTTATTACTTGTGGACTCCTCTTTATGCGCATCAAGAAAAATCTCACTCTGTTTCATCTGACTCTGCCAATCCCACGCATCGAGTGCAGCTCTTAGTTCACTAAAATCTTCATCAAACTCTCGTTCAAGAATTTTGAGAAACCCATAGGCTTGTGGTCTTGTGAAATCCTCAAATTGACCATATGACAACTTTTCAAGATTACGCTTTGAAATCTTTGTACGACTAATGACCACTTCTATCGTATATTTTTTTATGACTTGATCAAGCATGACCCATCCTATAAATCAATATTGCGGCTGCCGCACTAACATTGAGTGAATCAAACGGTCGAGCCATTTTTACAGTGACAACTCTGTCCATCTTCTCCATAGCACGCTTGGGAATTCCCTCACCTTCACTTCCAAGGACAAGCACGCGCTTTTGATCGGGTTGCACCGCTTCAATCGCTTCACCATCCATCCCTGCACCATAGAGGGTAAACCCTTTCTGTTTCAACTCATGCAACAGATCCAAAAGGTTTGGAACAATCGCCACAGGTAGATCAAACATGGCACCAGCACTTGTACGTACAACCGCTTCACTCTGAAGCTGTTTGATACCACTGACAATCACACCATCAGCACCAAGTGCATAAGCACTCCGAATAATCGCCCCAATATTACCCACATCGGTTAAGCCCGCAAGGACAACAAGAAAATCGGCCTCTTTGAGATCGGCAAGATCGGCATAGCGATAGGGTTTAATATCACACAACCACCCTTGGTGATTGCCACCACGTGCCAATGCCTGTGCCTTTTTTGCATCAACCTTTTCAATCGGCTTACCCAACTGCTTAAGTTTTGCAAATGTCTTTTTATCGAGCGCTTTAGCCAAAATAAAACGTTCAATCAACTCGGGGTGACGTGCCATTAATATATTACAAATCTGTTTTCCATAGACAATCATGGGATGATAATATCGAAAATTTGATTAAATTTTGGGTCAATGGGATAAAGAGGTGTGCTACTTCTCTTCTTGCATGAGTTGGTTATAGCATGCTTTAACCGATTGCCCTGTCAATTTGGCCATCAGTTTTGCTTTCTGTTTGGGTGGAAGATCAAGTGTTGCAATCTCTTGAAGTGAGAGAGTTGTTCTCTCTTGACGCTCTGCTGCTGGAGAGATAATCACAACCCACTCTCCTTTAAGAAGTGATCCCGTAATCGCTTGTTTAAGTTCAGCTGGTTGACCTTTGAAAAACTTCTCATGCTTTTTTGTGATCTCTTTGGCCATAAAGATCGTACGATCTTCTGCTTCAGCAACAAGCTCATCCAACAACTTCTCTAAACGGTGGGGAGCTTCATAAAGAATCGTTGGCCATGGTTGTGACAAAACCTCTTTGAGTGCCTCGTGTCGCTCTCTCCCTTTATGGGGTAAAAAACCATAAAAGCTAAAGTGGGTCTCTATGAAACCACTCGCAGCAAAGGCTGTTGTAAAAGCACTTGGTCCAGGAAGCACCGTATAGTCAATATCATGTTCTTGACAGTAGGCCACCAACCGTGCTCCAGGATCACTAATACAGGGCATGCCTGCATCACTCATATAGACAACATGTTGGTCAAAAAAGTCAGGGGTAAGCTTTTGAAGGACTTCATGCTCATTATGGCTATGGAGAGAGATAAAGGCGTTAATATGGTGGTTTAAACCGTGACGTTCACTAAGAAGAGTGAGGAGTTTTTTAGCGACCCGTGTATCTTCACACAGTATCGCATCGGCTTCTTCCAAAACCCGTAATGCACGAAGCGATATATCTTCAATATTGCCGATGGGGGTAGGAAGAAGCGTAAGCAAAGGGGTTGTCTATTACTTGCCCAATTTATATTTATTTTTAAATTTCTCAACGCGTCCAGTTGCGTCAACAATCTTTTCAGATCCTGTAAAGAATGGATGGCATGCATTACAAATATCGATACGCATTTCAGGCTTATTTGAAAGAACAGTAAAACTGTTTCCACATGCACAGCTAACTTGACACTCTACAAATTCAGGATGGATTCCCTTTTTCATAACAATTTCCTTGTGTATAGATTTGGCGTCATATACAACAGCGGCTTGCAAGTATAACAAACCGCTGCTACATA
>QNYO01000002.1 GCA_003978765.1 Hydrogenimonas sp. | reverse complement strand
TAAATCTATGTGCGAAAGTTGAGTATTTTTAGTATTTTGTAAGAGAGAAAAGAAAAATGCAAAAAATTAAAATTAATAAAAAAATAATTCAAAAAGTTGTTAATGTTTCACAAGCTATAGAGGGATATAACGAAACCGATAAAAGCATTCTTCAAGAAGTAAAAAATATCAGAGAAAAATATGGTATCAAAGTATCAGTTTACAAAAAGTAATATGCATTATCCAAATAGTGGAGTTTTAAAAAATCAACTAAATGACTAATTGCACATAACTTATAGGAGAAAAATTTAATGGCACGTGGAACAAAACTTGATCTCTCTTTTGGATCGTTTGGCGATGGGTGGGAGGTTGATGACCTCTGTCCAAAGTGTGGTGAGAACCGAAGCGAATGCATTTGTGGTCAAGAGAAGAAAATCTTAACTCCAGCCGAACATCGACTTGTCTTTAAGCGCGAAAAACGACGTGGTAAGCCTGTTACGCTTGTTGGGGAGTTTTTTATCGACAAAAATGAAAGCAAGTCTTTGTTAAAGAGCATAAAAAAGAGTTTGGGAAGTGGTGGCACTTTTAAAGATGGTTGGATGGAACTGCAAGGCGAAAAAGCAGATGCTGTTCGCCCGCTTCTTGAGAAGGCAGGATACCGCTTTAAACGCTAAAAGATATTCGCTCCATTTTGTGGGGCGGTTTTACTCTATCTTTTCCCATGCAAAACTTACGATATTTTTCTCCTCTTTGCTAAACTCAATGCCTACAAGGTAGATTTGAGTGTTGAGAGATGAGTGTTGAGGGGTAAGGTATTTTTGGTGGTATTTTTTCTCTTTAATCTGGGCTAACGCACTATTCTTTTCATCTTCCATCTTCCATTTTTCATCTTCCACCACCTTAAACTCAAGAATGTAGATTTTATCTTCTATAAAGAGCGTTAGGTCGATTCTGCCTCGGTTGGTGACATCTTCTCCGATAATTTCAATCCCAAGAGATTGGAGATAGAGATAGACAACGGTTGCATAAAAGCCTTCATAGTTTTGAATGGTGTTGTTGGAGTAGTTGTTATAAGGTATAGAGGCAAAGATAGAGATAAGGCTCTCTTTAAACGCCTCTAAATTCGCATCTCTTAATGCAAGAAAGAGAGGGGTTTTATTGATATTTGGATTGGTCTCTTTGAGTAAATCTTTTATGATGTAGTCATTAAGAGATATCTTTACCTCTTTATTTGGGATTTTAAGCCGATATTCGATGGTATCAAATGGCGTATAAGCGACTTGGTCGATGGTAAGATACCCTGATTGATAGAGAATCACTTCAAGATTTATCTTCTCAATATCAAAGCTATCGACAAGCTCTTTACCAACGACTAAATTTGAGAGCTTTGGTAAGAAGTAGCGGTTTTTTTCGATGAGTTTAATCAGAAATGTTGGTGTGGCACTCTGAAACCAGTAGTTATCAAAGAGAAACTCATTTTTGATAAATTGCAAAATATCAAAAGGGTTGTAAAGATCATCTTTTAAGAAGTTATACCCGTTATACCAAGCTTTTATCTTATCGAAATCAGCCCCTTGCAGATACTCTTTAAAGGTTGTCTCAAGGTCGTGGTGGGTATATCCACAAATATTTCCAAACTTTGGATTGAGTGAGATATCTTCGAGCATATTCAGACCACTAAAGATAGAGGCTTTAGAAAACTTGCTAACTCCAGTTAAGAATGCAAAACGGATATACTCATCAACCCCTTTAAGTGTTGAGTAGAGTCCTTTGATATACTCTCTATGCTCTCGTGCTTGATTCTCATCTTCTATGACATCAAGAATCGGTTTATCATACTCATCAATGAGGACTACAACGGGTTGATTATACTTTTTGTAAGTCTCTTTGATTAACTCTGCAAAGCAGGTAGGATGTTCCAATGGAGCTTCACATTTGACACCCAGTTTTTCTTGATTGTCTCTAATGAATCGTTTTGTATTCAGTTGTAAATCTTCGATACTTCTATTTCTTCCATCCCAACTGATTTTAATAACAGGGTATTTGGTCTCCCAATCCCACTTATCATAGATATAAAGCCCTTCAAAAAGCTCTCTCTTGCCTTCAAATATATTTCTTAGCGTATCTAAAAAGAGGCTTTTACCAAATCGTCTTGGACGTGCCAAAAAAACATAGGTATAGTTTTCAATCAGTTCTAAAGCCTCTTTTGTTTTATCAACATAAACATAATCGCTCTCTCTGATTTTGCTAAATGTCTGGATGCCTATCGGTAATCTCTTTGGCATGAACCTTCCTAAGCTTTATTTTAAAAATATTATAACAAAAGAGAAAGAGCTATCTTGACACGCCATTTACTTCAAAAAGAGCGTCTTAAAACGCTCTAATCCTGCCATCAATCCTATCGTCGCTGTTTGGATAAAGATTTGGCTTTCAAGTACCGAAACTTTGGCACGGGCGGATGAAAGATCGGCAATGGCACGGCTCAGTTCATCGGCACTTGCCAGCTGGTTTTCAAACCGTCCTTTGGTCAATTTATAGTACTCTTTTTGTGCCTTAAGCTCCATCTTGGCACTCAAAAGCTTTGATTGAAGAGCAGAGAGCATCAAGAAAGCATTCTCCAATTCAGTTTTAACACGGTTTTTATAGTCATTCAGAGCTGTTTGGGCTGACAGCGTACGGAGGCGTGATGCTTCATACTGCTTTTCATCGGCAAAACCATTAAAGAGATTCCATGATAGAGCGGTGCCAATGTAGCTTTGATCGGCATTACTAACACCATCACCATTGAGTGCTAAGGTGTTGCCTTTTCGTTTCAATTCTGCTGTAAGCGCAACAGTGGGATAGTAGCGACTCTTTGCAAGCTTCTCAACCTCTTGATTGATCTTTAAAGCCCGTTGTAAGGCTTGAATATCTTCACGATGATTGAGTGCTGTCGTAATCATCTCATTTTTATTGAGTTGCAGGGTAGGGTAGTTGGAGAACTCAACCGATGTAATAGGGCGGTTGAGAATGAAACTTAACCGATTAAGAAGCTGATCTTTTTGACTCTTTGCATCGATAATTTCGGCTTCAATCGCATAACGTTTGGCTTCGATATTATAGAGATCGGCTGGTGGTAGGATACCGTTATCAAAGAGTCCTTTAGCCTTTTTATAGGCATCTTCAATCGCCTTTTTCGCCTCTTGCTGAGCTTTGAGTTTCTCTTGTGTTGCGTAGATGGCACCAAAGAGTTGGGTTGCTTGCAGGTAGAGGTTACGTTTGAGATCAAACACCTTTAAAGAGGCTTCTTCATACTCCCATATCGCCTTATCGATTTCAGCTGTAATAGCAAACCCCGTAAAGAGGGGGTAGGAGAGTTTGAGAGAGCCTGTAAAATTGCGTTGGCTTGATAGAGGAAAGGTGGTATTGGCAAATGTAACCGTTGGTTTCTCTTTAAGCCATACCCCACTAAGACTAAGGTCGAGGCTTGGAAGATTTTTGCCTTTTTGGGCTTCTGCCATCAACTTTGTAGATTTTTGCAGTTGTTTGGCACTTTTGAGTTGTAGGGCATTATCAACACCATCTAAAATCTCTTGATAGGTTTGGGCATAGATCAGTGCTGGAAATAGTAAAAATAGAAAGCGTTTCATCTTTTCTCCTGACTATTATTTTTTCTAAGAGGCTTAAGTTTAACAAAGAGTAAGAGGACAAACACAGAGCCAAGAACTCCCCAATATCCTGCATGCATAAAGGTGTTATAAAAGCCGTAGTTGTAACTCATGAAGCTTTCATAATTCATGAAGATAGCCTTGACTTGATCAGCTTTTACCCCCAGTTGCTCTTCAATCGATGAGAGATAGTTCTGAAGATAGGTGATATTTTGTAACTCCTCCATTCTAAGGAAGTGGAGGTTTTTGAAATACTCCATATTGTTGGTTGCCAAGGCGGTACCAAAACTTCCCCCAACAAATCGGAAATAGTCCATCAGTACAATCGCAAGCTCCCCCTTTTCAGCCGGAGCACTTTGAAGCACCATCACAGTAACAGGTGCAAAGAAGAGTCCCATACCGATACCAAAGGGAATGGTTAAGAGCATCGCTTGGGTCATCGGGGTGTAGTAGTTGAGTGATGGTAAAAAGGCGATCGATGTGGTGACATAAAAGAGTGATGCAATAAGAACAGTACGTTTTGCGCCAATCTTATCGGCAAGCATTCCAGCAATTGGAGAGAAGAAGCCGATAAAGACAGCAAAGGCAAAGACAGCGATACCGGCATCAAGGGTTGGAAGCATCTTGATATGCTCATAATAGACAGGCAAAAGATAGAAGTATTGATACATCGAAAAGCCAAGAATGAAGAAGTAGATCATGATTCCGTTGGCAAAGGTAGGGTTCTTAAATAGAGTAAAGTCGATCAGTTTATGTTTTGACCAGATCTCACTTAACGCATAGAGCAAAAAGGCGATCAAACAGACAAAGAGTAAAAGACCGATCAAGGAGCTATTGAACCATCCCATCTGTTGTCCACGACTGAGCATAATGAGCAATGAAACGGTTGCTAATGCCAAGAGCAAAAAGCTAACAAAGTTGAATCTCATCTTTTCTAAAAGGCGATCTTTGGGAAGATAGATAACTCCTGCAATAACAAGTAAAAGACCAATAGGAACGTTGATAAAAAAGACCATACGCCAATTGTAGTATTCTGTTAAATAGCCACCGATGGTGGGACCCAAAGCAGGTGCAAAACTGACACCAAGCCCATAAATCCCCATAGCCAAGCCCTTCTTATCTGGTGGAAAGTAGCTAAAGATCATAATATGGCTTGTAACCATAATAAGGGCTTCACCCAACCCTTGAATGACTCGAAAGATAATAATCTCTTCAAGAGTTGATGAGAGTCCACATAAGAGTGAAGCAGTTGTAAAGAGGGCAATACCGGCAAGAAAGATCGCTTTAGAACCAAACCGTTTAATCAGATACTCTGTAATGAGCAGTGCAATGGCAGCAGCTACCATATAGCTGGTAATAATCCACTGCACCCCATACATATCGGTCGATAGTGGGCCTGTAAGTTTGGGAACAATAACATCGACGACGGTTGTATCTAAAATCGCCATGAAAGCACCCGTCATGACGATGATACTAAAGATCGCCCGCTCTTTGGATGTAATATCCCAAGGATGTTTTGCTTCAGGTGTTATGACATCACCCTGTGGTTCAGCCATTGTTTAATCCCTTTTAATCGCAACAGTCGCACCCATACCGGCACGCAACCCATCAACACTATCTAGCTTAATACGTACAACAAACCGCTGATCAAGTTTGGTAAATTCACCACTGGCAATATCTCTTGGAACCAGGCTAAAGGTCGATGCCGATGTTGGTGCAATCGACTCGACAATACCTTGATAGGTTCGATCCTTAATCGCATCCACTTTGACAATTGCCAAGCTTCCTTGTTTGACACCATGCATCTTCTTTTCAGAGAGGAGAACTTCACAGTAGAGTTGTTTTGGATCGGTCAGTGCATAGACAAAGGCACCCTTTTTGACAACATGCGGAGGGGTGATAAACTTTTTTGCAACAACGCCATCAAATGGGGCATAGAGTTTGGTGTATGCGATCTTCTGTTCGATCGCTTTGAGTGACTTTTGTTGAGATTTTAGGGTCTCATTTTGGGCTTCAATGCGTTTGGTAAGCTCTTTGATCTCTTTGGCATTTACGATGGAGAGTTCATGGGCTTTTTGTGCTTTGGAGCGATTGACACTTAAAAGATCGTACCTCTTCTCCATTGCCTCTATCTCATCAGCGAGAGCATCACGGCTTGTCAGAACAGTCTCAAACTCTGTTGAAGCGATGAGATTCTGTTTGAGCATATTACGATAACGTTCGACATCTTTATCAAGCTTTTTAAGGCGTGTTTTGGCTGCTTCAATCTGAAAACGCAACGATGCTCTCTCTTGATCGAGTGCTTTAATATCGATCTTTGCAATCTGTTCGTGAAGGTCAAGTGTCTCTTCAAGTCGTGCTTTTTGCAACTTGAGTGACTCAATAGACTTTTTCAAGCTTTCGATGGTATGGAGCATCTGGTCTTTTGAAATTTCAAAATCGGTGGCATCGATCTCTGCAAGCAGTTCACCTTTTTTGACAGGTTCATTCTCATCTTTGGTCATTGTAACCACCTTTCCACCTACTTGAAAGCTCAATGTTGCTATATGATCGCTTTTAATAAAGGCGGCATCACTTACAGCATTGATAGAGCGGTAGTGCAGATAGTTATATCCTTGATAGGAGAAGAGAAGAATTAACCCTATAATGATAAAGCTACCGATACGTTTGGACATTCCCATTCCTTAAAGTGAATTTTATTCACAAAAATATTATCCCATTCTTTATTAAGAACTTCTGATATAATTATGAAATCAATACTATAATTTTGGAGCGTGTGTGAAAGAGATTATTAAACAGAAGGTTTTGGAGACCAAAAAGCAGTTGGTTCTTGAAGAGATCTCTAAAATATTTGAGAGTGAGGGGTTCTCTTCGATTAAAATGCAAGATATTGCTAATCGGCTTGGTATCTCTGTCGGTGCGCTCTATAAACTCTTTCCCTCAAAAGAGGAGCTCTTTTATGAGTATATTGCCTATCAGATTCATCTATTTTATGAAACACTAAAAAGTGCTTGTCCCCTTTCATTACATCCCAAAGAGTCTCTTGAACGCTATGTGGAGTTGAAGTTTGAGGCATTTGCCTCAAAACGCAAGGCACTTGAAGACCCCATCATTGGCGATCCACTCTTCTTTACAAAGATGAATACCCAAAAAAATGACCCTGCCAAACCGATTTTTGAATTTTTAGCACAACTTTTTGAGAGCCTTGATCGTATAGAACCACTCAAAGAGAAGAACTATATGAAGCTTGCCTATCTCTTTAATGCTTTTACGATGGGGTATGTGGAGTATTGGATTCACTATAGCGATAAACTTGAAGAGAGAGCCTCATTAGTACTGGAAGAGTTTTTAGAGGGTATGAAAGCGTGATATTTTGAAAAAAAAGCAAATCTCTTTAATTCTTGGAAGTGGTGGTGCGCGTGGGTATGCCCATATTGGTGTCATTGAAGAGCTTGAAAAGGCTGGGTATGAGATTATCTCCATTAGTGGTGCATCGATGGGGGCATTGGTTGGTGGTCTTTATGCCTGTGGAAAACTTGAAGTCTATAAGCGATGGGTGCTGAAACTGCGTGCTATCAATGTGGCAACACTGATTGATATCTCCTTTACCCATGGTGGAATTATTGAAGGAGATAAGGTCTTTCGTAAACTTGCTGGAATGATTGGGGAGCAGAAGATTGAGGATCTTTCGATCAAATTTACTGCTGTGGCAACCGATCTGGTCAAGAAGAGAGAGGTGTGGTTTCAGCAGGGGGATCTTTTGGAGGCGATACGTGCTTCAGTGGCAATTCCATCGATTGTGACACCGATTAAAATGGGGGAGATGGTACTGATTGATGGTGGTGCACTCAATCCTCTACCTGTTGCTCCCACGCAAGCTGATATGTCTGACCTTACCATTGCGGTTAATCTCTATGGTGCTCCTAAAAAACCGGTTTCTATGACAGAGGTGGAGATGGCATCGAACTTTACGATGCTCGATATTTTCAATAAAACTTTGGATATTATGCAAGATGCACTTTCACGCTACCGTATTAGTGGCTATCCACCCGATATGATGATTAACATTCCTGTCGATGTATGCAATACGGTCGATTTTCATAAAGCTGATGAAGTGATTGAGGCAGGGCGTTTGGCAACACGAGAAACTTTAAAGATAAGAGAAGAAGAATGAGACGTAATCAACTGAAACGATGGAATATTGTAGGGCTTTTGCTTTTTGTCTTCATGGCGATGGTGACATGGAAAGATAGGGTACCAGTGTTTGATCGAATTGTTTCTGACTTTTTTGCAAAACACCATACCCCTTTTTTTGCAAAACTCTTTATCGGGATCACCTATCTCAATAGTTGGGAGGCGGTCAGTATCATTTCGCTAGCTTTAACACTCTTTTTTCTTATCAAACACCGTTTTAAAGCGCTACGACTCTACCTCTTTACCATCATAACAGCTGTATCGACGGCATCACTGCTTAAACTTTTTATTGTGCGTCACCGCCCCGAAGATGCCCTTTTAACGATTGAGAGTTATGCCTTTCCATCATGGCATGCCACACTCTCTGTGGTGCTTGCACTGCTCCTCTATACCATCTTTGTGATACCGATGCAAAATCGACGATTCCGATCGGTTGTGACCCTTCTCTTACTGCTGTGGCCACTCTTGATAGGCTTTACACGGCTCTATCTAAATGTTCACTGGTGTTCAGATGTTTTAGCAGGGTGGGGGCTTGGACTCTTTATTGCAACAGGTTCACTGCTTCTATTTCACTATCCTCACCTAAAAAATCATCGGTAACGTAGAGAGGAAAAAGAGAGTGTTGATGAAGTGTGTTATACTTTTACCTATTTTACAAGATAGGATAGAGACGTGATGACAACAGAAGAGAAAGTAATACTGCTCGCTCTACTGAAAAAAGAGAAGGATGAGGGTGTTCGTGATATTTTAGCGATGTTGGAGAATAGTCAAGTCTTTACCATGAAAGAGGGCAAACGGCTTGTTAAGGTATTACGCAATGAGGGTTATATTTGCGATGGCGAATTAACACCCAAAGGTTTTCTCATGGCACGACAGGTGGAGATGGAGTTTAAACTTTAAGAGTTTCTCATCCTCTTAGGTAGGATGAGAAACAGATTTTTAAGACTCTTTTTCGCTCTTCTCTTTCTCTTTACGTTCAATCTCTTTAAGAGCTAATTCACGCATCCATTCAGAGAAGTTCACCCCTTCATTTCGGCAAAACTCACCAATCTTTTTCATCTCTTCCATTGTCACTTTAACTTCAAGCTCAATCATCTTTTCAGCCATCTTTATAATCTCCCTTGTTTTACTAATGATAGAACCATTGCCAATGAGTAGCCATCATTCTCATACCCCTCATCAAGGCACGCTTCGCACTTATCTCCAACCGAGACATCGACCTGATTAATAAGATCATCGAGTGTTTGAATCTGGTTGGCTTTAATAAGATCGACAATATCGGCAACCGTTTTATCGTTACAGTAGCAGATGAGTCTATCGTGATCGATCATTTTTTGACCCACTCTTTAAAGGTGTGTTGGAACTTCTCCACTTTAGGTGCTACAACTGCTTGACAGTAGCCTTGATAAGGGTTGTTTCTAAAGAAGTCTTGATGGTAGGCTTCTGCTTTCCAAAAAGTATCGAGTGGCGCAATCTCAGTGACGATCGGTGCACTGAAGTATCTCTGTGCCTCCTCTTTACTTTTTAGGGCAATCTCTTTTTGCTTCTCATCATGATAGAAGATAACCGAACGATACTGTGTACCCACATCTGCCCCTTGACGGTTGAGTGTAGTCGGGTCATGAATCTTCCAAAAGATATCGAGTAGCTCTTTAAAAGAGATCACATCTGGATCATAAGTGATCTGTACCACTTCTGCATGACCTGTAGTTCCCGAACAGACCGCTTCATAGGTCGGGTGATCGACATGACCTCCTGTATAGCCACTCACGACATCTTCAACCCCTTTGACCTGTTCATAGACCGCCTCAAGACACCAAAAGCACCCACCACCAAGTGTCGCCTTTTCATAGTTTTTACTCATACTTACTCCCGATTGTGCAAACAGCATGAAAATCATGCCGATGTATAAAAGTTTTTTTAGCATACTTTATTGTAATCGGGTGGTATTAATATAAGATTAACTATTCAAACTGCTCTTAGAGTGCAGGATTAACAAAGAAATAGGCGGCAGTACCAATCGCAAGTGCTACGCCAAGCCGTTTTACCATCGAACCGATCATATTACCGATTTGACAACTGGTACAACTGGTATATTTTCTTGACTCATAGCGTCCATAGATAAAGTAGCCAATCATTAAAAGAAGAACAATTACCCCTCCAACTTTATCGAAGGTGTAGAAGCTCTCAAGTGTTTCAGGTGATGCACCAAATGGCTTTCCAAAGAGGGTGAGGAACATAAAAAAGAGGATTTTGTCGGCAAC
>QNYO01000001.1 GCA_003978765.1 Hydrogenimonas sp. | reverse complement strand
CCTTTTGCAACGATTCAGCGTATCACTGCTGCTGTCGTTGTAGATGGTAAATATACCCATGATGAGACAGGTGCTGTGACCTATGAACCAAGAAGCAGTGAAGAGCTTGAACAGATTACAGAATTGGTGAAACAAGCAATCGGTTATGATCCTCAACGGGGTGATCAAGTTACTGTTTCAAACTTTAAGTTTGAAGGGATGGCACAAAAAGAGTTTGCCACACCTTATGAATCAGCCCTCTCTACGCTTTATACTTATGTCAGTCCAATTGAACCACTCCTTAAGTATCTCCTTCTTTTGGTGATTCTCTTTGTCTTCTATAAGAAGGTGATTGTACCATTTAGTGAGAAGATGCTTGAAGTTCCGGTGGAAGAGCCACAGGAGAAAGAGCCTTATATTGATATCGATGAAGAGGAACATGAGTCATTAACAGAGAAGTTCTCTGAGATGCGTAAAAAAGTTGAAGAGCAGCTTGGATTTACAGAAGGGATGAATGAAGAAGAGCTGAAGTATGATGTTTTGCTTGAGAAGGTTAAAGATATGGCAGAAGGAAAGCCAGAGGAGTTGGCACTTCTAATTACTGCTTTGGTACGTGATGAGAGTGAGATTGAGCAAAAGACTGCAACTCAAATGACAACAAAGGAAACATCGTGAGTGTACAGTTAACACCACAACAGCAGGCATACATTGATGGTCTCTCAATGGCTGAAAAGGTTGCCATTTTACTTCTTCAGCTTGGTGAAGAGGTTACTACTAATGTCTTTTCACATCTTGATTTGGATGTTGTGACAGAAGTATCAAAATATATTGCTGTGGCTAAAACGATTGATCGTCCTATTGCAATGGCGATTTTAGAGGAGTTTTATGCCATTATGCAATCCAACCAATACTTTAGTACAGGTGGATTGGATTATGCCAAAGAGATCCTCTATAAAGCTTTGGGACCTGATGAGGCGAAAAAGATTATGGATCGTCTCTCAAAAACGATGCAGAGTAGCCATAGCTTTAGCTTCTTGTCAAAAATTAAACCGCAACAGTTGGCCGATTTTATTGTCAATGAGCACCCACAAACAATTGCTCTTATTTTAGCCCATATGGACCCAAGTGATGCAGCAAGTGTTTTAAGCTTTTTTGAAGATGACTTACGTGCCGTGGTTGCCATGCGTATGGCCAACCTTGGAGATATCTCACCACAAATTATTAAGCGAGTCTCTACAGTGCTTGAGAGTAAGTTGGAGTCATTAGCAAGCTACAAAGTGGAAGTGGGTGGTCCACGTGCTGTTGCAGATATCTTTAACCGTTTGGGACAGAAAGCTGCCAAATCGACTTTGGTGCAGATCGAGCAGCTTGATGAGTATCTTGCTAGTGCCATTAAAGAGATGATGTTTACCTTTGAAGATATTGTCAATCTTGATAACAATGCAATTCGTGAAATTTTGAAAGCTGTCGATAAACGAGAGTTGATGCTTGCACTCAAGAGTGCTCCAGAAGAGCTTAAGGAGCGTTTTATGTCAAATATGTCACAACGTGCAAGAGATGCTTTTGAAGAGGAGATGCAGTTTATTGGAGCAGTTCGAGTGAAAGAGGTTGAAGCAGCACAGCGTAAAATTGTTGAAGTTGTTCAACAGCTTGCTGAAGAGGGTCTTGTAACCATTGGAGAAGCTGAGGAGATGATTGAGTAGTATGGAAACAGTAATCCAACCAAATAAAATTAATGGGCATGTCATACAAAAGTATCACTTTAAAGTACTGTCGAACAGTAACCCTTTTGAGAAGGATCACAATTTATCATCGGATCATGAAAAAGTAGAGAAACCTCAAGAGACCCCCTCTGTTGTACAACAAAATCCTGAACCGATTCATAATGAGATGTTGGAGCAGATGCTTCAAAAGACAGAGGAGCTTTCAGTACATCTGTTACGTGTTCAACAGCAACTTGAAAAACAGCAAGAGGTCTTTGAGAAGCGTCTTCAAGAGGAGCGTCAACGTGCCTTTCAAGAGGGAGAGATAGCTGGCAGACAAGCATCCTCTAATGAATTAGATATGGAGATTGAAGCATTAAGAAAGCGTTTAACAGAGACTATTGCAACCTTGCAAGAGAGTCAGCAACGCTTTATAAAAAAGGTTGATACGATTGAAGAGGAGTTAATTGAGACAGCACTTGACTTAGCTAAGCAAGTTATTGTAAAAGAGATTCAAAGTGATTCTAAAGAGATTGCCCTGCGGCTTGCAAAGCTTCTGCTTACAGAAGTAAAAGAAGCTGCTACAATAACGTTGAAAGTTAATCCAGATGACTTTGACTATATTCAAGCCAACCTGGAGACACAGTCCAATCTCAAAATTGTGGCCGATCCTGCTGTAGGTTCTGGCGGTGTGATTGTTCTGAGTGATATTGGAAATATTGATGGTGAAATTATGCACCGCTTTGAACGTATTAAAGAGGCTGTTTTCGGGACTGTTAAGTAGGGGGAGAGGAGATTTATGAAAGCGATCAAGGAGATGCAAGTGTCTGAATTGGAGACACTTGCAGCAGAGATCAGAGAGCGTATTCTTGATGTGGTAAGCCGTCATGGTGGACACTTAAGCAGTACGTTGGGTGCAACCGATTTGATTATTGCGATGCACTATGTTTTTGATGTTGAGCAAGATCCATTTATCTTTGATGTTAGTCATCAAGCGTATGCCCATAAACTATTGACAGATCGATGGGAACGCTTTGAAACATTGCGTCAATTTGGTGGGATTAGTGGTTATACCAAACCAAGTGAGTCACCTTGTGACTACTATGTGGCAGGACACAGTTCAACATCGGTATCACTGGTAGTTGGTGCAGCCAAAGCGATTAGACTTCGTGGAGAAGAGGGTAAGCGTATTCCAATTGCTATGATTGGTGACGGTGCAATGAGTGCTGGTATGGTTTACGAAGCCTTGAATGAGTTGGGTGATCGTAAATATCCAGCTGTCATTCTTTTGAATGATAATGAGATGAGTATCGCCCAACCGATTGGAGCGATTAGTCGTATCCTTTCGCAAGCGATGGCAAGCCCCTTTTATCAGCGTTTTAAAGAGCGGACAGAGAAGATGTTAGAGCATCTTCCAGAGTCGGCACGCTATGTGGCCAAGCGTCTCGAAGAGGGTACACGGATGATTACACCAGGTATTCTCTTTGAAGAGATGGGGCTTGAGTATATTGGCCCAGTCGATGGACACAATATTGAGCAGTTGATCGAAACATTGAAAACTGCAAAAGAGATGAACAAGCCTGTCATTGTCCATGCACAGACAACCAAAGGCAAAGGGTATGAGATTGCTGAAGGCTACTATGAGCATTGGCATGGCGTAGGGCCGTTTGATAAAGAGACGGGAAAGAGTCTAAAAAAATCGACACGACCAAGTGCCACACAAGTCTATAGTGATAAACTTTGTGAACTGGCTTATAAAGATAGGAAGATTGTTGGTGTGACAGCGGCAATGCCGAGTGGTACAGGGATGAAGCAGTTGCTTGAAAAGTTTCCTGATCGCTTTTGGGATGTCGGTATTGCAGAGCAGCATGCAGTGACTTCGATGGGTCCATTGGCAAAAGAGGGGTACAAACCTTTTGTTGCGATCTATTCGACCTTTTTGCAACGTGGTTATGATCAAGTGATTCATGATATTGCATTGATGAATTTGCCCGTAGCCTTTGCCATTGATCGTGCTGGTATTGTTGGAGAGGATGGAGAGACCCATCAAGGTGCATTTGATATTAGTTATCTACGAGCGATTCCAAATATGACACTCTTTGCCCCTCGCGATGATGCAACCTTGGAGTTGGCTGTAGAGTATGCTGCAGAGTTTCCAACACCATGTGCCTTTCGATACCCACGGGGTGCAATGATGCTTGAAAGAGGAGAGTATCCAGCAACACCTTTTGAGTTGGGTAAAGCCGAGTACCTTGAGTGTGAAGGTGAGGTACTTTTGATTGGGTATGGTAATGGTATAGGACGTGCTGTTGCTGTTGCTAAATTGTTAAAAGATTCTGGTGTAGATGCCGCTGTATTGGATTTGCGTTTTGTGAAACCAATTGATATTGAGACACTTGAAGCAGCAACAACTCAGTTTAAGCAGTGGTTTGTCTTTAGTGATAGTGTCAAGATGGGGGGTGTTGCCTCTGCTATTGCTGAAGCATTAATGCCTCAAAAGTTAGCGACTATAGAGCTTTATACCTTTGAGTATGAGGATAAGTTTATTACGCATGGAAATACAAAGCGTGTTGAAGAGTCGATGGGGTTATTGCCAGAGCAGATTACAGAGAAGATTCTTTCAATTCTACGTTCTTGATCGGCGGTTGAACCGCCGATCTCTTAAAAAGATCGAGCTTACAGCTCTTCTGCGTGTTTAGAGAGGTACTCTGCAACACCATTTGGATCAGCTTTCATACCCTCTTGACCTTTTTGCCAACCTGCAGGACATACTTCACCATACTCATTAGTAAAGTGCATTGCATCGATCATACGAAGCATCTCATCGATGTTACGTCCAAGTGGAAGGTCATTGATAACAGCATGGCGAATGGTTCCATCTGTATCGATGAGGAATGAACCACGAAGTGCAACACCTGCATCTTCAAGAAGAACATCATAATCACGAGCGATTGATTTGGTCAAGTCTGCAACAAGTGGATAACGAACTTGTCCAATACCACCCTCTTCAACTGGAGTATTTTTCCATGCAAGGTGTGTAAAGTGAGAATCAACAGAGCATCCAATGACATTGATTCCACGGCTAGTAAACTCATCAAGTCTGTGATCGAATGCGATAATTTCAGATGGACAGACGAATGTAAAGTCGAGTGGATAGAAGAAAAGGACAGTACCTTTTTCACCAAAGTTTTCATAGAGGTTGAAGTTATCAACAATTTCGTTGTTACCAAGTACTGCACTCGCAGTAAAGTCAGGTGCTTTTTTTGTGACAAGCATTGAGCTCTCCTTCATAAAGTTTTTTTACATAAAAATTATAACACACTATTGTCAAGGTTATATTATGAAAAGAGATTAATCTTTTACATACATTACGGTATAATCCACGTAAAAATTAAAGCGATTTTGCTGTTTCAAAGGATTTTAGAGTGCCCAAAAAGTATCTATTTACTTCAGAGTCAGTCACAGAAGGCCACCCCGATAAGATGGCCGATCAGATTAGTGATGCGATTCTTGATTATATTATCGAAAGAGATCCTCACGCACGTGTTGCGTGTGAAACACTTCTTTCAAATGGTTTTTGTGTCATCGCAGGAGAGCTTAAAACCACAACCTATGCACCGATGCAAGATATTGCACGTGAGGTAGTTCGTGAAATTGGATATACAGATGCACTATATGGTTTTGACTATCGATCGGCTGGTGTATTAAATGGTATTGGAGAGCAGTCACCGGATATTAATCAAGGGGTTGATCAAGTTGGTGGAGAGATTGGTGCAGGTGATCAGGGTTTGATGTTTGGATATGCCTGTAAAGAGACACCAACACTGATGCCACTTCCTATCTATCTTGCACACCGTTTGACAGAAGGACTTGCTAAAGCAAGAAAAGATGGTACATTACCATTTTTACGACCAGATGGAAAGGCACAAGTTACGGTTGAGTATATTGACGGGAAACCTCATAAAGTCAAGACCATTGTTGTCTCAACACAGCATGACCCAGATGTATCGCATGAAAAGCTTAAAAATGCGATTATCGAAGAGTTGATCTACAAAGTTATTCCTGAAGAGTTGCTTGATGAGAATATTGTCTATCATATTAACCCCACAGGTCGCTTTGTCATTGGTGGTCCACAAGGTGATGCTGGTTTGACCGGTCGTAAAATTATTGTTGATACCTATGGTGGAAGTTGTCCACACGGTGGAGGTGCATTTAGTGGTAAAGATCCAACAAAAGTGGATCGAAGTGGTGCCTATGCAGCACGATATGTAGCAAAAAACCTTGTAGCTTCTGGTGTATGTGAAAAAGCTACGATCCAAATTGCCTATGCCATTGGTGTTGTCGAACCAGTTTCTATTATGGTCGATACCCATGGAACAGGTGTAGTTCCAGAAGAGGAGATAGAAAGAGTTGTACGAGAACTGTTCGATTTAACGCCAAAAGGTATTATCGATACACTCGACTTGTTACGCCCTATATACCGTAAAACAGCAACTTATGGACACTTTGGACGCGAACTTCCAGAGTTTACATGGGAAAAAACGGATAAAGTTGAAGCAATCCGAAAAACTTTGGGAATCTAATTTAACTATTTAAATACTTTTTAAAAATGTTGTGTTATAGTACGGGTGATTAAATCTTAAGAAGGAGCTTGAAATGGCTGTATTGATTACTGATACATGTATTAACTGCGGTGCTTGCATCGATGAGTGTCCGGTTGAAGCGATCGTTGACGACGAGGATAATCCAACTGGAGAAGAGATCTACTACGTTTATCCTGACAAATGCGTTGAGTGTGTAGGATACCATGATGAGCCTGCATGTGCAACTGCATGTCCAACTGAGGGATGTATCGTATGGGATGCATGTGTTGATGGCGTAACATGCCGTGATGACATCTCAGACGAAGCACGCTCTGAGCATCAACCAGTTGTTGAGTAATTCAACACTTTGAAGAGGGAGGAGCCTCTCCTCCCTTAACTTCTTATTCAAACTACTTCCACGTTTTAAAAAATCTTAAACAACATTTCTGTATAATTCCACCCATTCTACTACTTTGGAGATATTCCTATGGAGCGAACACTTTCTATTATTAAGCCTGACGCTGTCAAAAAAAATGTTATCGGTAAAATTATCGACCGCTTTGAAAGCAATGGTCTTCGCATTGCAGCAATGAAAAAAGTACAACTCAGCAAAGAGGATGCTGCAGAGTTCTATGCAGTACACAAAGAGCGTCCTTTCTTTGGTGAGCTTGTTGAGTTCATGACAAGTGGTCCGGTAGTTGTGATGGTGCTTGAAGGTGAAAATGCTGTTGCAAAAAACCGTGAGCTGATGGGTGCAACAGATCCAAAAGAGGCAGCACCTGGAACCATTCGTGCAGATTTTGCAGAGAGCATTGATGCTAACGCTGTTCATGGAAGTGACAGCTTGGAAAATGCAAAGATTGAAATTGCATTTTTCTTCTCTCAAAGAGAGATTCACTAAGCATCTCAATGCAAATACTACTGCGTAAAATTCGTGAAACAGAGAGTCCATTCACTCTCAAGAAAGATGGACTCCACTATTCCGGAAAATTTTGGCGCAGTGGCAAGCATCGTGTCAAGATTGATGGAAAGATTGAGGGTGATCTTCCACTTGTATGCGATCGATGTGGTGAGGAATTTTGTAAACCTATAACAGAATCTTTTCATGTTGAAATTGTCGATCAACCGCTTAAGGTAGATGATTCACTTGATGTGATAGAATGCTTGGACGGGATTGTCGACTTCGACATGATTTTGAAAAGTGAAATCGCTTCAATGCAGAGCGAATATCATCTCTGTCCACGATGTAATGAGATGGATGATTTTGAAATTGAATATTGACAACAACTAAGGAGAAAGATTATGGCAGTACCAAAGAGACGTAATAGTAAAACACGTGCAGCAAAGCGCAGAACACACTATAAAGTAACACTTGCCCGTCCAGTTAAAGATAAAGACGGTACTTGGCGCATGCCACATCGTATGAACAAGTTTACAGGTGAATATAAAGCCTAAATGGTTCGTATAGCAATAGATGCAATGGGTGGTGACTTTGGTCACTACCCAATTGTAGAAGGGGCAATTTTTGCCCTTAAACAGAAAAAATTCCTTCCCATATTTGTAGGTGACGAAAATAAAATTGCACCACTTATCCCCAAAAAGTATAAGAGTAAGATTGAAATCGTCCACTGCTCAGATGTGATTGCAATGGATGAGCATGCAACCGATGCATTGAAGCGTCGAGACTCTTCGATCTATGTTGCAGTCGATCTTGTACGTCAGGGTAAAGCAGATGCTGTTGTTTCAGCAGGGCATAGTGGCGCTACAATGAGCTTGGCAACACTTCGTATTGGTCGTATCAAAGGAATTTCACGTCCTGCAATCGCTACCTTTATGCCAACATCTCAAAAAGGGAAGCAGACGATTGTACTGGATGTTGGGGCCAATGTCGATTGCGATGCAAACAATCTCTTTCAATTTGCTGTAATGGGTGATGCGTATGCCAACAAAGTGCTTGGTTGTTCGAAAGCCAGGGTTGGTCTTCTATCAAATGGAGAAGAGTCAACAAAGGGTAACGATGTAACCAAAGAGGCTTATGCACTCATTAGTCAACTTGATAGTTTTGTCGGGAATGTTGAAGGGGGAGATATCTTCAATGGTTCCGTTGATGTGGTTGTTTGTGACGGTTTTGTAGGAAATGTCTTACTTAAAACAAGTGAAGGTGTTGCTGAAACCATTAGTCACTATCTTAAGTCTGAGATTAAACACTCTCCTGTTGCGATTGCTGGTGCACTCCTCATGAAGCGTGTGTTCCGGAAGCTGAAAAAGCAGATCGATTATGCAGAGTATGGTGGCGCACCACTTTTGGGGGTAAAAGCTTGCACCATTATCAGTCACGGTAAAAGTAATCCCAAAGCGATTAAGAATGCGATGTTCCAGGCAATACGTTTTGTTGAGTCCGATGTGAATGAAGCGATTCGTGCACGCCTTGAGGGTTTGAATACTTAATTAAGGTAAAAATTGATGTATGCTGCATTAAAGTCGATTGGTGCTTATGTTCCTGAAAAAGTTTTAACAAATAAAGACTTTGAGAGTATGGTTGATACAACCGATGAGTGGATTACAAAGCGGACAGGAATTAAAGAGCGGCATATTGCGGCTGATGATGAATTGACCAGTGACATGGGAGTTGAGGCTGCAAAAGTGGCAATCTCTAGAGCAGGTCTTGAGATTGATGATATCGATATGATTGTATGTGCTACAATCTCACCTGACTACTTTTGTATGCCATCAACAGCTTGTGTGATCGCTTCTAAATTGGGACGTAGTAATGTTACTGCATTTGATATTTCAGCAGCGTGTACCGGTTTCATCTATGCACTTGCTGTTGCAAAAGCCTTTATTGAATCAGGTATGAAGAAGAATGTGCTGATTATTGGTGCAGAGAAGCTGAGTGCCATTGTCGATTATACGGATAGAACAACCTGTGTTCTCTTTGGTGACGGTGCAGGTGCTGCAGTGATTAGTGCAACAGAAGATAAGTCAGAAGCAATTACTGATATTCATATCTCTGCTGATGGCAATTATGGTGATTTACTTATGACACCTGGGTGTGGTGTTAAAAACCCTTGTTCTGAAAAAGTGGTTGAAGAGAAGCTTGCTACGATGAAGATGCGAGGGAATGAGACATTTAAAATTGCTGTACGAACCTTGACAAGTGATGTTGTTAATATTCTTCAAGATAATGGTATCGAAGCAAAAGATATCAAACACTTTATTCCTCACCAGGCAAACTACAGAATTATCAAAGCAGTTGGAGATGCACTGCAGTTAGCACCAGAACAGGTTGTCTTGACAGTAGGAAAGTATGGGAATACCTCCTCAGCATCGATTCCAATGGCAATGAATGATATTTGGGAGAGTGGAAGACTTCAGCAAGGTGACACCATGTTACTTGATGCCTTCGGAGGTGGTTTAACATGGGGAAGTGCCTTGTTACCTTTTGCTGGAAAATCAGCCAACTAATATTTTTTGCTCCTTCTATTCTTTATTTTTACGGGAGTCATTTCCCGTAAAACTTTTTACTTCCGCCCATTCAACTCATAAGTGCAATTTCACGCGATTGAAATCCTATTTAGTTCTTTGAGAAACTTCGAGAAAAAGACTTCATGAGGCGTCTTATATCCCAGTACTTTTCTTGGTCTATGATTAAGTCAGTTTTGAATCATAGCGACCTCTTTATTCGCCCATTCAACCATCAACTGCAACAACAGGGGCAGCTACATCATAAGTCTGCGTAATTGTAGCAAAGAAAACTTCTGCTGGAGTTTTATAACCCAACACTTTCCTTGGTCTGTTGTTTAGTTTGTTCTGAACCTCCACAATCTGACTG
>QNYO01000074.1 GCA_003978765.1 Hydrogenimonas sp. | reverse complement strand
AAATTAATCGTTAAATTTGATTTTTTATAGATGCATGTATTATAATTTCTGTAAAGGTATGTTTTTTTATACCAAATAACAAAGATTTTGTCTTTTCTTAAGTTATATTTTACACAAAACAAATTCTAAAGGGTATTGTCATGGAAACGTTAAATCCAACATTTGTCGGAGCATTCTTATGGGATAACTTGGGACACTTCTTTAATCGGGCAAAAGATAAATATATGGAGTTGTCTTATGAAACGATTGATAATATCCTGCTTAGACTCCCTCTTATTAAGAGAGAGAAAGAGGTTATTACTCAAGAGGTTGTCAAGGCAGATGCAACTATCTTTAAAGATAGAGAGAAGTTTGTAGCATTTTTTGAAAATAATGAGAAGATTAATCATGCTTTAGAAGGGTGTAAAAATATTAAAATACACTTGGAAGATGGTATCGGTTATATTGAAATTACAGATGGAGATATTATCTTTTAAAAGATAGCTATACTTTAAGTGTGGCTATTTCGATACGATTGCGCCCATTCTCTTTTGCTTGATAGAGTGCTTGATCTGCATACTGAATGAGGTTCTCCCATGACCATTTTTGATTTGGGATAATTGATGCAATACCAATACTTAGTGTCATTTTAATTTTTGTATTTGGAGATTGATTGCGTTGAGCAAGGCTCTTTTGGATATCTTCAGCAATTTTAAGTGCACCAGGAAGAGGTGTATCAAAAAGTACAAAGATAAACTCTTCACCCCCATAACGTGCAACAAGGTCAGTGGATCTACGAATAACACTTTCAAAAATTTTTGCAATCTCTTGAAGACATTGATCGCCAGCTTGATGTCCATATGTATCGTTAATCTTTTTGAAAAAGTCTATATCACACATGAGAATAGAGATAGGTTTGTGATCGCGTAGTGCCATCTTCCAAAAACTCTCTAACTTCTCCTCTAAGACTCTTCTATTAAATAGATTGGTTAAAGTATCACGTGTTGATAATCTCTCAAGGCGTTGATTGGCTTGGCGTAAAGCTTTTTCAATCTTTTTACGCTCTTTAATCTCTTTACGAAGTTGTTTATTGGCGATATATAGCTTTTGGGTTCGATCATAGACTCTTTGCTCTAATTCTCTATTAAGCTGATGCAGTTTTTTTGTATAATCATTAATTTTATTGACTAAGTTGATAATTGCCATTTGGATCGTACCAATCTCATCATCTTTTGGATCAAACTTTTTATCAAAATGTAACTCTTTAGGATCGTATTGAAAGAGATCTTGAGCCAGCTCTCTTAATGGACGCAGTGTTGATCGAAGGATCATGATAAGAATTACAATTAAACCGATGGCTCCTAAAATTATAAAGATGGAAAATATCGTATAGTCATGGATAACTTTTGTATATTGATCATTGGAGTAAAGCATTTCAATTTTCCCCAAGGGCTCTGAAGAAATTTTATTGTAAATGGTACGTTCTGTATATTGTGCATGAAGAAATTTATGACGATTTTCAGTTTTATATAAATAGTGGATTTTATTATTGTGATCTTTTATCGTCAATTGAAGAATCATTGGATTTTGCTTGATAATATCATTTAAATACTCTTTGAGCTGTTCATCAAAACCCAAAAAGAGATCGACAGCTACAATAGGTTCAATCGAATTAAGAATTAAAGAGCTTTTATCTCTTTCACACTTTTGGGTAGATTGCACAACTGAGGTGTAGTGAAAATAGGTAAGCATCGATAGCAGTAATATAAAAAATACTAAAACACTACTTATGACCTTTTTTATTAATGAAAAATGGAGTTTTTGCATGATAAAGACCTATATGTTAGATAGAAAGTAGGCATAAGACATGGTAGTAAGATAAGGTTTTTGTTACCATACTCTTTATGTAACAGAGACGTATAGGAGTGATAATCTATATTATATTTATGTTTGATGATGATAACTTT
This sequence comes from Hydrogenimonas sp., assembly GCA_003978765.1. Lineage (GTDB taxonomy): Bacteria > Campylobacterota > Campylobacteria > Campylobacterales > Hydrogenimonadaceae > Hydrogenimonas. Next base: position 8,212 of record QNYO01000074.1, on the reverse strand, counting down.
AATCATAATTAGTACTATAGCATAATAAAAACTAGTAATCAAATAATAATTTTTATTTTTTAATTGATTTGAAGTATATGTATAAAGGGTTAAAAACTTTAATTTTTTATTAATTGTTAAATTTTATATTTAAGATATAATCTTATTTTGAGTAGATTCAGTAGGAATTTTGAACATAGGAGAAATGATGCATAATAGTGGTGATCATACTTCTGATCTACCTTGGGAACATCCTAAGTCTTCACGTGAAGATCCCAAAGCCTCAAAACTTGTTAAGCAGTTGATGAAGAGTCCAACTTACCGTTTGGCTGAAGAGGATCACGACTTTATGAAGTCGTATGAGGCAAGAGGGATTCGACTTGAAATCGACTACCTTAAGGCTGAACTTGCAATGGCTAAGTTTGGTGTGGAGGGGACGATTGTTGTCTTTGGAAGTGCGCGTATTAGTGAACATAAGACATCGATGGCAAAACTTAAAGCGATTCAAAAAAAGGTTGAGGCAAACCCTAATGATCATGCTCTTTTAAGAGAGTTGGCGATTGCCGAACGGATGGTTGAAAAGAGTCTTTACTATGATGATGCCAGAATGTTTGGTCGTTATGTAGGATTGAGTGGTAAAGGTCCCGAAGATAGTCGCATTATCTTAATGACGGGTGGTGGTCCAGGGATTATGGAGGCGGCAAATCGAGGCTCTTATGATGTGGGGGCACGCTCCATTGGTTTGAATATTCGTTTACCTCATGAGCAGTATCCCAACCCCTATATTACCCCAGAGCTCTGTTTTCAATTTCATTACTTTGCAATTAGAAAACTCCACTTCTTTCTACGCTCCAAAGCATTGGTGGTCTATCCGGGTGGTTTTGGTACGCTTGATGAACTCTTTGAGATCTTAACACTTATCCAGACACGCAAAACCCATCCAATTCCTGTAGTGATGGTAGGGGCTTCTTATTGGCATAAATTGATCAATTTCGATTTTTTGATTGAAGAGGGGGTGATCGCTCCTGACGATCTCAATATCTTTAAGATTGTCGATAGTGCTGAAGAGGCATGGGACTATATTATTGCATGGTATGAAGAGTCTGGAAAGCCACTCTTTGCAGAGGGAGAGAGCCACGGAAAAGAGTAGTCTGCTTTTGATTCTTTAATATTTTAGGCATACTGTAAGAAAGGCATGATAACCGCCGACTAAGAAGAGGATAGAGAATGAAATATATTAAATGGTTCCGAGAGATTGGAATAGAGGATGTTGCAGAGGTCGGCGGTAAGAATGCCTCACTGGGTGAGATGTACCAAAACCTAACCCAAGAGGGGGTGCGGATACCCAATGGATTTGCTATTACGGCATCCGCCTATCGCTATATCTTAGATGAGAATGGTGCATGGCCAAAACTTCATGCTCTTCTTGATGATTTAAATCCTGATGACATTACACAGTTGCAAGAGCGTGCAGAGGCGTGTCGAAAGATTATCGATGCGTGTCAGATTCCTGACGATTTAAAGTTAGAGATTTTAGCAGGGTATGATGCACTCAAAGAGGAGTATGGTGACACCATATCCTTGGCTGTTCGCTCTTCAGCAACGGCAGAGGACTCTCCGGAAGCCTCCTTTGCAGGACAGAATGATACCTATCTGAATATTACAAGTGAAACAGCACTCCTTGATGCCTATAAACGGTGTCTTGCCTCCAACTTTACAGACCGCTCGATCCACTACAAGTATGATCACGGTTTTGACCTTTTAAATGTGCTTCTCTCTGTCGTTGTGATGAAGATGGTACGCTCTGATAAAAGTGTCAGTGGTGTCATCTTTTCACTCGACCCAGAGACAGGATTTCGTGATGTCATCTTTATCAGTGCCGCGTACGGTTTGGGGGAGAATGTGGTACAAGGAACGATCGATCCAGATAGCTTCTATATCCATAAACCGACCTACAATCAAGGCTACCGTGCTGTCTTAAAGCGACGTTTGGGTAAAAAAGAGCTTAAGATGGTCTTTACCCATCAGTTGAATCAAGATAATATCGCTATGGAATATACCCAAAATATTCCAACCTCTGAAGCCGAACAGCAACGCTTCTGTTTGAGTGATAGCGATTTGATGGTATTGGCTGACTATGCCATCAAAGTGGAAAACCACTACTCTAAAAAGGTGGGTTATGATAAGCCGATGGATATGGAGTGGGCAAAAGATGGGATCGATGGTGAGATCTATATGGTGCAGGCACGTCCAGAGACGGTGGAGTCGCAAAAGAGTGATAAGATTTTAAAGATGTACCATCTCAAAGAGAGGGGAGAGCCTCTTGTAGAGGGGCGGGCTGTTGGGATGAAGATTGGTGTGGGAAGGGTGCGTCGTATCGAAGATGTTACTCAGTTGCATCAGTTTCAGCCCGGTGAAGTTTTGGTAGCTGAAACAACGACACCCGATTGGGAGCCTGTGATGAAGACAGCAGCTGCAGTTGTCACCAATCGTGGGGGGCGTACCTGTCATGCTGCCATTGTTTCACGCGAGCTTGGCATTCCTGCCATTGTTGGTACAGAGCATGCCACCGAACGGCTTAAAGATGGTATGTGTGTCACAGTAAGTTGTGCAGAGGGCGAAACGGGATATGTCTATGAAGGTCAGCTCGATTATGAAGTGATTGAGACCGACTTGAGACAACTTCCAAAACCCAAAACAGAGATCATGATGAATCTTGGTAATCCCGATCTTGCATTTCGTTTGGCAGCACTTCCAGTAGATGGTATCGGCTTGGCTCGGATGGAGTTTATTATCAATGAGTCGATCAAAGCTCACCCGATGGCACTGATCCATCCTGAAAAGGTTGATCATATAACACGGGATCAACTTGAAGCCTTAAGCAGAGCCTATGGGAGTATGACCGACTTTTTTATTAAGAGTTTATCTGAAGGGGTGGCGACCATTGCTGCATCGGTCTATCCAAAACCGTGTGTGGTACGTATGAGTGACTTTAAGAGTAATGAGTATGCCACACTTTTAGGCGGTCATCTCTTTGAGTTTGATGAAGAGAATCCGATGCTCGGTTTTCGTGGGGCTGCACGTTATACACATCCAGCCTATGAAGAGGGGTTTGCACTTGAGTGTGCGGCAATGAAGCGTGTGCGTGAAACGATGGGGTTTGAGAATGTGATTCTCATGATCCCTTTTTGCCGACGTGTCGAAGAGGGGAAGCGTGTGCTTGAGACGATGGCAAAATATGGTTTAAAGCAGGGAGAAAAGGGTCTGCAAATCTATGTGATGTGCGAAATTCCCAACAATATCCTTCAAATCGATGCCTTTAGTGAACTCTTTGATGGCTTTAGCATTGGAAGTAATGACTTAACACAATTGACGCTTGGTGTTGATCGTGATAGTGATGTGGTGGCATTCGATTATGATGAGCGTGATCCTGGGGTTTTAAAGATGATTGAGATGGCGGTAGAGGGGGCAAAACGTAACCATCGTCATATCAGTATCTGTGGGCAGGCACCATCAGACTATCCTGAGGTAGCATCCTTTTTGGTTGAACTTGGTATTGATGGGATAAGTCTTAATCCCGATGCTGTTTTAAAGACGATACAAGATGTTGTTGCCATTGAGCAGAGGATCAAAAAAGATCGTCACTTTTAAGAAGGTCATTAACATAGCTATCTTCCCATTTAGCCCATCTCTTTAGGAAACTTTTTACAAAGTTATTACGGGTTCTCTCTTTGGTATGGAGAGCTGTCTGTAAGAGTGATAGATGATCGTTGGTAGGGTCTTGATAGGCAATATAGGGGAAGATGAGTTCCAACATACCACGATGTCCCATCTGCATAAAGTTGACCACTTGTGCTGGAGAGTGGTACTTTTTAAGAAGCTTGATATGATAGAGACCGTAGAGGGAAGATTGCAGGTTTTGACGAAAACTCTTGTGGGTATGGCTCATTTTTTCAAGTGAGCGTGTGGCATAGTTCTCCCATTGAAGGGTTGGATCATCAAGATAGATCTGCTCACACATCAGATGGATGGTAGAGAGTTGCTCTAAGAGCTCATCGTGCCACTGGTGTAGATCTCTATTTAAGTAGTCTCTATCGTCGGGCATAAAGTGAAAGAGAATCGCTTTGGTATAGAGCGATTTAATGCCAGAGTTGACCCCTGGAAGTTGTGTCATGTTAAACTGTTTTTGAGCATAGCTCCAGTGGTAACAGTTATGAAAGTAGAGTAAGGTGTCTCCATAAGCAATAATCGCCTTCATCGCATGTTTAATAATCAGCTTTTTCTCATCGGTAGAGAGCACCTCTTTGTTAAGGAGTAGGCGATTGATGAGTAGTAATACACCACGATTGATGAGAAGTTGGCGCATCTTAGTTGGTGCAATATTATGGAGTGAAAACTTCTCATACTTTTTTAAAAAGGTGGAGTCTCCAAGAAGTGTTTTGTGTCCAAAGCGTATATCATAACTGAGTACCAATCCTTGAAGAGAGAGGAGTCTATTTTTATTAACTGCAGAGAAGTCGATACCGATACCATACCTCTCTGATAGCTGTTTAAGACGACGATGGATCATCTCAATCTCTTTAGGATGGATATGACCATGATGAATATAGAGAAGCTCTAAATTGTTATAGGGACGATAGACCCCATCAATCTTCACAACGCCACCCTCACCACGACCATAGTTACCAATAAGGATGAGTGCTGCAGTCTGCTCCATTGGAAAAATAGCACGAAAGAGTTTTGCCACTTTCAGAAGGATTTGGTTGAGAAATTGTTCTGTTTCGGGTACATTATAGTAGGTGAGTTGTTGATTTTCAAACAGCATAAGTATCCTTTTGGGTTAGTGATCCAAAGAGTTGATGAATCTGTTGGGTATGGGAAATTTTTTTGTTCGTTTATCGACTGATAAAAGCATAGTTATTCCTTATATTTTTAGTAGTATAAAGTAGTTGAATGCAGAAAGTTTGCATATCTATTTGAAGAGGTTCCTACTTGGTATAGAATCTTTTTGAGGATCGCTTTTTTATAACGATGCTCTCAGTTCATACTCCATAGTACGACGGATGTCGGTGATACTGGTCACATCATGAGGAATGGTTTGGTTGCTTAGAAGAAGTGCATTGGAGCCTGAAGCATTGGGATGGTAGCCATGCATACCATTCATAGGTTTGTTTTCAAAGTAATTTGGATGAATCATGATACTTGGTTGCATCAAAAAGATGAGTTCACCAAAACGTCCATCTTTAAAGTAGCTTTTCATCTTTTTGAGCTCTCTATCATCAAGAATATCACCACTCTCAATCGTTTTAAGTTTTTGGGTGATCTTCTCTTTTGCCTCAGCTGTCTTAAACCAGAAGCGTGCCATTGTGGCTTCATACATCGCCACATAATCTTGACCATAGATTAGCTCAAGGCTTTCAATCTCATTGATAAGATCTACCCTTTGAGTAACATCGTACATACCTTGGTCACTCAAGATATAGAGACTCACTTTGTCATAATGTTTTAAAGCTTCATTATAGATACCTCGAATCTGTGCATCAAGCCACTGAATCTTTTGGGTTGTTTGATCACTTTGTGTACCGTGTGTATGCATGATTTCATCAAGAGTTGGCAGATGGAGCCATCCAAAGCGTATCTTTGCCTCTTGAACCTTAGTGTGCATGGTGTTGATATTCTCTGTTTCACTCTGTCGCCAATCTGAACAGTGGTAATTGATCTGATGCTTCACACACGCATCAAAGATCGTCTCAAATGGACCATTAGAAACGAAGTAGTCCTGCTTCTGTGTGACATCAAAGTAGATGAGTTTATCAAAGGGGATGGCGTAGAGTTGAAAATTTCCTCTATAGTGGTGTAGATGTTTGACCATAGAACTTAACATCGATCGCACTTTTGAGTAATCAAGCCACTTTGGCAGATAGGAGAGGTACTTCATCATCCACCCAAAAGGGGATGGGTCGCTATAGAAGAAGGGTGAGGCTTCTCCATGCTCTTGGGGGTACTTGCCTGACAGAATCGAAGGTAAGCAGGTGTTGGTAAATCCAAGAACCGATTGTAAGGGCTTTGCTTCTTCAATAATATCTTCTAAAAAGTAGGGGTGCTGTTGATAAATCTCATATCCAAATGCATCGATAAAGGTATAGAGTGCAAGTTCTTTTGCCATGATGTAACTCCTTAGGATCAAGTATGGCAAAGCTTTATGCAGAATCGTTGCATAAAAGGGCATATACAAAATGATTGTGAGGAAGGCTTTGGAGAGTGTCAAAAGGTATGATTGAAGAGAGATTGTAATTGGTTTGGAGACTATCTATATTGAGGCGTTAAAGAGTTGTCAATAGACACAATTTATGGTATTATTTTAATAATAATTATCATTTTAGGGAATAGATGAAACAGTGCATTGGCCTGTTTGGCCTCTTTGTCTCACTCATGACAGGGTGGGCAAATGATACAACAGTTCATGAACAGATTGATATTACAACTGTACGAAGTACACAGGGTGAGGTTCATCCTCTTGATCACACAAAAGCACAACTAAGGGTGGGGTATATTCAGCTCAATCGTGATGGAGCAACATCTGATCGTCAGGCTTTAGCGGTTGGAGGCCATCTGCATATCGGTTCTAAACGGTGGAGAGGAGCTAGAATTTGTGCAGAGGCCTATACGGTGCAAGATATGACCACCTTTCAAGAAGATCAACCGAGGCATCCAGACTTTTTTGATCGATCGGGTAACGGTTTTGTTACCCTCTCTCAAGCCTTTCTTGATATGGAGTGGGAGCATACAGAGATGAAATTGGGGCGACAGATGATCGACACCCCTCATCTTGATTCCGATGATATTCGGATGATGCCCAACTACTTTCAAGCATGGATCATTACCAACAAAGATTTTTTGCCTTGGAAGTTTAGTGTTGGTAAAGTCGATAAGATGGCAGGTTGGGAGAATGGTATCGATGCCTCACGATTTATAGAGATTGAAAAGGTTGCGGGTTCTACACAAAAGCGTGATGGGCTCTATCTGCTCTCTGCAATCTATGATGGGATTGATGATATTACCCTTCAAGGGTGGTACTACTATCTTCCCGATCTGTACGATATTTTCTATGTTGAGATGGCCTATAAGCTTATATTAGAGGATATGACGTGGACGCTTGGGTTGCAGTATGACCGTGCCAATGGAATTGGCCATCAGCTTGCTGGTGATATTGGTTCATCAACCTATGGTATCAGTCTGCAATCATCTTTTAATGATAGGGGTATCACCCTTCTGATGGCCTATAACAGAGATGTTGGAGAATATGGAGCGATTGGAAGTTTTGGGGGAGGTCCTTTTTTTACCTCACTTGAAGATCAAACGATCGATACGATTCAAGAGCGAGGAGATGCTTGGATTGTAGGGGGTGATTACACCTTTGAAGCGATCAAAGTAGGTGTGACCTATGGGCACTTTCAAGCCGATCAAAAGAGCCACTACCATAAATCTGAAACAGATTTGATTGTGGAGTATGCGATAGGTGATCAGCTTGGGATGACAATGGTCTATGCTACGATTCATGATGAGAATCAAAACGATGGGTATCAGCAGTTTCGTCTGGTGATGAATATGAACTTTTAATCAAGGTATTCAATTTATTCAATTGAAAAGTTCATTTTTTCTTAAATGATAGATTACTTGTTAGAGTTGTTAAGAAGCTCATAGAAGTTGGCTATAATTCTTGGTATAGATATTAAATCATCTTACGTACTTTTCATCGGCAAAGAGCGATTTGTCAAAGAGCGCTAAAAAATTGCTAAAAATTGCGAAGGCTAAAGCCCCCTATCGGGTTAAGCGCAATTTTCTTTACGCAATTTTTATCTCAAATCGCAAGCCTCTTCAAATGACGTAAGATGAGATATTAATTTCATAGATGTGGTGATTATGGACAATAAATTACAGATTATCGATTTGGTCATTCGAAACCTCAAACAGATTGTCTCTGAAGATAAAAAGAATATCTTCTATCTTTTATACTATTCGATGATTGAAGCGATCCTTTTGATGGTTAGTCCTCTCACCTCTGCTTTTATTATCAACAGCGTCTTAGCCCATGCAACCATCTCTATCACTGTATTGAGTTTTATTGTGATTGTTATCTTTGTAATTATCGCAATTTTACAGGTCCTAAAAGAGTATATGGTTGAGAAGTTTGAGCAAAAAATCTTTGTCAAAAACTCGATCAAAATCTCAA
>QNYO01000063.1 GCA_003978765.1 Hydrogenimonas sp. | reverse complement strand
CTATTTTCATTTAGTTTTTGAAGCTACAAAGAGTTTAGCACAAAGAATTAGAGAGATGTCAGATTTAAAAACTGACGGTTCGCAACTTGTTGATGAAGCTTTTAGCTTTAAAGGTCAAATTCCTAAAATTGCTATCAATATGTTAGATACTCAAAGTTTACAAAGTGAGCAAAAAGGTTTTATGAGTCTTTTAAAAGGAATTTTTTCTATGTTTAGAAATACAACAGCTCATGAAGCAAAAATTATATGGCAAATAGATGAGGAAGAAGCTATTGATATATTGTCAGTAATTTCTTATGCTCATAAAAAATTGGATAAAGTAGTTTATGACCAAAACGAACATAGAATGGACTGATAACAGTTGGAATTCAATATAGAAAATTAATTAGCTAATTAAAGAGCTTAAAGCAGTGGTGGATATGGTAAGATTGAGTAAAAGGGTCAAATATGCGATTAACCGAGTATGAGCTTAATGCAATTCAAGAGACCTTTCTTGATGTCTTTGAGAGTGGTGAAATCTTTTTGTTTGGTAGTCGTATTGATGATACAAAAAGGGGAGGGGACATCGATCTATATATCTCTACACCCTATAAAGATGGTTTAGTAAGGAGAAAGATTGACTTTTTGGTCAAACTTAAAAGAAAGATTGGAGAACAAAAGATCGATGTTGTGTTAGACCGTGGTCAAAATAATCCAATCGATAGAGTAGCAAAAAAAGGGGTACTTCTATGCAGGAAGTAAGAGAGATATTTAAAGTGATTGATACTATGATGATAGCGTGTGATATAGATTATCATGAGTTGAGATCACAAAAGATTGATTATGCGTTTTTTGATGATTATAGTAATGTTAGAGTAGTCAATAGCTTTTTGTTCAACTTTTCAAAGATTCAAGATAAAATTGGAGCCAAGCTTTTTAAAAAGGTTCTTTACGAGGTTAAAGAGATTGATCATGAAAATATACCAATGAAAGATGCTTTAAATCTTTTAGAAAAATTGGGAGTTTTGGAGAGTTCAGAGAGTTGGGATAGACTTAGAGAGATTAGAAATAGTTTAGCACATGAGTACCCTTCTAATATTGAAGATAGGGTAGAAAATATTATTTTGAGCTTAGAGGGGTATCAACTTTTAAAAGAGATCTATGCAAATCTCAAAGCATTTGTAAAAGATTTGGATCATTAGTATTGCATTTGAGTTTTGAAGAGTAAGGAATATAACCGTATGAACCATAGAGATAAGATCGTTAAGCAACTTGACTTAACAGGCTATATTGAACAGTTTGAAGGATTGCTTGCACGCCCGAAACCGCTCTTTATTGAAGGGGACAGATCGTTACATTTTCGTTTTATAAAAGCACTTGAAGCGGTAGAGTTTAAAACACCACCGAAGGTGAAAAACTTGGATGATTGCTGGATGCGTCTGAGCAAGCAGGGGGTGCTTGGGCTTGATGAGATTTTTGAAGCGGTTAAGATTGTACGCTATTTTCAGTATCTCAAGAACCTCAAGATTGAAAATGAGTTGGGGGCTTGGCTTGCAGAGATTAGAGTGCCTGAGCCGATTGTTGAAGTCGAGAGAATGTTTGATGAGAAGGGGAATTTGAGAGATGAGATTGATGAGCGGTTGGCATCACTGAAAGTGGCGATCAAGCAAAACCGTGAAGCGATTCGTCAAACCCTCTCAAGAATGTTAAATAGCTCGAAACTTGGTCCCTATTTGGTGGATCGTCAGATTCACTATGTAAATGATGAAGAGGCGTTACTGGTGCGTGGGGGCTTTAACCATGTAATGAAAGCCTCTATTATCGGGCGTACGACTGCTGGCTTTTTCTATGTGATTCCTGAATCGATTAGAAAACTGAAAGATAAAGAGTCAGGGATTGCCAGTCAATTGGAAGAGCTCTACTACGAGATTGCCAAACAAATCAGCCAAACGATGGCGAGCTGGTTAAAGTTTTGGCGTTTTATCGACAAAGCGTTTGATCGGTTCGACCACTATCAAGCACGGATGCAGATGGCAAGGCTTGGAGACTTTTCATTTGTTTTGCCAAAGAGTAGTGATGTGATTAAACTGGTCGATTTTGCCCATCCAGCACTCTCTCACCCTAAGCCTGTGACGATTGACTTTTCCAAAAATGTGCTGATGATTACAGGGGTCAATGCCGGTGGTAAGACGATGCTTCTGAAATCGATCCTTGCTTCGGCATGGTTGGCAAAATATCTTCTGCCGATGAAGTGCGATGCGAAAGCGACCAAGATTGGAAGTTTTAAGCAGATCGAGGCGATTATCGAAGATCCGCAGAGTGTCAAGAATGATATCTCGACATTTGCAGGACGGATGCGACAATTTTCACAACTCTTTTCGCAAAATGGTGTATTGGTCGGCGTTGATGAGATTGAGCTTGGAACCGATAGTGATGAGGCGGCGAGTCTCTTTAAGGTGATGATCGAAGAGTTGATCCGACGTAAAATTAAGATTGTCATCACGACCCACCACAAACGTTTGGCAGCGATGATGGCAGGTGATGAGAGAGTCGAACTGGTTGCAGCTGTCTATGATGAGAAGAACCAGGTACCGACCTATACCTTCTTGCAAGGGATTATTGGTAAAAGTTATGCATTTGAGACAGCAGAGCGTTATGGTGTGCCCAAAAACATTGTCCAAAAAGCACGAGTGGAGTATGGTGAAGATAAAGAGCGTCTCAATGAGTTGATTGAGCGTTCGAGTACATTGGAAAAAGAGTTACGTCAAAAACGTGAAGCGTTAGAGCGAGAAATTGAGGCTTTGGAGAGAGAAAAGGCACGCTATAAAGAGCTGAATGACTCTATGGAGCGAGAACTGCTTGCCAAAAAGCGAGAGCTTGAAGCCATTTACCATGAAGCAACCAAGCAGGCACGTGAAGCATTGAAGCAAAAAGATGAGCGTGCTATTCACCGTAAACTCAATGAGGCGCATAAAACGGTACAAAAAGCCAAGATTGAAGCACCAAAACGGATCGAGAGCTTTGCTGTCGGTGATAAGGTGAAGTATCGTAAAAATCGCGGGGTGATTGTTGCCCTGAAAGCCAAAGAGGCGACGATCGAGGTTGATGGTATGAAGTTGAGGGTGCCACTGAGTGAATTGAAGCGTTCGGGTAATCCTCCTAAGCCAGCTAAGAAGAAGCAGGTACAAGTGACATTGGAGCGTTCACAGGCAACAGCTGGAGTGAAACTGGATCTGCATGGTCTTCGCAGTGACGAGGCGATTGAACGACTCGATAAATTTCTCTCCGATGCATTGTTGGCAGGCTTTGATGAAGTACTGGTCTATCATGGTATCGGTACTGGTAAATTAGCGTATGCAGTGAGAACATTTCTTAAACAGCATCCAAGTGTCAAAGAGTTTTATGATGCACCAGCACATATGGGGGGCTTTGGCGCAACCATTATTAAGCTTTAGATAAAGATTTGATTGCGCCCAGCCGCTTTAGCATGATAGAGCTTCTCATCGGCTCGTCTCATTAATGATTGGAGACTGTAGCCACTCTCAATAGTATCGGTGACACCACCGCTGAAGCTAAATGAGAGTTTTTGATCTTCGATCAAGAGAGGTCCCTCTTGTTTGACAACTTCTTGAAGACGCTGGGCAATTTTGAGACCATCCTCTTTGGTGGTATTGGGCATAAAGAGCATAAACTCTTCACCTCCCAAGCGGAAAGCAAGATCCCCTGTGCGAAAGTGATTGACAATTAGATTGGCAAAGTGTTTAAGAATATAGTCACCGACATCATGACCATATTGATCATTGATCTTTTTAAAGTGGTCAAGATCGAGATAGAGCACGGTGACAGGTTGAAGATTGCGTTGAGCCTCTGCCAATGCTTTGGGGGCAATCTCTTTGAGATAGTGGCGGTTATAAAGACCCGTAAGTGGGTCGGTAATCGCCATTGTATAGACCTCTTCCTTTTCGCTTTGAATCTTATAGACTTCAACCTCACGTTTGGTGAGCACATTGATGGCAATCTCAAACTTTTGGAGCATCTGAATCATCTCATCGCTTCGTTCAAAATTGCGATCGAGTGCAAACATACCAATACCTGTGACATTCTTTTCAAGGTCAAGAACAGGAAAGAGATAGAGGGTATGGGGCTTTTCAAACTCTAAGCACTCTACCATCTCACTATCAAGAAAGAGGCGCTTTTGTTGGATGAAGATCTCAGAAAACTCTTCAATAATCTCTTTTTTGCTTCGACGACATGGGGTGACTTTTTTATAGTTTGAGTCGAGTTTGATAAAGTAGCTATCATCGATGAGTGCCAGTGCAAAGATGCGAGAGATCGGGAAAGCCTTTTGCATAGCTTGTAAGACACGCTGTGTATCGTCATAGAAGTTATCAAAAAAGGCGGCTGCTTCAAAAACTTCGGGCAAAATGGTATTGATTTTAGCAATCAGATCGATCTTTCGTGTTCCATCATACTCAAGATAGATACCACACTTAAGGTTTCGTAACTCTTTGATGATATAGGAGATAAACTCTTTTTTAATAATTGAGCCATGTTGTGGGGCGATGAGGTTAATAGGATATTTTTCAATATTATCTAATCCATGGTTGACCACTTCTGTACTTGGCATATAGTGGGTATGAAAAGGAACCATCGCTTCAAAATAGCGTTTGGCATCATCGGCAAATAGGGAAAACTCTTCAGTGACAGCACCAAAAATATCACTTGAAAAGAGGATTTGTGTTTGGACATCGTAGGTACAGATGGCACCAGGAAAGTGCATATAGGGGGTAAAGATAAATTTGAGATGACGCTCTCCTACATGAAGTTCCCAATTTTCAGCTTGAACTTCATGAAAAGGAAGACCCCAATCGTAGTGTTCTAAGAGCTCTGCACTACGCCAATGGGTGACAAGTTGGACATCTTTTTGACCTGTTTCATCAATCAAATCCCCAATAGCTGATGTAATATCAGGGTCAGGGTGTTGACAGATAATATAGCGAATCTCTTCAAGTGGCATTACTTGAAGGATCTTCTCTCTGGTGTATGGCCATGTCAGCTTCGAGCCTGGATCGATCAAGATACTTTGATCTCCATTTTCGATCAGATAGACATGGCACTGAAATGGGTCACCCTCTAAATGGTGTCCAACCCACCAGATGTGTGGAGCAATTTCAATCGCTCTTGAATAATCTGTCTCGTTATGGTAAAAGGGTGTGAATGATGAATCTTTCATGATAAGTAAGAATATCATAAATGGCTTCAGGAACACCTTAGAAATATAAAAGAATAATCGTCATACAATCTAAGTGATTACTTATAAGGAAGGGTACTTATGGAAAAGCTACACGATCTTGTCATTGTTGGTGCAGGTCCAGCTGGTATTGCAACAGCTGTTGAGAGCTATATTTTAGGGGTTCGCGATATTGTTTTACTTGAAAAAGATCAAAACCATAATGCAACCATCCGGAAGTATTATAAAGAGAATAAGCGTGTCGATAAGGATTGGAAGGGGCAGAAGGTTGAGCTAGATGGTAATATCTACTTTATGGATGGCACCAAAGAGAGTACCCTCGACTTTTTTGATGAACTGCTTGCAAAACACTCGGTCGAGTTACGCACACATACTGAAGTACAGAAGATTGTCAAAGTGGGTGATCACTTTGACGTGATGATTTCTGGAGGAAGTATTAAGGCACGCTATGTGGTGGTGACGATTGGTCGTATGGGTAAACCCAATAAACCAGACTATAAGATTCCACCATCGATTAAAAAGCGTGTGAACTATACACTTGATGATTGTCAAGAGGGTGAAAAGATTTTGGTTGTTGGTGGTGGTGATTCGGCTGTAGAGTATGCTGTCGATCTTTCAGAGAAAAATGATGTAACCATCTGCTATCGTCGAGAGACATTCCGAAGAGCCAATCCAACCAATCAGACAGCAATTGCCAATGCGATTGCCCATGGTGAAGTACGTCCCTATCTTGGTACCAATATTGAAGGGTTAGAAGATGATGATGGAAAGGTACGTGTGATCTTTGCAGAGAGAGAGCCTGAGACATTCGACCGTGTGATTTATGCAATTGGTGGAACAACACCGAGTGCTTTTTTACAAGCCTCAGGAATTGAGATAGAGGATGGTAAACCTGTTCATGATGAAAACTATATGACCAATGTTCCAGGACTCTATGTGGCAGGAGATATTACACAGGAGTCTGGTGGATCAATTGCTTTGGGACTGAATCACGGGTATAGAATTGCCCACCATATTTTGCAGAGTTGATAGAAGAGAGGCTCTTAAAGTAAGAGCCTCGATTAAATATCTTTTTTCTTCAAGTCTCCATTATAGACAATCTCTTCGGCACGAATCGAATCATCATTGAGCATTGCAGGCACATTAGGACCTATTTCAAGTTTTGAGCGCTCCTCTTCAAGCTCCTCTTCACTATAAGCCATCATCATATCGGCTGTAATGACATGGGGAATGGCTTGAATCTGCTTCACTTTTGCAATCTCTTCACTAATCCCTTCCCCTTCAACAGTCACAATAATTTTTCCGATCGATTTATCGTGAAAGTGGTAGTCACAAAAATCTGCTGCTTTAAGTGCTTCAACCACTTCATCGATATGTTCTTGTCGTACCTGTACAACGATGCTTGATATATTCATGGGATCCTCCAAATTAAGATATGGTTATCATCGCTTGAGCTAATGAGTCGTTTATCATCGATAAAGATGATATTGTTAAGGGTTGATTGGGCACCTTTGAGTACCATTGTGAGCTTTTTGGTTTGGTTATCATAAAGTCCAATATCATTCTCCTCATTGATACCAAAAGCACTCAGAGATGCTGTGGGGTTTAAAGCTCCTGCATAGACCAAAAAAGAGGTTGGATAGAGCACCATTTTTTGGCTTTTTAGATCGTAAACGACCGCTTTTCTATCTTGACCACATGCAAGGATATGGTTGTTTTTAAAATCGACTTTAAAGACATTATCTTTATTGCCACCCTCAAGGGTTTTAACTATCTTACCACTCTTTACATCGGTGATATAAACGATTCCCGATTCACAACTACTCGCTACCTTTGAATGGTCTTCATTTAGTTGAAAATCGGAGAAGACTGAGAGGCTCAATTTGTGGCGGTAGAGTATCTTTTTGGTATCAATCTCAAAGAGCATGAGTGTATTATCCATCGTGGCGATAAGTAGATGGTTATCATCAACAAAGCGAACTTCACGCATAGGAAGATGAGCTGTTTTATCAATCAGTTGTGTTAACTTGCCTTGATGATAGAGATAAAGAGCACGCTCTCCATCCTCTTCTTGAACTTGAATAATCAGTTTGGTGCCATCATGATTGGTATCGACACCAAAGACTTTGGGCTTCATCAAATCTCCCATAAAGTCGTGAATTGGGTCAAATTGGATCGTCTCAATGAGGGTTCCCTTTTCCCAATTGTATCGTTCAACCAATCCACTATCTGTTGCAATATAGAGATCCGATCCATGGATGGTTATATCAACAGCATTACCATGAATATCGATCGAAGAGAGAGGCTTGAGAATGGGTGCTGAGAATGCAAACAGAACAGTGAGAAGAAAAAGCCATACAGTACGCATTTTTTTACCTTTCTGTTATCGATGTAATTTTGATCGCTTCAGCAGGACAGACTGGAATACACCAACCGCATCCTGTACATCTCTGTGAATCGATTTCAGGTCGAAAGAGACCAAGAAATGTGATAGCATCCTCTAAGCACGGGTCTTTACAGCTGTGACACATCACCTGATGCCATGCGATACATTGTAAAACATCAATCTCTACTTTGACATCAATGGTTGTTTTGGTTGCATCGCTTAAAACATCAGCTTCACATGCTTCTAAACAGGCATCGCAGAAAGTACATCCCTTTTGGTTAAAGATTAACTCAGGTGTTCCATCTTCACGAATATGGATAATCTCCTCTTCGCACACTTTGGCACAAGACTTTTCACTGCATGCGGGGCAAAGTCTGAGAAAAAGAGAAGCATCTGTATGGTAAGGTGGTCGTACAATGATACTTTCTGGTTCTTTCTCCTCTTTAAATGCTGAGGAGAGGGAGGCAAAAAGCCTCCGTCTCTCTTGATTGATCATTTTACTTGACACCTTCATTGAGTGTATCGATGAGGTTCGATCGTTTTTTCTCTTCAGGGTCTCTATATTCAGGTTTGAATTTATTTTCAACCAACGGTTTAACATTTGCTTGAGGTACGTGACACTGTGAACAGTTGAAGCGTTGTTGTGCAAGATGGTCAAGCATCTTTTGACTTCTAAAGTCCATAAAGTGGGTTTTTGGAATAGGTGTTGCCCCCATACTGCTTGCCACTTCTGGCATATGGCATCCAAGGCAGGCATTATTGTTTCTTGTAATTGGCAAAAGACCATCAACGCTGTGTGGAATGAGTGGAGGAGCATTCTCATAAGAGCGCTCAAAGCGTTGTGACATACCTGGGGCTGGTTTGTTAAAATCAGCTTTTACAGGTGCAATTCCATCTTCTGTATAGAGCGTCTCTTTGCGTAGTCCAATCTCCTCTTCAGAGATGACAGGTTTATCATTTTGTGCCACTGTTTTATTGGTCTCTCCCTTATCAGCACAGGCACTAAGTCCAAGTACCAATGCGGCGGAGAGTGCTGTTAGAATCATCTTTTTCATCGGTTGTCTCCTTTGGCTTTACTTGTTGTTGTAAAATTTCTAATACCAAACCTGAGTGCATCATCATTACACACTTCGATACAGCGTGCGCAGTTGACACATTCACCCATAGTGACGGTGCCACTCTCTTTGCCAATCATGTGAAGCACTTGACTCTCTGGACACACCTCTTTACAGTTCATACAGAGTGTACAGTTTTCATGGTTGTGACGAATACGGATAAGGCTAAACTTTCCAATGAGTGAATAGAAGCCTCCCAAGGGACAGATATGACCGCACCAACCATTTTTGACTCCAAAAAGGTCAAATAGAAAGATTGCCACCAAAACCCCACCTGTCATTCCCATGCCAAAGATAACGCCTCGGTTGAATATGGTAATGGGGCTTACAAGTTCAAAAGCGGCCAAGCCTGTTAGTGCTGAGACAACGAGTGAGAGCCCAAGAACCCAGTAGCGAGCATTTCGGCTGACCCACACTTTTCGCTCAACTTTGTCGAGTAGAAGTTTGCGTCTTAGCCAGTTTGCAAGGTCGGTAATCATATTGACAGGGCAGACCCAACTACAAAAGGCGCGTCCACCGATGATGCCGTAGAATGCGATAATAATAACTGCACCAATAAAGACATTCATTCCCATCATAGCACCCGCTGAGAGCATCTGTAAGATTGCAAATGGGTCACTCAGTGGAATTGTGTCAAAAAGCTTCGATGCACTAAGCGTTCCACTAAGAATCTTCCAACCATAGGCATTGGCTGCAAAATAGAGGAAGAGGAGGCCGATTTGTGTGATGCGTCTGAGAATCAGATAACGCATTTTCAAAAGCTTACTCATCGAACAACTCCTCATCCATATTGAGATAATCTTGCGGTTTTTTCTCACTCATCTCTGTGGTCGTTTCAAGGTTATTAAGATCGCGCTGTTTAATACGCTCTTGATCTTTTTTATCCCATCCTTTGACATAGTAGTCACCAGCTTTACCCATAGCGACATCGCGTGGTAGGACAAAGATAGCGGCTTTCTCTGTTACACAGGCATGTTCACACAGACCACATCCTGTACAGTGATCAGCATGAACAACGGGTACCAGTTTGGCATGCTTTCCAGTGCGTTCATTACGCATAAATTCAATGGTTATCGCTTGACCAAGAATAGGGCATGCACGATAGCAGGCATCACACTGAATTCCCCAGTAGGCAACACACGACTCATGATCGACAATGGCCAAACCCATTTGGGCTTTGTTGATATCGAGTACTTTTTTACCTTCTTCAACATGAGAGACCAAATCTTCATCAAGGGCACCTGTTGGACAGACTGGAACGCATGGAATATCTGTACACATATAGCACGGAATATCCCGTGGGATGAAGTAGGGTGCCCAATGGTCGTCCATCGCCTGGTTTTGCCATGATGAGCGTATCATAAGGGCACGCTTCGGCACACTGTCCACACTTAATACAGGTTCTCAAAAAATCGGGCTCTGGAAGTGCACCTGGTGGGCGTAAGATTAGTGGAGAAGCTTTTGCCTCTTCTACATAACCTGTCCAAATAATCCCACCAAGGGCAGAAAGACCGATACTCTGTGCCATAATGACCAGAAAACGCCGTCTTTCAGTGATATTAGGTTTGGTATCTTTTTTTGGGTTTTGAGTGTTCAAAGACTCAACCACCTTTTTGATTGATTTATTACAGTTATTTCAACTGCTTCAACTGGTCGCCGAGGAGAGCCTCGGACGACACCTACACTTTTATGCTTTATAGATCTTAACCGCACACTTTTTATAGTCGGTCTGTTTTGACATTGGACAGGTGTGGTCAAGACAGACTTTGTTGATAAAGACACGCTCATCGAACCATGGAACAAAGACCAATCCACGTGGTGGTCGGTTACGTCCACGAGTTTTAACGTGTGCTTTGACTTTACCACGTCGGCTCTCAACCCATACCAGATCACCCTCTTTAAGACCTTTGGCTTTCGCATCTTTCGGGTTCATATAACAGAAGGCTTCAGGCATTGCACGGAAGAGCTCTGGAACACGCATTGTCATCGTACCACTATGCCAGTGTTCGATGACGCGACCTGTACAGAGCCATGTATCGTACTCTTGATCAGGTTGTTCGGTTGGGTCCATATATGGTCGGAAGAAGATCTTCGCTTTGTTTTCGAGATGGACTTTACCTTTTGATGGATCGATCTCTTTGAGATCACCACGTTTAAGTGTTTTAAGTGCTGGTCCATAGAATGCAAACTCTTCACCTGGTTTGGCATGTTTACGTGCGTATGGGTCATATTTAACGTTAAAGCGCCATGGTGTATCTTTACCATCCACAACTGGCCAGCGAAGACCACGTACACGGTGGTAGGTATCAAAGTCTGCAAGGTCGTGTCCATGACCGATACCAAATTTACGATACTCTTCCCAAAGAGCTTTTTGGATGAAGAATCCATACCCTTTCCAAGGTTTTCCATCACTACCAATCACATTTCGGCTATCGCCCAAGGCATCAGTATTATCAAATCCTTCAGCGATTGGGTCATCGGCTTTAAAGCTTCTGTAGAAGTCGTTTGCGAAGAGAATTTCAAACATGGTTGTATCTTCGCTGTATCCCATCTCTTTGGCTTTTTCGATGACACTTGGCAGTTTCTTACCACCTTTAATTGTCCATTCACCCCAGAGATCTTTAACAGTAAAGCGTTTTGAGAGCTCAACCCACTGCCAGGTATCACTCATCGCTTCTCCAACTGGTAGAACCTGCTGTCGCCAATGTTGTGTACGACGCTCTGCGTTTCCGTAAGCACCCCATTTTTCGTAAATCATTGCTGATGGAAGGACAAGGTCAGAGACTTTTGCTGAAATACCTGGATAGCCATCCGATGTTACGATAAAGCAGTCCATATTACGTGCTGCTTTGATCCAGTGGTTGGCGTTTGCCGTGTCATGGTATGGGTTACAGACATTGACCCATGCGAACTTGATCTTTCCATCTTCGATTTGTCGATGGATATTCATAATGTGCTGATACCCAACAGGGTTGATAGTGCCCTCTGGAATTCTCCAAATCTTCTCTGCAATGCGTCGGTGTTTTGGATTTTTGACAACCATATCGGCAGGGAGGCGGTGGGTAAAGGTACCAACTTCACGTGCTGTACCACATGCTGAAGGCTGACCTGTCAACGAGAATGCACCCATACCAGGTTTTGCCTGTTTTCCAAGAAGGAAGTGAACCATGTAGGACTGCTCATTAACCCATGATCCACGGTAGTGTTGGTTCATTCCCATAGTCCAGAAGCTGACCATTTTGCGACTCTTATCGATGTAGAGGTCGCGAAGGGCTTCGAGCTTTTTCTTGAAGCTTTCGATACTCTCATCTGGATCGCCTTTTGCAACACTTGCAACATAGTCAAGGGTATAAGGCTCAAGACCCTTTTTGAACTCTTCAAAACTGATCTCCCAGTGACCAAATGGATGGTTACGATGTTTCATCTCCATCTTGTCACCAGCTTTGTAGCCAAGTGGTGCAAGACCAGGTGCTTCACGATCACTTACAATGTGGCTGGCCTCTTGTTTGATCGTTTCAAGCTCTTTATCACTATATCCAAGCTTTTTAGCCTCATCTGGAAGGCGCATACCATAGCCAGTTTCGACAAATCCTGTTGCAAAGATAGTATGCTTCTTAACAAAATCCCAGTCGATAACCTCTGGATAGTTATAGACAATCTCATGAGCAAGGTAGTTCCAGATCGCAAGGTCTGAACCAGGGCGGAAGATGATCTCCATATCGGCAAGGTCTGAACAGCGGTGTCGATAGGTTGAGATGTTAACCACTTTGACACGATCTGGATCAGAGAGTTTGCGGTCAGTAACACGTGCCCAAAGAATTGGGTGCATCTCTGCCATATTGGCACCCCAAGTGACAATGGTATCGGTAATTTCAATGTCATCATAACAGCCTGCTGGTTCATCGATACCGAAGGTTTGGATGAAGCCAACAACAGCTGATGCCATACAGTGACGTGCATTCGGGTCGATCGCATTAGATCGGAATCCCGCCTTCATCATCTTAGCAGCGGCATAACCCTCTTGAATCGTATATTGTCCCGATCCAAAGACAGCAACGGCTTCAGGACCACCCTCTTTAAGTGCTTTTCGGATATGTTTTTCCATCTCATCAAAGGCGCGTTTCCAGCTAACAGGGCGGAATTTACCTTTTTTATCGAACTCACCTTTATCATTCATGCGTAGAAGTGGTGTTGTAAGACGGTCAGCACCATACATGATTTTGGCGTTGAAGTATCCTTTGATACAGTTCAGCCCTCGGTTAACAGGTGCGGCTGGGTCGCCTTTTACTGCAACAATCTTACCATCTTTGGTTGCAACCATAATACCGCATCCAGTACCACAGAAGCGGCAAACTGCTTTATCCCATCGCCAGCCACTTTCAGCTTCACTTGCCTTGGCTTCAACTTCGGTAGGAACTGACATCCCAACAGCACTTGCAGCCGTTGCAGCCGCCGCACTCTTGAGGAAGTCACGTCGTGACATAGATGACATATTTACCTCCTAATAAATTTGCACTCTTTCTGGAATCATGAAGCATCCAGAGGCAAAAGATAAGTTTAATTATTTCTTTAATCTGAATACTATGATTCCAACGCAAACTTATTCTACATGACGCAATCTGAATTCTTCTTGATTTTGGTCAAAAAAATTTATATTTTGCAGAAGATAGACTAAATATATAAATTAAGATAGTTTTGTAAATTAAAAATATAGATTATTTAATCAATAAGATATAAAAAAAATTTGTGATAAAAGTTGGAAAGAAGGAGAAGATGGATTAAAGATAAAAAGTTTTTAATCCATCTGGATTGAGGATA
>QNYO01000054.1 GCA_003978765.1 Hydrogenimonas sp. | reverse complement strand
TGGCGGCTTTGGGTTTGATGACAACAGTGGTTGAGATTTTATAGGTGGCAAAGAAGAGTAACCAGATGATGAGGTAGGGGAAGAGAGATAGAAAGTCAATGTGGTTGGTATAGCTTGATTGGTTGAGAATATGTTGAATTTTAACCGAAAGATAGATGGAGGCAGAGAGTGCCATAGGTCCTAACGTGATGAGTGTCCAGTAGGTGGTTAAGGCACTCCAAAAACTCTTCTGTTTTGCCTTAAAGATTTTCCCAACAATATATTCATAGTTTTGAAAAAACATGATCGAGGCAATAAGAATGAAGATAAAGCTGATGGTACCGAGTTTGGAGGTATTGGCTAAAAAGGTATCGATATAGTGAGCAACAGTCTCATGTGATGTGGGCATAATATTTGAGAAGATAAAGGCTTTAATCTTCTCATACTGTTCATTAAAGTTGGGCAAACGGACAATAATCGAAAAGCTGATCAGCAAAAGAGGAATCAATGTAAAGATTGTATAAAAGCTTAGACTTGCTGCATAGTAGGTAATATCGGGGTCATAGAGACGTCTTACATGACAATAGATGGATTGGATAATTTTTGCTGTTCTTTGATACATAAGGTTATTGTAGCATAGTGGGAGTGAAAACTCCCATGATAGGCTTTAAAGTGCCATTTTGCCGGGGTTGAGGATATTGTTGGGATCAAATGCTCGTTTGATATCACGGAAGAGATTGAGCTCCTCTTCAGTAAATGCCATATGCATATAAGGGGCTTTGCTTAATCCAATACCATGCTCACCACTCAATGTACCACCAAGATCGACTGTAATTTGGAAGATCTCTTCAATCGCTTTATGACCGATTTCAAGCTGTTTGGGATCTGAACCATCAACCATAACGTTGGTGTGAACGTTACCATCTCCCGTATGCCCAAAGCATGGGATTTTGACATTATATTTGGTAGCTACGTCGTTGATACGTCGTAGAAGCTCTGGAAGAACCGAACGAGGTACAGTAATATCTTCATTAATCTTTTTGCTACCATAGATCGTAATGGATGGGCTGGCATTTCGGCGTGCAAACCAAAGATCTGCCGCCTCTTCATCATTTTTCGCCTTCTTAAACTCTGTACACCCATTCTCCATAAAGACCCGTTCAATCACATCCATTTGGTAGTTGATCTCTTCAGGAAGGTTACCATCAACATCGGTAATAAGAATCGCTCCTGCATCGGTTGGTAACCCTTTATGGTACTTCTCTTCAACAGCACGAATCGTAAGATTATCAAGGAACTCCATCGCAACCGGTGTGACACCACTCGCCATCGTTTTATAAACCGCCTCCATCGCACGCTCAACACTTGGGAAGATTCCCATAGCGGTCTTTTTGAGTTTCGGTTTGGCAATGAGTTTGAGGGTGATTTCGGTAATGACAGCAAGGGTTCCTTCACTTGCAATCAAAATCCCTGCAATGTTGTAGCCTGCAACATCTTTAATGGTCTTTTTACCTGCACGGATAATATCACCATTAGGACGAACGGCACGAATTGCCATCACGTAATCTTTAGTGATACCATATTTAGCAGCACGCATACCCCCAGCATTTTCGCTGACATTACCACCGATAGTTGAGTACTCTTGACTTGCTGGATCTGGCGGATAGAAGAGTCCTTTGGCTTCTACAGCACGTTGCAGATCCATATTGATGACACCAGGCTGGACGACTGCGACCATATTCTCTAGATCGATCTCAAGAATCTTATTCATATGTTTTTCAAGTGCTAAAACAATCCCACCACTATAGGGTAATGAACCCCCCGTAAAACCGCTGCCTGCACCACGTGGTACGATAGCAATGCGATGTTCATTACAATATTTCAGAACATTGCTCACATCCGCTTCATCACGTGGAAAGACAACTGCATCGGGTTCATAACGTTCACGGGTTGCATCATAAGAGTAAGCGATCATATGTGCTTTGTCGTGATAGAGATTCTCATCTCCGACAATTGATTTTAATGCCTCTATATGTTTGCTATCTATCATCACTTCTTCTCCAATCTTTTATAGTATTGATCAAAACGATTCATCGTATAATCATTCCAGTCAAAGGGACCACTTGGAATCGATGAGAAACGGTGAAAGAAGGGTGACTTAAAGTGTTCACCGTCAACCGATTTTAGATCGATATGTCCCACCTTTTTCCAACTAACACAGTCGATGAAGTCACTTCCGTCTTGAAACATAAAGAGTACCAAACCTAAGTGCATCTTTTCACACATGCGTTGAAAGTGGCGCTTTTGAGGAAGTGGTTGCTTCTCGTTTGCCAACTCAACAGCAAAGAGATCGGGGTGAATCAGTGTATGGTTAGAAAATGCCTCTTTTGCCTTCTCAAATGATGCTTGATTGGGTACGATGGGAAGGATACGGTCATAGAGGTAGCCAAGAATGACACGATCGCCATCTTGGGGTTGTGTTTTGATCGTTGGGAGTTTGGGGTGTTCAAGACCACGATAAGGAAGCAGTTCAATGGTGCTGCTATTTTCATCACTCGTTACCGTCACAGCTGACGCAACGATGGCACGATGTTTATTATCATAGCGATGAATCACAATACCGCTGGTACCGATAGGAAGGTGACTAAGATCGATAACGGCACGGTTTTTTTGAACATCGTGTAGAACTGTCGTAACAGTTTGGGGCTCTTCCATTGCATAGAGTGATGCGATAAGAAGAAAAGGTAAAAAAAGGTTTTTCATAGAAATTAGCTCCCCATATTAAGTCTATTCGTAATATTTTTTGATTATACTCAAACCAACTTTTAAAGCCTCTTTAACGCGCTTTCAAGTAAAATAGCGACTATTTTGAATTAAGCGATTGAATCTCTATGCGAATACTTTTACTCGTTTTTCTAACCTTATCGATTCTACAGGCATCTATTGTTAAAAAGGCGTCATGGCCACAGGGAGAGAGCTTTCTATACTTTCTTGAGCACCATGGAATGCCCCAGTCGCTCTACTGGAACCTCGATAAAGAGGATAAAGAGCTCTGTGAAGAGATCCAAGCTGGGGTCACCTACTATATGATGACAGATGATACTGGAACAACCATTGAGCAGGTGTTGATTCCAATCAATGAGGAGTTACAGATTCATCTGAAACGTGATGGTGATACGTACCGTTTTGAGATGATCCCGATCGCTTATAAGAAGGTGACTGATACCTTTGCCATACCGATTGAACACTCTCCCTATCAAGATATTATCAAAGCAACCAATAATGGTCTTTTGGCATATGCCTTTGTTGATGCCTTTAAGAATAGTTTTGACTTCACACGGCTTCGTAAAGGGGATATGTTAGCAATAATCTATACAGAGAAGTTGCGACTTGGACGCCCCTTTGGAATTCCCAAGATTGAAGCCGCTTTGATCGAGAGAAACCGTAGACCAACCTATCTCTTTCGCTTTAACGATCGCTATTATGATGAGAAGGGGCGTGAGATTGAAGGGTTTCTATTCCGAAAACCTGTCAACCATGTCCGTATTACATCACGCTTTACTCTGCGTCGCTGGCATCCTATTTTAAAACGCTATCGGGCACATCTTGGGGTCGATTTTGGAGGACGTACAGGAACACCTATCTATGCGGCGGCAGATGGTCGTATTATTTTTGCTGGACGACTTGGTGGGTATGGCAATGTCATTAAGATACGCCACCGTGAAGGGTTTATGACACTCTATGCCCATATGCATAAGTTTCGTCGAGGAATGAAGCGTGGTAAATATGTCAAAAAGGGGCAGGTGATCGGCTATATCGGCTCAACTGGTATGAGTACAGGTCCTCACTTACATTTTGGTCTCTATAAAAATGGTCGTCCGCTCAATCCTCTTGGTGTCATTAAGGTGACAAAAAAGTCTCTTCGTGGTAAAGAGAGAAGAGCCTTTTTGGATTATGTGAAGTTGATGAAGAAGAGACTCCAAGAAGCAGTGAAGGTGAGAGCTACACCAATACGGCTTGATGATTTGTCACGTTCCAACTTCTGCATTAATGAGAAAGAGAGGGTTGAAGGATGATCGAAGATTTTCGTATTGAACCGTTAGAAGAGTCACGTTTTGTACGACCCGCTCTGGTACGCTATACCCAAAATGGCATTGAGAAGTGGTGGGAAGTGATTCGTGCCCATGACAGTGTGGCAGTTTTGCTCTACCATAAAACTAAGGATGCCTTTATTCTTGTGAAGCAGTTTAGGCCAGCGGTCTATTTGCAAAATGGTGAAGGTTATACCTATGAACTCTGTGCAGGAATTGTCGATAAAGAGAGCTCATTGGAACAGATTGCCAAAGAGGAGATAGAAGAGGAGTGCGGTTACGATGTACCACTCACATCGATCGAAAAGGTCTCATCCTTTTACACCTCTGTCGGTTTTGCAGGCTCCAAACAGACCCTCTACTATGCTGAGATTGATGAAACGATGAAAATTGGCGATGGGGGTGGTATTGAAATGGAGCAGATTGAAGTGGTGGAGTTGCCACTCAATCAGGCCAGGGATTTCATGGTTGATGAAACAATTGTAAAGACCCCCGGCCTGATGTTTGCCTTTATGTGGTTCTTTAACCGCTTTAATCGATAAAGCGTTTGAGCAGTCCTTCATAGGCATCGATACGTCTGTCGCGCAAGAAAGGCCACCAGCGTCGTACCTCTTCTGAACGCTTCAGATCGATATCACAG
The DNA here is from genome assembly GCA_003978765.1 of Hydrogenimonas sp. GTDB lineage: Bacteria > Campylobacterota > Campylobacteria > Campylobacterales > Hydrogenimonadaceae > Hydrogenimonas. Next base: position 5,594 of record QNYO01000054.1, on the reverse strand, counting down.
TAGAGAATCTCTTCACTATCGGTCGATGCTGTTGCCAACATCTCTCCTTGCGGTCCGCAGACAAAACTTGTACCCCAAAAATGGATGCCATCGAGCACACCACTCTCATCTTTTTCAAAACCGACACGGTTGACGGCAATGAGTGGAAGACCATTGGCGACGGCATGACCGCGCTGGACAGTTACCCATGCATCGCGTTGGCGTTTTTTTTCATCTTCAGGATCTTGATCAAACCATCCAATAGCTGTGGGGTAGATGAGAACTTCTGCCCCTTTGAGTGCCATGAGGCGTGCCGCTTCGGGGTACCATTGATCCCAACAGACCAATACACCAAGGCGTCCAACAGATGTCTCAATAGGCTCAAACCCCAAATCACCCGGAGTGAAGTAAAACTTTTCATAAAAGCCAGGGTCATCGGGAATATGCATTTTTCGGTATTTACCAGCAACGGAACCATCTTTTTCAAAGATGACAGCCGTGTTATGATAAAGTCCCGGCGCACGCTTTTCAAAGAGTGACGTGACTAGCACCACGCCATTCTCTTTGGCGATACCACTCCAAAAACGGACATCTTCTTCAAAATCTTCTGCCAAATCGAAAAGATTGGTATCCTCATACTGGCAAAAGTAGGGGCCTTGGTGAAGCTCTTGAAGGACGACAAGTTCGGCTCCTGCTTTGGAAGCCTCTGCAATCATCTTAACGGTACGTTTACGCATCGTCTCTTTATTTTGAAGCCATTGCTGTTGAATCAGTGCGGTTTTCATGTGAATATTCCTTTTATGCTTCATCATAGTAACTCGGTATCTGCATCGTGACACAATGGAGGCTTCCACCCTGTTCAATCAGTTTCAGACAGTTGATTGGAATGATTTCCCGATTAGGGAAAAGCTCTTTAAAGAGTTCTGTTACCTCTTTATCTTTTTCATCGCCGTAAACTGGGAGTAGAACGGCATGGTTGGTAATGAGAAAATTGGCATAAGTGGCTGGTAGGCGTTGCCCATCTTTATATTTTGGTGATGGAAGTGGTAATGGAATGAGACGGTAGGGCTTGCCTTCTGCTGTACGGAAGCTTTGCAGTTGCGCCTCCATCTTTTTGAGCTCTTCGTAGTGTGAATCTTGGGGATTATCACAGGCGACATAAGCAATTGTCTCTTCATCGACAAAGCGGGCAAGTGTGTCAATATGGGCGTCGGTATCATCCCCTTCAAGTTCGCCATAATCGAGCCACAAAATACGCTCTAAGCAGAGCTTCTCTTTTAAAAAGGCTTCGATTTGTGCTTTATCCATGTCTGGGTTTCGATTGGGATTGAGCAGACATTTGGAGGTGGTCAGTAGCGTTCCCTTGCCATCACTCTCAACCGAGCCACCCTCTAAGACAAAATCGATCTTTTCATAATCACCGTAGAGGTATCCTTTTTTAACCAACTGTTCGGTGATGGCATTGTCGAGTTCGCTTTCAAACTTGTTGCCCCATGCATTGAAGGTGAAGTCTAAAAACTTTCGTTTACCGTCAACATAGATGGTAATGGGACCAAAATCTCTTGTCCATGTGTCATTGGTTGGAAGCTCCACAAATGTGATATTGCGAATGTCACAAAAGAGATCTTTGGTTGCTTCAGCATTGTCACAGACAATGATGACGGGTTGATTATAAGCAATTGAGCTGGCGATGCGTACAAATGGGGTTAATGCCCCCTTAAGATCGTCTGCCCAGTCGGTTCCTTTGTGAGGAAAAGCGAGTAGAACCGCATCTTGTTTATGCCATTCAGTCGGGAAGGTGCACTTTGTCATTCTCATCATCCTTTACAACACGGATACTCTTATAGACCATGACACCAACAAAGATTGCTGTCAACGTCATACCGATAATTTTAATCCAAGCGATGAAATCCATTCTTTTATACCTTTTTGGGTAAAATCTCTTTTATGTCACTGATAGAGATTTCACGCAAAAATTTTGTTTACAATATTAACCAAATCGTCCAAAAAACACAATCACATGAGAAGATTGCATTGGTGCTTAAAGATAATGCTTATGGGCATGGTCTTACACTGATGGCATCTTTAGCTGTGGAGGTTGGGATACGGCATGCTGTGGTTCGCACTGTAACTGAAGCGATGGCAATTTACGAGCAGTTTGAGACGGTATTGGTTCTCTCTGATACTCCTAAAACCTATCTGGGTGAGAAGATTCATATTGCCATCAATGATGTAAGACATCTTGATGCGATACCCACAGGAACCTCTGTCGAGCTTAAAGTCGATACAGGCATGCACCGCAACGGTATTATGCCAGCAGAGTTTTTACCTGCTATTGAAGCTATTGAAGCCAAAGGATTAAAGCTTGTTGGTGTGATGACACACTATCGAAGTGCTGATGAGATGGGAAGTGAGTTCTTTTGGCAGAGAAAAGTGTTTGAGCATATTAGAAACTTGGCAGAGAGAGAAAAGATAGTGGATATACGGTGGCATAGTTGCAACTCTGCGGCACTCTTTCGTACCCAAAATTTTGACGAAGATATCGCCCGTGTCGGGATTGCCGCTTATGGCTGTTTGGAGATGCCTAAGCCTTTCAATACGCCTCATCTGAAACCGGTGATGTCACTTTGGGCAGAGCGTATCTCGACACGCACCGTAAGTTCATCACAACGAATCGGTTATGGTGGAGAGGGGTCTTTATCCAAAGGGGGTATGGTCTCAACCTACGATATTGGGTATGGGGATGGATGGTTGCGTGGGTCGGTACAGAATCCTTACCGCTTACCCAATGGTCAAAAGATTCTGGGACGTGTCTCGATGGATGCCATAAGTCTTGAAGGGAGTGATGAAAGGGTTTGTCTCTTTGATGATGCACGGCAAACAGCCAAACAGTTTGGTACGATTCCTTATGATATTTTGGTTAAATTGAGTCCATCGATTCAACGGGTGGTTGTATGACCACTCTCTTTTTCCTTCTGCTCCTTTTCCTTCTGCTCTACCCTTTTTGGGTTGTTCATAAGCAGACGCTTGGTAAATCTGAAACGATTGAAAAGAGACCATCCGATTGGTCTGCATATTATGAGGAGATTTGCTATTACACCTCTGATGGTTTGCTTCTTAAGGGGTGGTGGATTCCAGCCAAAAGTAAAAGGGCGGTTCTCCTTCTTCATGGCAATGGTGGCAGTCGAAACGGTTATCATAGTGGGGTCTTTGAGCTGGGTCATGTGTATCACCAAAGAGGCTTTAATGTGATGATGGTCGATCTTCGTGCCCATGGTGAGAGTGAGGGGAAGCGTGTCTATTTTGGGGTCAAAGAGCATGAAGATATGTTGGGATGGCTTCAGGCAATTGACCCTAAAGGGGAGTATCAGTGGTATTTGCACGGCTTTTCGATGGGAGCTACAACAGTATTGATGATGGCGGAGCGTGAACCTATCCGTTTTGTCAAAGTGGTTGCTGATGCTCCATGGATCGATTTTGAAGCTCTTGTGAAGCAAGAGCTTTGGAAACGTGCTTCAATGCCTCCATTTGCTTATCCTTATGTTCGATGGATTGCAGAGACCTTTTTGGGACAGGATTTCCATTTCGCAGATAATCGTGAACGGTGCAGACGATTGTGTGATCAAGAGATTCTCTATATCTTTGAGTCAGAAGATGCACTTTTGCCTGCTTTACACTATGAATCTCTAAAAGAGATGTGTCGGTCGGTTAAAGTGAGAGTTTTTGATGGTGTGGGGCATGTGGATGCCTTTAAAAAGCATCCAGAGTACTATGTTGAGGTGCTTCAAGATGAAGGGGTTTATCCGTTGAGCATCTCCCACGCTTCATGAATCGATGATACCTCTTTTTTTGCAAAGAGCCAAATTGCGGCATTGAGTTTTGCAATCTGTTGGAGTGTTTCAGATGGGTTGGCAATCATCTCAAGGATAGCTTCTTTATCAAGCTTCTCATCAAAAGTTGGTGTCTCGATGCCAAAATCGGCAGGATCAATGATAATCTCATCGATTTTCCCCGATTCACAAATCCATAGATGAGACTTTTTAAAGATTTCAGGTGTTCCTTTATCCCCTTTGACAATCATCAGTCGTTGGTAGCGATCCCCAAAGATTTCAGCATACTTTTTGACATAAGGCTTGTGAAAAACGCCGATAAGGGCTGTATTACATGCACCAACATTGGGGAGTCGTTCGAGTGTATTGAGCCCTGTACGTAACCCCAGTTTTTGACGTATATTGGTCAGTTTGGAGAGTGGTTTGCAGTAGTCAGTACGGTCAAAATAGCGCAGATTGTTCGGTATCGGTAGAGTGGTACAGATATCATGTACTGTTGCACCCCCTTTAGAAGATTGCAGGGCTGTACCATTGACAACGACGGTCATACCATAGGGTGCGACAAGGGGGGCTGCTAAAGAGAAGATATAGGGGTGGTTGCCTTTGCCATCAAAAGGGTAGCCAAGCTCCAAACCATTAGAAACTGGCGATTTTTTGGTCTGCTCATCGAGGATGTTAAGTGTGGCACGGTACTCTTCGATACTCTCTGGTTTGAGTCGCCAACCCAGTAAAAAAGCACTTATCTGTTCGGGTTCGGCACGGCCATCGAGCATCTGCTTCATCGCATCTCTCATCTCTTCAGTAGAGAGGTCTCGGTTATGTTTGGGTCCTGTACCGACACACTTGATATAAGAGATAAATGTTTTACTCATCGGTACATCATCTCCTGGCGAATCTGTTCAAGGCGTTCAATGCGCTGTTCTGTTGTTGGGTGGGTACGAAAGAGTGATGCAAAGCTAATATCTTTGCCCGTAAACGGATTAATGATAAACATATGGGCAGTCTCTGGTGTCGCTTCAGGTAAAAGTCCTTGTCTATTATAGTTTTCAAGCTTAATCAGCGCTCGTTGGAGCCACTCTGGATGACCTGTGATGTAGGCAGCACCCTCATCTGCCATAAACTCTCGGCTACGACTTACTGCCATCTGGATGATACCTGCAGCAATCGGTAGGATAATTGAAAGAAGAATCATAATAATAGGGTTGGGGGTATCCTCCTCTTCACGACCACCACCAAAGAAGGCACTAAACTGCATAATGTTGGCAATCCATGCAATAGCACCTGCAATGGTTGCAGCAATGGTGCTGATGAGAATATCGTAGTGGCGTACATGGCTCAATTCATGTGCCAAGACTGCTTCGATCTCCTCGTCATCAAGAAGGTTCAAAAGCCCTTCCGTGACAGCAACAGCCGCATGACTTGGGTTACGCCCTGTTGCAAAGGCATTAGGAATCGGTTCAGGAATGATATAGACTTTGGGCATGGGTAGCCCCGCTTTGTGTGCTAAACGTTGAACAATAGCAATCAATCCTGGCGCACTATGTTCATCCACCTCTACAGCGTTATAGTGCGCCAATACCAGTTTATCAGAGTAGAAGTAGGAGAAGAAGTTCATCACTGCTGCAATCAGTAGCGCGATGAGCATTCCATCGACACCACCAAAGATACCACCTACCCAGACCATAAGGAGGGTCATAAGTGTTAAAAGAATTACCGTTTTTACTGCTTCCATCTCTCAATCCTTTAAAAAGTTTAGTCTTTTAGACTAAAATATACTATCAAAAT
>QNYO01000088.1 GCA_003978765.1 Hydrogenimonas sp. | reverse complement strand
GACTTAATCATAGACCAAGAAAAGTACTGGGATATAAGACGCCTCATGAAGTCTTTTTCTCGAAGTTTCTCAAAGAACTAAATAGGATCTCTATCGCGTGAAATTGCATTTATGAGTTGAATGGGCGATATAATAGGTGATTCAATTGTTATGGTCGATATTTGGAAAGAAGAAATAGTGTAGAGAAGATTAAGTGGATGGGGTAGAGGGATTCGAACCCCCGAATGGCAGGACCAAAACCTGCTGCCTTACCGCTTGGCGATACCCCAATCGTTTTATCGATTTGGATAAGTCATTATATAAGGTTTGGGTTGTGAAAGTTCATTTAAAAGAATTGGTTGCGGGAGAGGGATTTGAACCCCCGACCTTCGGGTTATGAGCCCGACGAGCTACCAAGCTGCTCTATCCCGCGACATAAGAAGTAAGTGGATGGGGTGGAGGGATTCGAACCCCCGAATGGCAGGACCAAAACCTGCTGCCTTACCGCTTGGCGACACCCCATTCGTTTCGTCTGACCGACTCGGTCATTTCGTTTTGTTGGCAGAATTATAGTGCAAAAATCTCTCAATGTCAAGAGTTTTTCGCTATAATTTTTCAAATTTTCAAAAAAAAGGAAAAAAATGCCGATTCAGCGTGTTTTACAGGCGATAGAAGATATAAAACATGGCAAGATGATTGTGATGATTGACGATGAGGATCGCGAGAATGAGGGGGACCTTGTCTATGCAGCAACATTCTCTACACCAGAGAAGGTCAACTTTATGGCAACAGAAGCCAAAGGGTTGATCTGTGTTGCGATTTCCAAAGAGATTGCTGATCGATTACAACTTCAACCGATGGTACAACATAATGACTCTCAACATGAGACAGCCTTTACAGTTTCGGTTGATGCCAAAGAGGCGACAACAGGTATATCAGCCTTTGAGCGTGATATGACCATTAAACTTTTGGCAAGTCCAATTAGCTCACCGAGTGATCTTGTACGACCAGGGCATATCTTTCCTCTCATTGCTAAAGAGGGTGGAGTATTGGTGCGTACAGGACATACAGAAGGATCGGTTGATATTTGTAAATTGGCAGGTGTGGCTCCAAGTGCAGTGATTTGTGAGATTATGCGTGAAGATGGTCAGATGGCACGACGAGATGACCTAGAGCTTTTTGCTAAGAAGCATGGTCTAACAATTGTCTATATCTCTGATCTTGTAGAGTATCGTCTGCGAAATGAGCGGTTGGTTCAGTTGACATCAGAGGAGACACTGGAGTTTTTTGACACAAAGGTTGAAAAGAAGATCTTTACCGATCATGAGGGACGAGAGCACTACGCTATTGTATTTTATAAACTGCATGAGACTGAAAATGTCAAATTCCATAATATAGGTAGAGATGTTGATCTGCTTTTACATCCTAATCGTTACAATCAGTTGATTCGATCGATTGATTATCTTAAACATAATGGTGGAGTGATTGTCTTTTTGGATACAGAGGATTCCATAGGGTCTGATACGATGAAAGAGTATGGCATTGGTGCACAGATTTTGTCTGAACTTGGTATCAAAAATATTAAGTTGTTGGTTTCGCATAAAGGAAAAGAGTTTGTTGGTCTTGGAGGCTTTGGACTCGATATTATTGAAGAGATTGAAGTGTAACCTTTTTAATTTAAAAAGATAAAAATCTCCTTGAGAAGGGAATCGTGTGAGAATACGTGTCTATTATGAAGATACCGATGCGGCAGGGATTGTCTATTATGCCAACTATCTGAAGTTTTGTGAGAGGGCAAGAAGTGAGCTCTTTTTTAGCAATGATCTTTCACCACAGAGTGATGAGGGGTACTTTGTTGTTAAGAAGCTTGAAGCGGAGTATAAAAAGCCAGCAAAGTTAGGGGATTGGGTCACTGTCGATACAAAGATGATCGACAAACGTGCTGCTTCGATCACACTTTTACAGCGTGTGATGCGAGATGATGAGATACTCTTTACGATGACGGTGCGGTTGGCCTACCTTGCCAATGGCAGACCTTCTAAAATTCCACCGCACCTCTATTCACTCATTTCAGCTTGGGAGTCGGAGTCGTAAACACTCTCTTCTTCCCAGTTGAGTTGCGTATCATCCACTATCTCAGGGGCTGGAAGCTCTTTAGGAATAAATCGATAGAGACCTGCTTCATAGAGATAGATAGGATAATCAAGCGATCCATCTTTAACTTGCTCTTTTGCCAACCTCTTTTCAGAAGTACGCATCGAAAACTCTAAATCGACTCCTGCAACGGTTGCATAGTTGAGCCAATTGAAACGAATATCTTGGTTAATCATCGCAATATTTTCGGTCAAGATTGGATCCATTGTTCCAATGGAGCTTGCAAGTATCATATTCTCTCGATCATGATACTGAGTAAGGGTCAGAAGTAGAGGAGAGTAGTTGATCTGTGTACTTAGTACCTGGTAGGGTTGATAGTCTGCAAGAGTGAGCTGTGAGAGGAATAGGCTACTTTTGACAATCGGTGTATTTAAGAAAATTGTTGATTGGTTGAGATCTTTGTGTCTTAGAATAAGATGTTTATAGTACCCTTTGTGGTGGAGGGTGATGGTATCATTCACTTCGACAATATCTTGAACCTTCTCTGAAAGCATGCGAGAGATGGCACTGCTGTCTGAAACGGTAAAGACCGATTGATTGGATTCGACGAGCGTAGCAAGTGTATCGATCTGTTTGACGTAGTCGATACCACCAAAGAAGATATTACGGTTTTCGCACTTCACACGATTGCGATGGAGTGTTGGAATAAAGAGGCGTAGTGAACTATTCTGTTGACAAAGATACTCTGCACCTTGTTGGGTTACAGGAGCGACGACAAGATCAAAGTGATGCTCTGTGATCGTATCAAGGGCTTGTTGTAAAGAGCTGTTATCTTCACGCTCTATCGGATAGAGTTCTAACTCAAAGGGTATATCACGATGCAGGAGATACCCAAGCGTTGTGTTGGATGTTGAGAAGGCATATTTGCCAATAATCTTATAAGGAACGATAAAAGCAACTTTGAAGGCCAATGTGCTATAGATACGATGGGTAAGAGAGAAGAGGGTCATATAGCTTTGGCGTAGTGCAAGGAGCTCTTCATCTTTGGTGTGGTTCGATTTACTGATAAAGGTAAAGATTTGTCCCTCTTCTAACGCCTTTTTGAGTTGCGTATCATCATAGACTTCTGGATCAAGATCGATCATAACAGTCGATGGAAGCGGAATATGAGAGAGAAGTTGGCTCTGTGCAAAGAGCATGGTGTATAAGAGTGTAAAGAGTATCAGTTTTCGCATAATAACCTCTTGATTTTGAGAAGGTCTTGGTAAACCTCTTTTTTGGCTGATGGGTTTCTAAGGAGGTAGCTGGGGTGATAGGTTGGAATCAGCTGATAGCTTCCCATATCGATCAACTCACCCCGTACTTTGGTAATGCCTGTCTTATCCCCTGTTAGGTAGTGGTAGGCTGTTGCACCGAGTGCGACAATGATATGGGGTTGAACCAGTTCAATCTGTTTTTTCAGATAGGGTATGCAGGTGTAGGCCTCTTCAGGGGTTGGAACACGGTTTTTGGGAGGACGGCATTTAACAATATTGGCAATATAGACACTCTCTCTTGGAACTTCAAGAACATTTTCGATCATTTTGGTCAAAAGTTCACCTGCACGTCCGACAAAAGGTCGTCCTGTTGCATCCTCTTGTGCACCTGGTCCCTCTCCGACAAACATAATATCTGTGTAGGGGTTGCCCTCACCAAAGACCGTTTTTGTGCGTGTTTTGCTTAAGCCACACAGTTGGCACTGTGAAACAATCTGTTCAAGTGCTTTGAGGTCGTGTGGCAAAGAGGGTTCAGTGGAAGGTCGTTTCTCCACGAGGGGAACATAACGAAAACCGAGCTGTTTAAGTTGATAAAGACGTTTGAGCTGTAAAGCATTGTAAAGGCGATTCATAACGTTAGTTTAGGAGATATGGGGTTAAAAAGAGGTTAGGGCATCGTAGAAGATGCCCTATCGTGCAAATTGATTAGGAGTTAAGGGGAGTGATTACTCAGTCACTTCAACTTTAACTGGATCACTTTCCCAAAGACCATGCTTAGTGCAGTAGCTCATTGCAGTCAAAGTCATGTTCTTTTGAGGAATGATGTGGAAGTCAACTTCAACTTGGCTCTTCTCATTTCCAAGAGTTCCTGGAGTGAAAGTTGCTTGTCCAAGAAGTGTTTCACCGTTCCAAAGTTGAACGTAAGCGATGTAATGATCGAAATCATCTGGGTGAGAGTACTCGTTACCAACTTTTACTTTAACAGTGAACTTCTCACCTTTTTTTGCACTGCTTTCACAGTGAACGAATGGAGAGTGTCGATCGATATAGTCTTTTTTAGCTTCTCGTTCTACAGTATCAATATCAACATAGCGATTAACTTTTGGCATGTTGCGCTCCTTCTTTTTAAATTTGATTATAGAGATTCTATCATAGTGTTGTTAAAAAAGATAGACTTTAAAGCTTTGGGTGTTTTTGTTAAGGATTTTATAAGAATTTGGGATAAAAAGTAACAGTAGGGTGTAGAAGGTGATCTTATATGACCACCCTCTACAAAGAGTCAATTAAACGAAGTTCACTTCAGCGACGTTATGTTTAAGACCAAGCTCTTCAGGATCGATACCGAGTGCAAGACCGATCAATTGTGGGAGGTGAAGAACTGGAAGTTCAATATCACGTCCCATCTCTTTAGCTGCCGCATGCTGTTTGACATCCATATTAAGATGACAAAGTGGGCAAGGTGTAACCATCATATCTGCATCGTTATCAATCGCATCAAGAAGTGCTGTACCAGTGAGGCGGTTTGCAGTTTTAGGTGCCTGCAAGTCAGCGTGGAAACCACAACACTTATTTTTGCTCTCATAATCGACACTTTTACCTTGCAGTGCTTCGATCAATCGATCAAGCGATGAAGGGTTGTATGGATTCTCTTTACTGGAATCCTCATTGACCGCATTCTGTTTATTGTGCAGATGGCTTGGGCGAATGTTGTGGCATCCATAGAATGCTGCAACATTAAAGTCACTTAGTGGTCTCTCAACCTTTTCAGCCAATTTATCAAGACCATAGTCATCGATAATTGCATAGAGGAAGTGGCGTACAGAGCTGGTTCCTTTATACTCAAGACCAACTTCAGCCAACTTCTCATTGACTTGTGATTTAAGATCTTCATCACTGTCAAGACGCTCTTTTGTCATAACAGTGTTGAGCTGACATGTGTTACAGATAGTCAGCATTGGAAGATTACGCTTCTCTGCATAGCAGATATTTCGGGCATTGAGTACGAGTGACAAGAAGTCATCGAAATCTTGTAAGTGACTTGCACCACAGCAACTTGCTTCATCAAGAAGCACCAATTCGATACCCAATTTTTTAGCAACTGCCATGGTTGACATCAACAGTTCAGGGGTCGATTCGCGTGCGGTACATCCTGTATAGAGTGCATATTTTAATTCTGCCATAGTCGTTCCCCCTAAAATTTAACTTTTGATGATGATTTGATAAGTGTTTGAATCTCATCAAGATTTTTAGATTTTGGCATATTCCAAGGCATAACAATCTTGCCTTTTTTGAACATGGCAATCGCTTCTGGGATATGTTTCATCACGCCGATATTACCTTCAGAGTATCGCACCAATTCACCCTCATCGAGAAGACCATGTTTTTTGATGGAGTGTTTGAATCCAACAGCATGGCGTGTTGCGACATTGTCTTGTGCCATATGCTCTTCAAAGAGCTGGTTGTGTAGTTTAGTAATCTTACCGATTGGATCGACATCTTTTGGACACGCTTCGGCACACTCAAAACATTTAACACAATCCCAAACCCCTGGTCCCATTTCACGGACAGTTTCAAGACGATCGATTTTTGCACGATCGCGAACATCTGCATTAAAGCGATACGCTTTTGCAAACTGTGCTGGTCCGAAGAACTCAGGGTTGACTTCAACCGCTGGACATGCATAGTAGCAGTTACCGCACTGAATACAGTAGTCTGCTTCAAGAAGCTCATCAGCCTCTTTAGGAGAGACACGAATCTCCTCTTCAGGATGCTCATCGATCTCTGCTTCAAGCCACGGCTTAATCGCGCGATGCTTGTCCCAGAAATCTTTTTTATCGATAATCATATCTTTGACAACACGCTTACGGCTTTGTGGCTCAAGAAGCAGTGTGTCAGTGTCGAAGAGTTCAACCAACTCCCAAACATTCTGTTTACATGAAAGAACTGGTTTGCCATTTACTTTAATCGAACAGCTTCCACAGATTCCGTGGCGGCAACTTCGACGATAGCTGAAGCTTCCGTCAAACTCCCACTTAATGCGGTTGAGAATATCCAAAATAAGTTCATCTTTACCTACTTCCATTTCATAGAGTTTGAAGTAGGGTAGAAAATCGGTTTCCGCATTAAAGCGGAACGTTTTAAAAGTCAATTTTTTTGTTATGCGTTTTGTACTCATACCCAATCCTTAATAAGTTCGCTCTTTCGGCTCAAATTTTCCAAGTTTGACATCACCATATTCGATATTGATGCTTCCATCTTCATTCATCGTAGCAAAAGTGTGTTTGAGGAAGTTTGCATCATCACGTTTTGGATAGTCTTCACGATAGTGCGCACCACGGCTCTCTTTACGAGCAATTGCACCCTCAACGATGAATGTTGCATAATCGAGCATATGACCAAACTCAATCGCCTCTTGCAGATCGGTGTTGAAGATTTTGCTCTTATCGTCGATACGAATATTTTTGTAGCGTTCGCGAAGATCTTTAAGAATCTCACGCTGTTTAAGCAGAGTCTCTTCAGTACGGAAAACACCTGCATTGGCAGTCATTGTCTCTTGCAATTCACTGCGAAGTTGTGGAACTGACTCTGTACCATTGTTATTCATACAGAACTTAATCTCATTGAGCATGCGGTCAGCATCACTTTCTGTAACACTATGACACTCAAGCTTATCACTCTCAAGGTCGTTAATGATGCTCTGTCCAACATGGCGACCAAAGAAGAGGGCTTCAAGAAGTGAGTTTGCACCAAGGCGGTTTGCACCATGTACGCTGACACATGCACACTCACCAGCTGCATAGAAGCCACTAACAAGCTCTTTGGTGTTTCTCTTAACATGTCCATCAATATCAACAGGGATACCACCCATTGAGTAGTGAGCAGTTGCCGCAATGTGGATCGGCTCTTTAATCATATCTTGACCAAGGAATGTCAATGCAAGGTCACGAAGTTCTGGGAGACGCTCCATAATAATCTCTTCACCAAGATGCGTCAGATCGATGGCAACAGCGTCTTTATTTGGACCGACACCACGTCCTTCAAGAATTTCTTTGGTAATGGCACGGCTTACAACGTCACGAGGAGCAAGCTCCATCTTCTCAGGTGCATACTTCTCCATGAAGCGTTCACCAAGGCTATTGTAGAGGCGTCCACCCTCTCCACGTGCCGCTTCAGAGATCAAAATACCACTTCCTGCCAATCCGGTTGGGTGGAACTGAACAAACTCCATATCTTCGAGTGGAAGACCATGGCGAGCAACGATAGAGAGACCATCACCTGTGTTGGCATGGGCATTTGAACTGATTTTGAATGCACGTGCATAACCACCTGTTGCAAACATAACCGCTTTGGCGTTAAAGATGGCTGGTTCAAGGTTACGGATGTTGTAAGCTACAACCCCTTTGACAACACCATCTTCATAAATGATGTCGGCAACATACCACTCATCGAAGAAGAGAACATTTTCACGATCAGCTTGCTCATAGATAGTTTGAAGCAGTGTCAAACCTGTACGGTCTTTTGCATAGCAAGCGCGTGGTTTTGACTGACCACCAAATGGTCGTTGTGCAATCGTACCATCGGCATTACGGCTAAATGCAGCACCAGCATTAGCAATCCATCGGATTGTTTCAGGTGCTTTAGAACACATCAACTCAACCGCATCTTGGTCAGCAAGATAGTCGCTTCCTTTGACCGTATCAAACATATGAAGTTCAATATCGTCATCATCGCTTAATGCGGCATTGACACCGCCCTGTGCGGCTCCAGAATGGCTTCGAAGCGGATGGAGCTTGGTTAGAACGGCTACCTTCTTTCCAGCACGCTGTAATTCACGTGCCGCCGCCAGGCCAGCGAGTCCGGCACCGACAATTACAACATCATATTTATGTATCTGTACACTCATTGAGACGCATCCTTTTGTTAATGGCATAGGAATATAGCCCAATTATACATACTTAGTCTATAAAATAGTTTAATCGAACGATTGTTTAGGGCTCTTATTTTTCAATATGTTACCAATGTTTTCAGCTTTGAATAGTGTATAATCTCAAAAATGAATAGATTGGTAACAGATGATGAATAAAGAGGACTATTTTATTCAATGCTTTTCAAAAACCCCTTTTATCGGGGATGATGCAGCAATATTAAATAATATGAGTATCAGTCAGGACGCCTTTTTTGAAAATGTCCATTTTAAAAGAGAGTGGATGAGTCTCTATGAGATTGCAAGAAAGGCGATGTTGGTCAATATCTCTGATGCGATTGTGATGAATGCCCGACCCAAATATGCACTCTTAACTGTTGCGATTCCCAAACACTACACACGCCAAGAGCTTCAAGAGCTTGCACGAGGGTTTCAAGAGACAGCCGATGCGTATGGTGTGACCATCATTGGTGGGGATACGATTGCCAATGTAAAACTGGATATTTCGATTACGATTATGGCAGAGTGTGATAAGCCAATCTTTCGTACAGGCATCAAAGAGGGGGATCTGCTTGCCTATACAGGAAGACTTGGTGAGAGTCGGCGGGATTTAAGAAGGTTGTTACGTGGGTATGGCGTTAAGCCCGATTCACGCTTTATCTATCCTGTTTTGCGTGATCGCTTTTTCTATAAAGCCGCACCCTTTATCCGTAGTGCTATGGATATCTCCGATGGACTCTTTCATGATTTAGAAAAACTCCACCGTGCCAACCGCCTTGGCTTTGAATTTTTTCAACCCATTCCTAAGTCGGTTGGTTGTAGCGGTGAAGAGTTTGAGGTGCTTTTTGCCTTTGATCCACGCTTTGAGCGTAGGATTCGACAGATTGCCAAACAGACACGCACCCCTCTAACCATCTTCGCAAAAGCTCTCCGAAAACCCTATAAAAATCTTTGTAAAGCACACCATTTTTAGTATTTTTCACTACCGCTCCTATATTCTTACTCCCACGTTGTATGTGGGAGTGATAAAAAACTACTCTAATATGTGGCACTTAATATCAATTGGTGCAAAATAAAACTCTATTTAATATCTCTCTAATCAAAATAGAAGCATTATATGTTGTATCAACAGAAGGAAGTTAATAATGTCAGTTAAAAAGAAAAAAGTTATCGTTTTAGGTGGAGGATATGGAGGAATAAAAGCTATTGAAACATTAGCAAATGAAAGTGATCATATAGATGTAACGTTAATTGATAAAAATTTATATCACTATTTACAAACAGAGAGCTATAACTTTGTCGCTTTAAATATTTCATTAAATGATATTACTATACCACTGACTGAACTTGTTCAAGGTATAGATAAAAACTTTAACTTTATACAGGATGAGGCAGTCAATATTCAAGATAATACACTGATTTCTAAACATGGTACATATGAGTTTGATTATTTAATTATAGGTGTTGGAAGCATTACTAAAGTTCCCTCTATTTTTAGAGATAAAAACTTTTATGAAGTCAAAAATTTATCAAATGCAATTCACCTGAAGCAATCGTTTGAAAATACTCTATTAAAACACTTAAATAATATCAAATTAGACAGGATACCTATTTTATTATTAAAAACAACCACTTGTGGACGAAAATATGCGTTTTTTAAAACGCATGGTCTCATTCGAAAGCTGAAATTCAGACGTCCAGCTCAATCCGCAGCAGAGGGAATTTCGCACCCGAGTAGACGCTCTTTTGATGAGCGTCGGCCGTCCGCAATTGGAAATAACCGTTGGCCGAACGGGCCGGTTTGATCAGCCGCAATCGCACCGGGATCCCCTGTTCGGATACCAGCGTAAGCTCCGTCCCCCGCAAAATCCGGTTAAGACGATCGGCCACCTGCCTGTTCTGCTCCACCGAGTCAAAGAACTCACCTGCCAAGGCACCAAGAAGGGTCGTAAGCTGGGCCTGCAAATCATCTGGAAAGAGCCGACCAAAGAGGATCGCCAATAAGCGACGGCCGTCCTTAAGCGGTTTATGTGCTTTGACTGGCTTGCTTTTTGGCGCATGGGTCGCACCACCAAATTCGGCCAGAACCGAATCCAATACGTCGACCGACCATTGATCTGCTGCAGCCATGTAACAAACTCCTGGATTGAAATCCCTCTTGTTGGCCTGCCAGGTATACCAGTTAGCCTGCTAGGAATACCAGTATGCGGCAAGTAAGGGACGACTCTTTCCACGTGTTACCTACTAGGTATACACGAGATCGTTACCACTGGCAAGTACCGGGACCCCAATCGAGGCGCGGTGGAATTTTTCCCGCCGTGCCACCTGG
>QNYO01000033.1 GCA_003978765.1 Hydrogenimonas sp. | reverse complement strand
ACAAATTTTTTATATTTTTTATATAATGATAAGAATGAAGAAATATTAGCCGCGATGGCTGACTCTGACGTATCAGTTTCGCAATTATTGTTAGTAGTAATATTTATATTAATTATCTTACCAATTATTATAATTGCTTTATTTAGAAAATACTATTATATGAAAAAACATTCTAGTTTAAAAATATTCAAACGTGATGGATTGGCATTACTTTTATTACTAATATTTATCGTTTTATATATAGTTTTTACTTTGTCAACCTTTTTTATCTTTCCATCTTCTTGTATTTCATAACCTTCAAAACAAAGAACTTTATTTAACCCCACTCTAAAAAAGTCAAACTTTTCTTTATTATGTACATATATAGTAGGCTTTAGTGCCTGTTGTATAAAATATAAAATTGCTTTAGAGCACTGATCTTTATTTTGTCTATTAGCAAAAGCATTAAATAATCTTTTCCATTTTGTGTTACCAGGATCAATATTTTCAATTTTACACTCTTCCAATAATCTATCTATTTCTGAACCAGTTAAACCATTATTTGTATCTCCTAAAACTTTTGAAATAGATTCAATTGTTCCAGAATCAAAAGGCGAATGTCTTTTAACACTCATAAATACTTCCTTAAAACTTCTTTTTTTGCTTTGCTACTCACTATAATTTTTTAACCCTTCCACTAATTTTTCCATACCCACCGCCACCTGGTGTTTGTATCTCTATTTTATCGCCTTTTTTGACTTTCAACTGCACTTTGGCACCCAGATCATACATCTTTTCATCACGTATCAGGATATTACGCCCCTTCTGACCTTCATTGCCTCCAGCCAATCCAAAGGGGGCAAAGACCCGTCGTTCGCTTAAAATAGCAAAATCGAGATCGTCAAAAAAGCGGTAACGGCGTATCAAACCATCACCACCACGGTTACGTCCCTCACCACCACTCCCTTTTCGTAGTGCAAAGGTTTCAATCATCACAGGGTAACGGCGTTCCAAAATCTCAACATCGGTAATGCGGGTATTGGTCATATGGGTATGCACACCGCTTGCACCGCTCCTTTTTGGTGTCGCTCCTGCACCCCCTCCAATCGTCTCATAGTAGCCAAAACCTTCATTGCCAAAGGTGACATTGTTCATACACCCCTGACTTCCAGCCGACTCACCAAAGGCTTTAAGTACCACATCAACAATCCGCTGACTTGTTGTGACATTTCCACCCACAACCGCTGTCTCTTTCCCAGGGTTCAAAAGCGAACCTTCTGGCAAATGTAAGGTAATCGGTGCAATCAACCCTTCATTGAGCGGTAAATCTTCACGCAGCATGGCACGAAGTGTATAGATAACTGCTGAACGAACCACCGATGGTGGTGTATTCTGATTCCCCCACAACTCCATACCGCTACCTGTAAAATCAAAAACTGCTCCACCCTCATCATCGATTGAGATGTTCAGCACAATCGGCGAGCCACCATCGAGAAACTCTTGAGCAAAAAGCTCTTTTTGGGTAAAGGAGTGCAAAAAGTTACGTACCGCTGTTTCACTAATCTTTTGAATTGAAGCCATATAGCGCTCAATGCTCTCTTTGCCATACTCCTCCATCAATGTCAAAACACCGGCAATTCCTTCGGTATTGGCTGCCACTTGCGCACGCAAGTCACTCAAATTATCTTCGATACGGCGGGCACCAGCTCTTTCCAAAATTTCACGCACTCTCTCTTCATTAAAACGCCCCTGCTCTACCAGTGCAAAGGCTTCAAAGAGTGCCCCCTCTTCAGAGAGTCGATGTGAAAAAGGTGGCATCGAACCTGGTACACTTCCCCCAATGTCAGCATGATGACCGCGACTGGCTACCCAAAAGCTTACCTCACCATTCTCAATGTAGGGTGTCACCACTGTAATATCGGGAAGATGTGATCCCCCTTCATAAGGTGCATTGGAGATATAGACACTGCCCTCTTCAGGCTTTGGGAATTTCTGCATCACCGCCTTAACCACACTGCTCATAGAACCCAAGTGGACAGGAATATGCGGTGCGTTGGCAATCAGATTTCCACTTTTATCAAAAATCGCACAAGAGAAGTCGAGTCGTTCTTTAATATTGGTCGAAACTGCACTCTTTTGAAGCATATCTCCCATGCGTGTCGCGATAAAGTGGAAACGGTTAGAAAAGAGCGCATCCATTACTGCTTGAATCTCTGTCTGCTTACTCTCTTCCTTAACAGGTACATCAATCATTAAATCACCATAAGCAGAGACCTCTGCCCGACATCCAGATTCTAACACAATGGTTGACGTCGATTGCATCACCAGTGCTGGTCCTTCAATCACAGCACCACTGCCAAGTGACTCCATATCATAAACAGGTGCATCAAGCCAAACACCATCTTGATAAAGGCGATGTACCCGTAATGGTTGAATCGGCTCTGAAACAGGTGAAATCCTTTGCCGTGACCACCCTTGTGCAACCACTTCAGCTCTGATACGAATCGACTCAACGATTAAAGGGCGTTCAAGCATTAAAAAGCCAAATTCCCGTTCATAATGCTCTTCAAATGCCCTCTTTGCATCTTCAAAAGGGACTTCAATGACGGTATCGGTCCCCTCATAGTAGAGTCGTACCAATCGATACCAGCGAACTTCACACGGATTAGGAAGTTTGGATGCAACCTCCTCTTGAAGCGGTTCAAAAAGTGCCTCTTGACATGCCAAGAGTGGCACACCAACATGCTTCATCGCTTCAAAACTGCGCTTAGCCAACGCCATCCCATACGCCGACAAAATCCCAGCATATCGGTGAACCAAAACCTTTTTGATTCCAAGCTTTCTTGCCACTGCTATAGCATGCTGACCACCTGCTCCACCAAAGGCACAAAGAATATGGTCTGTCGGGTCAAACCCTTTTTTTAGCGTCACCTCTCTAATCGCAGTTGCCATCTGCTCATTGGCGACATCCAAAAATCCTTCAGCAACCGCTTCAATACTCTTACCAACCGCTTGGGCAATTGGTTCAAACCCTCTTTGGCTTGCAGAAATATTAAGCGGTTCATCCCCATTTTCACCAAAAATCTTTGGGAAACTCTCAGGATCGAGCCGACCTGTCACGAGATTGGCATCTGTAATACTTAAGTATCCATTGCGACCATAACATAAGGGTCCTGGATTGGCACCACTACTCTCAGGACCAACAACAAAGAGACCATTTTTATAAAAGAGACGGCTCCCTCCACCACTCGCAACGGTATGTAGATCAACCTGTGGCACACGCACCTTCACGCCTGCCGTCTCGCTCTCATACCGCAAAGCCACGTCACCATCATATCGGCAGACATCGGTGCTGGTACCACCCATATCAAAGCCGATTAATGGTCTATTCTCATAGATAGAGGCAAGGGCGGTTACCCCTCCCGCAGGTCCACTCAAAAGGGCACGTGAGCCTCTAAAATCGTTCATGGCACAGAGTGTTCCGTCACTCTGCATCATCAACGTTTTCTCTGCCACGTCTCCCTTAAAAGGGGCTTGAAAAAGACGCAAATACTCTTGAAGTTTTGGCGTTAAATAGGCATCGACCAATGTGGTTTCAGCACGGGCTACGGCACCTGGCAAAGGCACTGTTTCATGACTACAAACGATACTAAAGCCCATCGATTCGGCAATCTCTTTGATGCGCTTTTCATGCGTAAAAAAGCCATAACCATGCATCAAACAGACAGCAAGGTGTTTGACCTTCAGCTTTGAAAGATCTTCACGAAGCTTCTCTTCATCCAATGGTGTTTCGACAATAAACTCACCATCTTTAACAACCACCCGCTCTTTGGCTTCAACCACTGAAATAAAGAGTGGTTCAGGCTTCTCAATCTCAAGGGCAAAAATATCAGGGCGTGTCTGATCACCAATCTGCAGTAAATCGCCAAATCCTTCGGTTACCACCAGTGCTGTTGGTACCCCCTTGCGTTCAAGCAATGCATTAGTCGCGATTGTCGTTCCCATCCGAATAGAAGCAATGTACGAAAGGTCGATAGGCTCGTTGGTGCCATAAAGTTCATGGAGCACTTCAGCAATAGCATGACTGCACGATTCGGCATAAAAAGGTGAATTACTCAAAACCTTTTTAACGATAAAACGATCACCCACACGTGCAATCAGATCGGTAAAGGTTCCACCACGGTCGATCGCAAACTCAATCACTTCTTCAAACCCCTAATCTGGTAGGTAATATCCCCCGCACCAAAGGCAACAATCAAATCACGGTCGAACTGTTTAATCGTCTGCCCATGAGCATCGAGAATTTTCACAGCACCCCCCTCTTTGGTGACCCGTTCTGCCATGATTAACTCATAGCCAGAGAATGCCCCTTTCAGATCAATCGGAACTTCGACTTCACCAGCTGACCAAATAGGCAAGATAACCAACTCATCAGCCCCCTCAAAACACTCAACAAACCCTTGCAAATTATCCATCGTCCGACTATATTTATGCGGTTGCCAAACCGCACGAATTTTATTAAATCCACGCATTTTAGCGTATCGTTGTAGTGCATCCATCGTCGCCTTAATCTCGGTCGGATGGTGTCCATAATCATCAATAATCACACACTGTTCGCTATTTTCGACAATATCAAAGCGCTTTTTGATACCCTTATAGTTTTTAAGATGTTCACGGATATGCTCAATATCTTCACCCACATGGAGTGCTGCTAAAATCGCCAATGAGGCATCCACAGCAATATGCTCTCCCAAACCAAATACCTCAAAAAGACCCAAATCTTTTAGACGGAATCGCATATGGGGTTCGCCATCAATCAAAATATACTCAAGTTCCCGAATATCACGGCTTGGGTAGAGTTTAATACTCTCGATGGAGAGTTGCGATAAGAAAGGGTCTTCTGCATTAATCACCCGAACTTTTGCCAGTTTTAAAAAGGATTCATAGGTGGCATAGAAGCGTTCAAGGTCATACTCATAATACTCCATATGCTCTGGTTCAACATTGGTAACAATCGCCATATAGGGATTACAATTTAAAAAACTGGCATCGCTCTCATCTGCTTCAAAGACCACCTCATCATTGGGTGCCGTACGGACATTGGAGTGAAAGGTTTTGGAAATCGCACCGATAATGGCATTGCTTTGGGGAAGTAGTTCGGCAAGCATCGCAGATGTGGTACTTTTGCCATGCGCCCCACCCACAGCATAGACGCGTTTATCTTTTAGAATAAACTTCAACGCCTCTTTTCGGGCATAAAGAGGAATTCCAAGCTCTTTCGCACGAAGATATTCAGGATTATTCTTTCGCACGGCCGCTGAGTGGATCACCATATCGACCCCATCCACGGCATCACCATGATGGGGAATTGTAATCTTTGCACCAAACTTTAGAGCTAACTCATCGGTAATTTCACTCTGCCTAATATCTGAACCGCTAATCGTATGCCCATCACCAGCCATAAACTTTGCCAGTGCCGAAATACCAATCCCACCGATACCAATAAAGTGTATCTTCAAGCTCACCCTTTTTTCAACGTTTCAAGCTCTTTGAGTGCACTATTTAATACTTCAGCCTTCTCTTTCATAAACCCTTCAACAGATGGCTTGAAGTTAGTAAGGAAAAAGCCGTAGATTTCACTATCATTCGGGTTATCGACATCAACCAACTCATCAATAAAGTCGTCAAACTTCATTTGAGATGCTGCCGCTGCGATATGAGGCATCATCGCTTGACTCAATGTCTCATCATTGGCTGTATGGTGTAGAATCAAAAAGATCTCTTTCGCCCCTTTAAAATCGTTTTCACTATAACGCTCAATACCATGCTCATAAATCCCACGCATCGTATAGAGATCTGTTTTATCGTTAATATTGAAAAACTCCTGCTTGGTCAGCTTATCTGCCAATCGATCAAAAACTGTCTGCAAAATCTCAGTATAGATACGGTTCAACCGTTCCGCTGAAAGATCAAGCATCACTGCGGTATCGAGTATCTCATACATACCGACAATATCTTTAGCCTTCACAGCCGCCTCTTCTCTGTTGGTCAAATCCAGCATAAACTGCGGATTGTTTTTTAAATCTTCAAACTCATTTTGTTGCATCTTTTGCTC
This sequence comes from Hydrogenimonas sp., assembly GCA_003978765.1. Classification (GTDB taxonomy): domain Bacteria; phylum Campylobacterota; class Campylobacteria; order Campylobacterales; family Hydrogenimonadaceae; genus Hydrogenimonas. The sequence continues at coordinate 4,663 of QNYO01000033.1, read as the reverse complement.
CTTAGTAACGTTTATAAGTAATTTTTTATCTTACTATATATCTTGAAAAGTTCAATGCGTTTTTCAAATAATCTATTGATAATAATCGATGACTCTTCTGCATTATCCTCATAATTATGAGCCAGTTCATTTCTATCATCTCTTAAACTTCTCCAAGTGTATGTATCTAAAAGCTTCAACTTTTCTAATCGATTCAAAATATCAATAAAATTCATCGACTCAACTTCATCAATACTCAAATCATCTTTTAAGATAAGAACCAGTTTAAAAAGCTTTCTCCCCATGGCATCTTGAAGTTTTGCAAATCGAAAGAGAAACTGGTCAATATGCTCGACTTCATCATCTGTCAAATTTTGGTATCTATCAGAACTAAGAGGCATAAACGATGACATCTTCTTTGTCGCATGCTCTATTCTCAAGATATGTTTATCACACTCTCTCAATACCTTTTCTAACTTCTCTTGATAGTATGTCATAACAAGATCCCTCTTTTTAAAGCCTCTTTTTCAATACCTTTAGACGTATCTTTTGAGATCACAATATCAATCTTTTGCTCTCCTATCCTATCTTGTAATTTGATTCGAAACGCTCTTCGCCTCTCTACTAACTCTTCTGTCGTTATTTCATAGGGCAAATCGATAAAAAGATCAATATCTCCACCAAGCTTTTTATCATCTACTCTACTCCCAAACAGGTAGAGATCTCCCTCTTTGAAGACCTCTAAAAAGACCTCTTTGATTGCTACTGCTTCAAACTCAGTGAGTCTCATCCATATACTTTTATAGAGATATGTATTTCACATAGATGCTGAAACATGCGTTATTTACTCTCTTCTAAACAGGCTTTTATCCTCTTCACCGCTTCAAGCGTACGCTCAGTATTCTCTACCAGTGCAATGCGTACAAACCCTTGTCCAATCCCTTCACGTCCAAGAAAACTACCTGGCAACACTTTCACGTTATAGCGTTCATAGAGGCGTTTCGTAAACTCCAACTCATCACCCACTTCAAGCCAAATGTAGAAGGTCGCTTCTGGCACCTTGACACCAAGCACTTCATGAGCAATTTTAAAGTTCTCTTTGTACTTCTCTCGAAAAGCGATCACATGCTCATTATCATTCCATGCCGCAGCAGCAGCCATCTGCAAAGGTAGAGGCGAAGCACAACCGACATAGGTTCGGTAACGCATATAGCCTTTTAAGATTTGATCATCACCTGCAATAAAGCCACTGCGAAGGCCTGGTGCACTTGAGCGTTTCGAGATCGAGTTAATCACCAAAATATTCTTAAAGGTTGGGTTCCCCGCCTCAATCGATGCTTGCAGAAGTGATGGTGGTGGGGTCTGTGTATAGATTTCACTATAACACTCATCATTCAAAAGAACAAAGTCATATTTAAGTGCCAACTTGACCCATGTCACCATGGTCTCCATATTCATCACCGATGCTGTCGGATTGTTCGGGAAGTTAAGAATCACCAAATCACATTGTGCCAATGCCGTCTCATCGATGACTGGAAGAAAACCATTCTCTTTGGTTAAGTTCAGATGGATAATCTCCGCACCACTGGCAATTGCTGCCCCTTCATAGATCTGATAGAAAGGATTGGTAAATGCCATTGTTGGCTTCTCACGATCGGCCAACAAAAACTGCGGAAAGTTAAAGAGAACTTCACGTGTCCCAAAGGTCGGGATAATCTGCGAATCATCCAGCTCGATATGAAAACGGCGTTTTACAAAGCCACGCATCGCCTCACGCAATTGCGACTCACCCGACGTTTTAGGATACTTTTTCAAAAGCTCTGCATGTTCACAAAGCGCTTTGGTAATAAACGCTGGTGTCTCAAATTGTGGCTCTCCAATAGTCAAGACAATCGGGTCAAGATCACCATTAGGTACGATACCATCAAGCAGATTGGTCAACTTTTCAAACGGATAGGTCTCAAATTGCAAAAAATATCCCTTTTTTTGATACCTATTGTACAAAAATGCTCCCAAAATTGAGGTAAAATGAGTGTAAGTTTAAAACAAAAAGATTCAAAGTTTTCTAATGCTTTGAGTTTCTCATTCAAATAAGGAGGATGAAGATGTCAACCGTTCATGTTGTCTGCCCACACTGCCATAAAGTGAATCGTATTCCCGTTAAAGAGCACTATAACAAAGCCAATTGTGGTCACTGTCGTCAATCTCTACTCGATACTCACCCTATCGAACTGACACCTGAAACCTTTGCAACCCATATTCAAAAGAGTGATATTCCTGTGGTTGTCGACTTCTGGGCGCCATGGTGTGGACCCTGCCGTATGATGGCACCTGCCTATGCAGAAGCTGCAACACAATTTCCACTCAAAGCACAATTTGCAAAGGTCAATACCGAACAGTATCAGCAGTTGGCTGCACCATTTGGTATTCGAGGCATTCCAACCATTATTATCTTCAAAAATGGTCAAGAGGTTGAGCGTGTGAGTGGTGCATTACCAGCTCCTCAAATTGCTCAACTGGTTGCAAAACATATCTAAGAGTTTTTTAGAGACTGTGAAATCATATCTATTTCACAGTCTTATCTCTCCCATATACAATTTGTAATCCCTTAACTACTTCACACTAAACATTCCTCTCTAATCTATTTAGTAACTCTTTTAAAAATAGTCAGCAAACTCTACACTTTACCCATCAACTTTTGTATAAAAATTAAAAAAAATCGCGTTATAATCGGTCATTCAGCATACTTTAGGATCGTTAGATGATTCGAAAACATATTACAGAACAGACCGCTATCTTCTTTAGTGTTACAAAATGGGTGATACTCTCCTCATTTGTAGGTATTCTGATAGGTGCAATTGTCACTCTATTTCTAAAAATTTTACATATTGCAGAGTCAAGCAGAGCCGATCTTCCTTTTAATTACTACTATCTATTGCCATTGGCTCTCTTTATGACCGTTTGGATTGTACGTACATTTGCACCGCATGCCGAAGGACATGGTACTGAAAAAGTGATCGAAGCTATCCATAAACGAAATGGTCAGATCGATATAGCTGTCATTCCTGTCAAACTCTTTGCTACCGTCTTAACAATTTTTTCTGGTGGTTCTGTAGGAAAAGAGGGACCGAGTGCACAAATTGGTGCAGGTGCGGCATCATGGCTATCCGATATTCTAAAATTCTCTACTGAAGATCGTAAAAAACTGGTGATTTGTGGTATCAGTGCTGGTTTTGCAGCTGTTTTTGGTACCCCGATTGCTGGTGCTATCTTTGGAGTCGAAGTACTCATTATTGGTGTCATTTTGTATGATGTTCTTCTCCCTTCATTTATCGCTGGATTTGCAGCATTTACCACAGCACAATTTCTTGGTGTTGAATATACATACTTTGATATACATTTTTACCAAAGCATCTCTTTAGATCTTCCATTAATCCTTCAAGTTGTCATTGCAGGTCTCTTCTTTGGCTTTATATCAGATATTGTTGTTACATCGATCTCATTGATCTCTAAAGTGATTAAAAAGATACCTCTACACCCCTATATCATTGCATTTTTAGGTGGTATGCTTCTTGTTATATTGACACTCATTTTTGGAGAGATCTATCTTGGACTTGGACTTGAAACGATCAAAGATACATTAAGTCATGACCCCTATTTCTCTAAAGATATCCCATGGTATGCATTTCTACTCAAAATACTCTTTACCTCAATTACTCTTGGTGCTGGTGGCAGTGGAGGCATTATTACACCCATTTTTTACATTGGTGCAACGAGTGGACACCTCTTTGGAGAACTCATAGGGAATGCCCATATTGAACTTTTTGCCGCATTAGGTTTTGTAAGTGTTTTAGCAGGAGCCACCAATACACCCATTGCAGCAACCATCATGGCAGTCGAACTTTTTGGACTTGAAATTGCACACTATGCTGCATTAAGTGCTGTTATCAGCTTCTTAATTACAGGTCACAGAAGTCTCTTTCCATCACAAATTCTTGCAATGAAAAAATCTGAAATGTTAGAGGTGAAGGTAGGAGAAGAGGTTGAAAAGACCGAGGTAGATCTTGAAGATATAGAGATTGATAAAATTAAAGATATACGAGAACGCATCAAAAAACGTAAAGAGCAACTCAAAGAGAAGAAATTGCGTCAACGCAAAGGGGGAGTCACTAAAAAGTAGAAGAGATCTCAATCACTATTTCAATCTTAGGAAAGGAGGATGAGGACTCATACTTCAAGTATTGATCCTCTAAAACTCTTACAATGGATATTATTATTGCTGGTGCAGGAAGAGTTGGATTTCATCTATCACGTACACTATCTATTGGTCACAACGTCACTATCATCGACCAAAACCCTGAAGCCTTAAGAAGATTACAAGAGAGCTTAGATATTCTCCCCATTCATGGTGATATTGAAGATCCTCTGACCTATAAAAAACTTATAGATAAACAGGCAGACCTCTTTATTGCGGTTACAGATGTTGATGAAGCAAATCTCATATCGACTCTCATTGTCGATGATACAATTAATGTTCAAAGAAAACTGATACGCCTTAAAAACCAGTTTTTTGCAAAGAGCTCTATTAAAGAGAAACTTGGAATTGATGAGGCGATCTTTCCTTTAGAGTTGACATCTCAAACAGTCGCTATGTTAATGGAATACCCTAAAGCCAATAATGTCA
>QNYO01000034.1 GCA_003978765.1 Hydrogenimonas sp. | reverse complement strand
AGTGCTTTTGCAGCTTCACGGGCTGCAGTTTCACTCCGATCTTTAGGGACAGGGGTCTGAATCGAACGGATCAAAATTGGCTCATAGGTCTTTTTATAGAGTTCCACATCCCCTACAGATAGTGCACCAAGCGTCTCACCATGATAACTATTAGTTAACGAAAGAAAGAGCGGTCGATTTTCACCTTGATTGAGGTGGGCATGATAACTCATCTTCAACGCCACCTCAATAGCACTTGAACCATTATCGGCAAAGAAGAGTCGATGAAGATTCCCTGGTACCATGCGACTTAACCGTTCAGCCAAGCGGACAGCTGGCTCATGGGTAAAGCCTGCTAATAAAACATGTTCTAAATTTCGTGCCTGTTCTGTTAGTTTTTGAGAGATATAATCGTTAGAATGCCCAAAAATGTTAACCCACCAACTACTAATTCCGTCAATATAACGGTGTCCATCAAAATCTTCCAACCAAACACCTTTAGCTGACTTCACAGGAATCAACGGAAGTGTTTCATGATCTTTCATCTGCGTGCAAGGGTGCCAAATATGGGCCAAATCTCGTGATACAATCTCACTATTTTTCATCTTTTTTCTTTCTCCTTTTATTGGTGCCATCACTCTTTTAGTAGCGTCATGATGATATTTTAAGCTTGCTTTACTATTGATATTCATAATACTAAAGTGAAAAAATATAAACTTTCTCTACCTCGTGTAAACTATTGTGAAAATATCGGTAAATTCGGTACTTCTGGATTAAATTTAAACCGGAATTAATTTCGAATTCAATAAAATCAATAAAGCAATTAGAATTATATCGCAATCGATAGAAAACTTTTGATCAAGGCCTTGTATGATTAGTTGGATGCAGAAGCATAGAAAGTATCTTGTTGTCACCATTTGGATTAGCGTCATCGCATTTGTCGGTGCTGGTTTTGTCGGATGGGGAACATATCAGTATGGAGCACAATCCAACAATATTGCAAAAGTTGGAGATATTCCTGTTACGATGCAAGAGTTCCAAACCGCTTACGGCAACCTTTACCAACAGTACAATCGTATGATGGGAGGCAAACTTAACGAAGCAACTGCTAAACAGCTTGGTTTGGAAAAACAGGTCCTTCAGTCTCTTATCTATCAAGCCTTACTCAAAAACTTTGCCAAAGAGCATGGAATTATTGTGAGTGACAAAGAGATTCAAGAGACCATTCTCTCTATCCCTGAATTTCAAAAAAATGGTCTGTTTGACAAAACAACCTATCTCAATGTTTTAAAAAATTTGCAACTCAAACCCAAAGCCTTTGAAGAGCACTTAAGAGATCAAATTCTTCTCAATAAAACACTTGCCCTCTTAAACTTGGATATTGCACCACTTGAACTAGAAGCATTTGGTGCTGCAATCTTTATGGCAGATAAGCTTCGCTATAAAATCTTGCGTGCTGATGATATGAATGTCAAGCTGAGTGATGATGAGATAAAAAGCTACTGGGAAGCACATAAAAATGACTATATGACCCCCAAACGCTATAAGCTTGCACTCATTTGGGTAGAACCTTCACAGATCACACCAGATGATCAAACCATTGAAGAGTACTATAAAGAGCATCGCTTAAACTTTAAAGATGGTGATGGTAAAGTACTTCCACTCGAAACAGTACGCCCAAAAATTATTGAACAGCTTCGTCTCAAAGCTTCAAAAAAAGAGGCACAACGACGCTATATTGCCTTAAAAAAGGGAAAAGCCAAAGCCGTAGAAGAGCTCGTAGTTGATGCAGGTGATCCACGTTTTCCTGTTGAAGTTTGGCAAACTATTGAGGGAGCACTCCCTAACACTATTTTAAAGCCAAAAGTTGTTGGTCAACGCTATGCTGTTATCAAAGTCATTGAGAGTATACTTCCACATCCAAAACCACTTTCTGAAGCCTATAACGAGGTGAAAAAGGGTGCATTAATAGAAAAACAGCGCAACCTTTTACGTCAAAAATCTGAAGAGATGGCAGAGCACCTTGAAAATGCACCACTCTCAGACTATATCACGCGTAATAGTGTGGATAAGATACCACCACTTAGTAGAGATGAAGCGGCTGAGTTTTTACAACAACTTTTTGACTCTAACCAATCCAAAGGGGGTATTCTCCTTTCAGACAAAGCTGTAAGTTATGCTATCGTCGATCAAAAACTACTAGATAGAGAGGCCCTCTCCAATGAGAAAGCGTTGATCGAAGATAATACGAAAAAGATGAAAGCCAACTTGATTCAACAACATCTTATCGATCAACTTCAACAACAATATGCTGTAGAAATATATCTAAAGGAAACCGAGTGAGCAAACCACTCCTTGCTATAGACATCGGATCAAGCAAAATTAGTGTCGTCATCGCTGAACAGAAAGATGGCATGATCCATATTATCGGTTCAGGTGTCGCAAAATCCCAGGGAGTTAGAAAGGGAACGATTACCAATATCGAACTCACTGCCCGTGCCATTCGACAAGCACTCTCTGATGCCAAGCGTGTTGCAGGTACTGTTGTCAATCGTGGACTGATCTCAATTTCGGGTGCCTATACCCGGTCGATCAACAGCTCTGGGATTGTTAATATCCCTCAACAAGAGATTGGGATTAAAGAGATTAATCGTGTCATGCAAACGGCACTCTATAATGCCAATATCCCCAATGAGTATGAGGTTCTTCATGTTCTTCCTTACAACTTCAAAGTTGATGAGCAAGAGTATATTGAAGACCCTTTTGGAATGAATGCTAGCCGTCTTGAGGTTGATACGCATATTATTACGACACAAAAATCTAATTTAAGCAACCTCAAAAAAGCTGTAAAATCGGCTGGTATTGAGATTGAAAATGTGATTCTATCAGGCTATGCTTCTGCTATCTCAACACTTAATGAAGATGAGAAAGAGCTTGGTGTTTGTGTGATCGATATGGGAGCCTCTACCTGTGATATGATTGTCCACTCTGGCAACTCTATTCGATTCAATAGCTTTTTAGCCGTTGGATCCAACCATATCACCAATGACCTATCGATGGCACTGCATACACCACTTCATGTAGCTGAACAGATTAAAATTGAGTATGGATCTCTAAAAGCACCATCCAATGAGCTCATTGAAATTCCTGTTATTGGTGATGAGAATGAGAAGCATGAAGTCTCTTTAGAGATTGTTTACAACGTCATTCAAGCACGTGTTCAAGAGACACTAATGATTCTTGCAAAAGAGTTGGAAAAGAGCAATCTCAAAGAGCAGATTGGTGCTGGAATTATTTTAACAGGTGGTATGACCAAACTCGATGGGATTCGTGAACTTGCCATGGCAATTTTTGATAATATACCTGTACGTATTGCTAAACCACGCCCTGTTGAAGGTGATTTTCAACCACTTAACGATACATCATTTGCCACAATTATGGGGCTTTTAGAGTATGGTGCAGGATCCTATACACAATATGAAATTGACTCGAGTAGAAAGATGCTACATAAAAAAGAGTCTGCTATCTCTATAGAAGGAAGTGGTATCGATAGTAGCGTTGAGGATAACTATCGTCAAGAGGATACAGTAACAAAAAAAGATGATTTACAAAATAGTAGCATACAGCAATCTATGCCTACTATGCGTCAAGAAGATAACCAAGATGGTCTTGGTCATAAGGTTAAAAAGCTGTGGCACTGGATGACACAGATTTTTTAAAAAACTATTTCGTGAGAGGAGTACAATGTGAGCAGCAAATTTTCCATTGAAGAAACCCCAACAATTACAGGGGCAAAAATTAAAGCCATCGGTGTTGGAGGTGGTGGTGGAAATATGATCAACCATATGATCCACCAAGGCATTAGTGGCATCGACCTTATTGTTGCCAATACAGATGCTCAAGCACTTGAATCATCCAAAGCACCCTATAAAATTCAACTTGGTGAAAAGCTTACCAAAGGATTGGGTGCAGGTATGAAGCCTGAGATTGGACAAGAGTCTGCTATTGAGAGCTTTGAAGCTATCAAAGAGGTCCTTGCAGGTGCTGATATTGTCTTTGTCTCATCAGGTCTTGGTGGTGGTACAGGAACAGGTGCCGCACCTATTATTGCCCAAGCGGCTAAAGAGGTAGGAGCCCTTACGGTATCGGTTGTGACCAAACCTTTTCGTTTTGAGGGTCGCAAACGTATGCGTCTTGCAGAGAGTGGACTCGAACAGCTCAAAAAAGAGAGTGATTCGATTATTGTGATTCCTAATGAGAAGCTCTTGAGTATCGTCGATAAGAATCTTGGTCTTAAAGAGAGCTTCAAGATGGTCGATGATATTCTTGCACGTGCTGTTAGTGGTATCAGTAACGTCATCCTCTCACGTGGTGAACACGATATTAACCTCGACTTCGCTGATGTCAATACTGTTATGAGCCATCGCGGTCTTGCACTCATGGGAGTCGGTGAAGCGACAGGTCCAAGTGCTGCTTATGAAGCGATTAAGAATGCAATCGAGTCTCCTCTACTTGATAATATGGATATTCATGGTGCCATGGGTGTTCTTGTCCACTTCAATATCCATCCAGAGTATCCAATTCTTGAGATCAGTGAAGCAATGGGTATTGTTGAAGATAATGCTGATGAAGATGCACATGTTATCTTCGGTACAACAACTGATGAGAATATGGCACCAGATGAAGTGAAGATCACAATCGTTGCAACAGGTTTTGAAAGCGCTGAATATGAGCAACAAGAAGAGAATAGTGAAGATAAAAAAAAGATGATTAAACGCTTAGATCAGCCAATCAAAGGAGATATCTCTATTCCTGCAAGTACACCTCGTGTGAAAGTTGTGGGTGGTTATGATAGTGAAGAGATTCTCGATATTCCGACATGGATGCGTAATCAAATGGATTAAAAAAATTTCTGCCACATAAAACTCCCTCTTCAAATCCGCTTTATGCGGATTTCTATTCTCTCATTACACACTTTTTACACTTTCCTACTCTATAATCTTCCTCATTAATTGAGATATCAAGAGGTTGTTTATTATGAATCGTCGTTCATTTTTAACTTTAAGTCTCTATACTTCCGCACTTCTTCTTAGTGGATGTGGAACCAGTAGTCGTGTTTCAGTGACAGAGCTCAAACCTATTAAAAATCGTCAACTTCCTATTCCTCCTCTTTTAGATCCTACTCCTGATGATCAAGGTGTTAAACACTTTAACCTAACGATACAAAAATCTTTTCATACCTTTTTTGATGGTGTTCAAACTACAACCTATGGTATTAATGAATCCTCTTATCTTGGACCAACACTCCTTATGAAGAATGGAGATCGAGTGAAAATCAACTACACCAACCACTTAGATGAGACAATCACCATGCATGGACATGGAATGCATGTACCTGCACAGATGGATGGTGGACCCCACCAACCTATTCTTCCCAATGCAACGTGGAGTGCTGAATATCGTGTAAAACAGAATGCTTCCACCAACTGGTACCATCCTCACTTCATGGGCAAAACTGCTGAACAGGTCTATTATGGTCTTGCTGGATTGATTATTGTTGAGGATAAGGAGAGCAGTCAACTCAATATTCCTCACAACTATGGGATTGATGATATTCCATTGGTACTTCAAGATAGACGTTTTAATGCCAATGGGGCATTAGACTACTCTCCCTCAAGACGAGAGATTATGCATGGCTATCAAAGTGATATCTTCCTTGTCAATGGTGCAATTGAACCAACATTTACAGCCCAAGCAGGATGGCTAAGATTGCGTCTTCTTAATGGCTCAAATGCAGGCGTATATGAAGTTGGGTTTCATAATGAGAGGCTCTTTTATCAGATAGCATCTGATAATAGCCTCTTAGAAAAGCCTGTACCATTAACCTCTGTGAGACTCTCGCCTGGTGAGAGGGCTGAAATTATCGTCGATCTCTCCAATGATGCAGGCAACACACTTATTTTAAAAGAGTTGAACCATCAAAAAGATCTCTTAACCATTAATGTCTCGACCGCATTTGGTGCAACCTATACCCTACCCAACCAACTCACAACCCTTGTAAAAGAGGATCCTGCAACTGCGGTACGAACCCGCCAATTTACTTTAGGTATGCAACGAGGAACCTTTACAATTAATGGTCAATCCATGGATATTAATGTGATCAATGAGTATGTACCTATTGATCAGGTTGAGATATGGGAGATTACCAATAGTATGATGATGCCACACAACTTTCATATCCATGCCACACACTTTCTTATTCTTGAGCGCGATGGGAGTGCAGCAAATGTTTTAGAGAATGAAAAAGGATATAAAGATACTGTCTATCTTCCACCCAATTCACGAGTCAAAGTGATTGTTCGTATGCGGGATTATGCTGATGCACAAGCCCCTTATATGTACCACTGTCACTTCCTTGAACATGAAGATCATGGGATGATGGGACAGTTTGTTGTCACTCCATAACCTATTTTTGAAATTGAATAGGTCCCTCACTCCTACCATCTAAAAATTGCCGTATATATGGGTTGTTTGTCGATCGGAAATGGTCGGCATCACCCATCTCAATAATCTTTCCCTCATAAAGCATCGCAAACCAGTCACCTGTCTTAAAGCTCTCTTTAATATCGTGTGAAATTAAGACTGAGGTGACACCCAGCTCATCTTGAAGATGTCGAATCATTTGTGAAATCAGATCACTTGTAATCGGGTCAAGACCACTGGTTGGCTCATCATAAAGGATAATCTCTGGATTGAGTGCAATCGTGCGTGCCAACCCTACCCGTTTACGCATACCACCACTCAACTCATCGGGAAAGAGATGCAAAACCTCTTTGGGTTTCAGTGCAACCATCTCAAGCCGTTCAATCACCCGCTGGCGTATCTCATCTTCATCCATATTGGTATGTTCACGCAATGGAAATGCAACATTCTCATAGACATTCATACTATCAAAGAGTGCCCCACTCTGAAAGAGAAACCCCACCTTTTTACGGATACGGCGAATCTGATTAACATCGGCATGACTAATCTCTTCCCCATCAATCCATATCTCTCCCTCATCAGGTTTTAAAAGTCCTACAATATGTTTAATAATGGTTGACTTTCCACCTCCAGAGAGACCTAAAATGACAGTTGTTTTCCCTTTGGGAATGGTTAGATCAATCCCCCGAAGTACCTCTTTTTCACCAAACCGTTTTTTCAAACCCTTAATTTCGATCATATTGCTCAATACCTTAAACGATCTTTCGATAGAGATAGCGTCCTAAAAGGATGGTCAATGCCACGACAAAGATCTTAAAATCCCATTCTGACATCAAATGGGCTTTTTGAAACAGCTCATTCTCTACAATCGACTCACCCTGTCTTTGAAACTCAACAATCTGTGGTGTATAGTAGAGGGTAAAGATAAACCCTGTCCAAACTGTCACAAATGCACTATAAAAGGTGATCTGATCGCGATAGAAACGTAAAAAGTGGTACCCCTCTACGACAAGAATCAGTGCACATGTGATATTGACCAACCAATTCATCTTTAAAAAGATTTGGGTCATAATAAGCCCCTCTTGATAGTGGCTCAAAAGACCACCACCCAATAGATCATCGGCATGAAAGATGACAGGTGCGGCAAAAACACCTGCACACAAGCCCACACCAAGTGTAACACCAAGTAAGATTAAGTAGGGAATCCAGAGCTTTTTAGGCATTGAGAGTTGAATCGGAGATTTTGGTTGATGTGACTGCATCATGTTCCTTTAAAGAGTATTGCTATCCAATTTTAGCGTAGTTTTAAATAAAAACCACGATCTAAACCTGCCAAATCTTTATAAAAAATCGGTTCGGGAAGATTGAGATGTTGACAATAGGTTGTAATGGGCTGACGCTGATCATACCCCATCTCACATACTAAGTGGGGAATCGCTCTTTGCTTAACAGTTGAGATAATACGTTGCAGTAACTCATCCCCAGATGAGCCACCGACCAGTGCCCCCTTGGGTTCATAGTGTAATGGTGCAGGAAGCTGATAATCTTCAGAGATATAAGGGGGATTGGAGACCACCATCTCTATGGGCTCTTCAACTCCCTCTAAGAGATCAGCCTGTTGCAATCTAATACGATCTTCTAAGCCATATACTTGAACATTGTAACGTGCATACTCAAGAGCCTCTTTGGAGATATCAGTGGCTATAATCTCTAACATTGGAAAGAGCTTTGCTAACATAATACTAATTGCCCCACTCCCGACACCAATTTCAGCAACCCTCGTAAGATTGTGGATACGTATCACCTCTGCTGCCTTATCGACAAGAAGCTCTGTTTCAGGACGGGCAATCAAGACCCCTGGACCAACTTTAAGTTCAAGGTCATAAAAAGAGACCCGACCAAGAATATATTCAATCGGCTCACTCTTAGCTCTTCGTTCAATCAACTGAAAAAAATTTTCAATATTCTCAAGAGGCTGATCGCCATGTGTATGAAGCCAAATACGCTCTTTCCCTAAATGTTCTGCCATCAATATCTCAGCTTCAAGTCGTGGTCTTTCAGCCACCGATGCAATCATCTTGACAGCATCACGCAATGCCTCATCAATCGTCATAGATGACACTCACCTTTCATCGCATCATCCCCTTGACTCTTATTCATGACACTCTTATCTCCTAACGCCTTAAGACGCTCAATCACTGGTGGATGAGAGTAGTAGAAAAAGATGGTCAACTTATGAGATAGAGGAAAGCTCTTATTCTCATCAACCAACTTTTTAAGTGCACTAATCAGGTCTTCACGATTACCATGCAACTCAACGGCATAGGCATCGGCAGCATACTCATTCTGCCGACTTACAAGACTAATAAGTGGCATAAAGATAAAGAGGAAAACTGGAATCAACAATAAAAAGAGTAACATAAACATAGCTGGTGTCTCACGCACACCAATCTCCATAAAGAGTGAGGTTGGAAGATGACCAAAGAGATAGAAACCGATAAAGAGAATGGTACCAATCATTGCAATATTTTTATAGATATCATGATGTTTAAAATGACCCAACTCATGGCTTAAGACTGCCAACAGCTCATTATCGGTCAATTTATTCAAAAGTGTATCAAAAAGCACCACACGCTTACTCTTTCCCAAGCCACCAAAATAGGCATTCAAGCGTGCATCCCGCTTACTTGCATCCACCACATAGACCCCTTCGCTCTTAAATCCACTCTTTTCAAGAAGTTCTTTAATCTTCTCATTCAACACCTCATCCTGAAGTGGCGTGAAGGTATTGAAGAGTGGTGCGATCAAGGTTGGATAGAGAAGATTGAGTAAAACAATCACACCAAAGATCAAGACAAAGCTAAAGAACCACCATAACGGAACATGGATCATAATCGATGCAACAGCGGCACTTAAAAGTGAAGCAAAGATAAGGGTCAATACTCCCCCTTTGATCTGATCTTTGATAAAGAGTTCTGGGGTTGTATGGTTAAATTTATAGCGTTCGTTGGTGACAAATGTACGATAGATCGTAAATGGCAACTCCACAATATAGTTGACAATCAAAAAGAGATTAACGGCAATGACGGCTTGAAGAATCGGACTCATATTCCATGTCAATGTATCGATCCATCGCATTCCCCAAGAGAGCCAAAAGATAAAGAGGATATACTCCACCAACGTCTCAATAATCTTAAGACGCTCACTAGAGATGAGATAGCTTGCAGACTTTATCCAACCACTTGGTCGCATCAATACAGGTGGCATCTCTTTGGCTTTGGCCACATAACCAATCTGCATCACGCTGATATAAACTTTCACAAGTACGTAAAAGAAGAAGATAATAGAGAGTATTTCGATCATCGCACATATTCCTTTGAGAGTTCAAATTAAGTGGATTATAGCCAATATAGGTTAAAATCCTATTCAACTATCTCAACGTAACCCAACTTTGTAAGAAAAAGGTTCACATGGCACTTGTAGATCTACTTGAAGTCGATAAACAGTTTGAATCACAAATTATTTTCCAAGGGATTAACTTCCATATTGATGAGTATGAGCGTATTGTTATTGTCGGACGCAATGGGAGTGGTAAATCGACACTGATGAAGATTGTCAGTGGTGATATTGAACCCGATGCTGGAAAGCGCATCGTTCGACAAGGGCTTAAGATCGAGATGTTGGCACAACAACCCGTCTTTGAAGCGGGTTTGACGGTACGTGATGCCATCGAAAATGAGCTAACAGAGATTCAGGAAGCCAAAAAGCGTTATGAAGAGCTCTCAACCCTACTGGCTGAAGATTTTGAGAATAAAGCACTCCTTGAAGAGCATGCCCAATTGACTGCTTTTTTGGATTTCCACAATGCCTGGAACCTCGATGATAAAATTGAGCGTATTCTAAAAGAGTTTGATCTTAAAGCTTATGAAGATCGTCCTGTCAATCTCCTTAGCGGTGGTGAGCAAAGACGTGTGGCACTCGCCTCTTTGCTCCTCAAAAAGCCCGATATTCTACTACTTGACGAACCCACCAACCATCTTGATGTCTATATGGTTGAGTTTTTGGAGGAGTTACTTCTTAAAGAGAAGTTTACACTGTTGCTCATTTCTCACGACCGCTACTTTATCGACCGCATTGCGACACGCACCGTCGAGATTGATGACCATAAACTACGCAGTTTTAAAGGGGGGTATGAGAGTTACCTGCAACAAAAAGAGGCACTACTCCATGCGATGCATAAAGAGCATGAAAACCTCTTAAAACTTCTTAAAGCAGAAGAGGAGTGGCTTCGCCGTGGCGTTAAAGCCCGTCTTAAACGTAATGAGGGGCGAAAAAAACGGGTCTTAGAGATGCGTGAACAGGCAAAAAAGAATCCAGCGATGATTCGGAAGATCAAGCTTGAGCTTGAACGAGAGAAGCACCACTTCAACCGTGAAGATGGTGTAAGCCGCAAAAAGGTTCTTTTTGAGATCGAACATCTTGAAAAGAGGC
>QNYO01000052.1 GCA_003978765.1 Hydrogenimonas sp. | reverse complement strand
AAAGATAAAAAGTTTTTAATCCATCTGGATTGAGGATAATAATCTCATCTCTCTCTTTTTTGATAAGACCAAGAATAGAGAGCTTTTTAAGAACTCTTGAGAGAGTCTCTGGAGTCATATTAAGATCAGCGGCAATAGTACTTTTTTTGAGTTTTGAGAGCTCTTCACTATGTTCACAGATAAACTTTGCCACCCTTGCGGTTGAGTTCATGACCATATTGGTGGTGATGAGATTTTCAAGATATTTGATCTTTTTTGAGAGTGATTTGACAAATGCGAGTAAGATTTTTGGATTGGATAGAAACTCCTCTTTGAAGATTTCATAGTTAATTAAAAGAAGTTTTCCATCGGTTTCAAAGATCGCTGAGGCTGGATAGTTGGTCCCTTCAAGGTTTGTAATTTCGGCAATCATATCGATTGGAAAGAAGCGATGAATGGTGACGCTGTTTCCTTTTTGGTCGGTCTTATAGACTTTGACAGTACCTTCAATTAAGATCATTAACGATTTGGGTTTGTCACCTTCAAAAAAGAGGATTGTATCTTTTTGGTAGCTTGCAATGTGTGAAATCTCTTTGAGACGCTCAAACTGCTTGTCACTTAAGTGGCGAAAAAGATAGAAGTTTTGCAAAAGTTCCATTTTATTCATGAGGCAATCCATTGAGATGAAATATTTTTGTATTGTATCGTAGGGTGGTGATATTAAGATGATTTGGTATGTGTTATTGAAGAGATAGGTGGGTGGCTATCACTCTTTATTTTAGAAAATATTTCTATATTCTTAAATTTAAAAACTAATTTTAACTCATTCAATTTCTGGTAAATATATTATTATTTTTTAATTTTTAAAACCTAAAAACATTTACAATAAAATTTTTTATAGATATATTTTGTATTATTATATTTATTTTATTTCTTAAGAAATATAGATTTTTTTATTATAAAAATTATTTTATTAATAAAAATAATCTATAATTTATACAAAAACTATTTTTGTATTTCTATTATTAAGAAAATTTCTTATAAGGGATTCATCATTTTCCGATACAATCCTTTGAATCATTTTTATAAGGTATGAAGAGCGTGGGTAAAGTCTACTTAACGGGTGCAGGGCCTGGTGATATTGATCTATTAACGATTAAAGCATTGCGTGTTGTACGTGAAGCTGATGTGATTATTTACGACCGTTTGGCAAATCCGGAAATTTTAAAAGAGGCAAAAGATGGGTGTGAATTGATCTATGTTGGAAAGGCTGATGGTCGTCATATCCTTCCACAAGATCAGATCAATGAAGTCATCTATCAGAGTGCCTTGAAATATGATACGGTTGTGCGTCTCAAAGGGGGAGATCCTTTGGTCTTTGGACGTGGAGGAGAAGAGGCAAAGTATCTCAAAGAGCGGGGGATCGCTTATGAGTTTATTCCAGGGGTGACATCTGCTATCTCCGTACCAGCTTATGCCGGTATCCCTGTCACACATCGGGGAACCTCTGTCTCATTTCGAGTTGTCACAGGACATGAGTCACGTCATAAACCTCAAAGACAGGTTGATTGGGAGTCGATGAAGAGTGATGAGACACTGATCTTTTTAATGGGACTGCACAATCTGACAAACATTGTCAATAATTTGATACGCATTGGTCGCTCAAAAGATACTCCATGTGCCGTGATTAGCAAGGGAACAACACCTGATCAGAAGAGTATTGTTGGGACACTTTCCAATATTGTCTCTAAAGTAGAGCATGCAAAGGTTGAAACCCCTGCACTTATTGTTGTTGGTCATGTGGTGGCACTCAAAAGAGATTTGGAGTGGTTTGACCAAGAGACAACAATCTATTGACCTTTTTTAAAAAGAGTTTCAATATACTCTTTTGCTTTTTCATCAAGGAGTTTCATGCGTGCCTTTCCTTTGGGAAGTGAGGCACGAAGCACTTTCATCTCTTCAAGAAAGTCTGCAATAGAGTCGGGAATCAGTTTTTCAATAGCACGTCGTAAATATTTGGCTACAGAAGGTGAAATACCAGAGGTAGAAAAGGCGACAGTGAGTGCTCCCTTTTTAGTATAGGATGGAAAGATAAAGTCGCAATAATCGACTGAATCGACGCTGTTGCAAAGAATATGACGGCTTTGACATGCTTCATAAATCTCTTTTTGAAGTGACACATCATCGACGGCAACGACAACAAGAAAAAAATCCTCAATATCTCCTGTTTGATAGGGACGACGGTAAAATTGTAATTTATAGTCATGAATCATCTGTTCGACTGCATCGGAAATATCGGGAGCGATGACAGTAATATTGTGTGTAAAATCAAGAAGTTTTTCAAGCTTCTCTTTTGCCACCGAGCCACCACCAATCAATAATACCTTCTTATGATCAAGTTTTACAAACGCTGGAAAGTATGCCATCGTCTCCCTTTTTAAAAGTATTGAGTGATTGTAGCAAAAATGGAGTGAGGGGTTTAATGACTATCATTTTGTCCGATTTTATTTTATATTTTTTAAATAATTGTTCATTAAAAGTTAATATCTGATCTTTTTTATATTGATATTTGACTTAAATCAATAAATTAAAAAGATTTTTTGTGTAGAATGATAGTGACTGCCATTGCTAAAGGGGTCTTAATGGACTGGGTCTTTGTCTCATTTCTTGTTGTTACGGCAGTAGTGATGGGAAAAATCTTTTGGATGTTTAAATCATAAGGAGTGCTATATGGAAATCTCAAACTTTATGCGTGATGAGCATCGTCGATGTGATGATGCATTTGCTAAAGCAGAGCAGGCAGTGAATCGCGGTGACTTTACAGAGGCGTTGAAGTATTTTGAAGAGTTTATGATCGATACGCTGAAACACTTTGACAAAGAGGAGGAGATACTCTTTCCTGCATTTGAGGAGGTGACAGGCAATACAGAGGGTCCAACACGAGTGATGCGTTATGAGCATAATCAGGCAAGAGGTCTCTTTGAAGAGCTCAAAAAAGCGATCGATCAGAGTGATAAAGCTCGTTTCTTCTCTGTTGCCGATACCTTGATGATTCTACTGCAACAGCATAATATGAAAGAGGAGCAGATGCTCTATGCCATGTGTGACCGTGTATTGGCGCCACAAGCCCATCAACTTGTCGAAAGGATGAGAACACATTGAAAGATATAGAGATTTTAAAACTCGATGTTCGGGGTCTTAACCACCCTGAACCTTTGGAGCGATCGGTTCAACTGATGAAGCAATTACACGATACAAACTGTATGCATCTACATATTCACCGCTATCCACAACCGCTCTTAATGATTGCCAAACGTCACGGTTTTCGGTTTGAAGCCCTTGAGAATAGTAAAGGGGAGTGGCATATCCTCTTTACCAAGAACCAAAATCTTGACCTAAAAGCTATTTTACAGGAGTTAGGTGATGTTTAGTCAAGGGCTTTCACTCGATCAAGCACCACCCTTTAGTGTGATTCTTCGATTTTTTCTTACTATTCCCCTCTTTATGTTTTTGGTATCTCTTGCAATCTTTGGTATGGATCTTCATGGTCTTGCATACTGGGATTCACCTAAAATGGTAGCAATTGTTCACCTACTTCTATTAGGTGTGGTGGGCATGGCGATGGTAGGGGCACTTTTTCAGATGCTTCCAGTACTTGCAGGTGCTTCAATGAAAGAGCCTCTTTTTCATGCCCGTTGGATACATCTTGTGATGTTTATAGGTACACTGCTTCTTACGATGGCCTTCTATTTTGAAAAGTTTGAGCTTTTACATCCAGCAATGGCACTTCTTCTTGGATCACTCAGTTTTATTGTGGTACTTATGCTCTTTAAACTTTTATCAATTGATAATAAAACCCCTTCAGTGATTGGTATGATTATCTCATTGAATGGTTTGGGGTTTGGGCTTCTGTTTGCTGTACTTGTGACACTCACCTTTATGGGGGTTGATGTCGGTTTTCTTCCAAGTGATTTACGTACGATTCACATGCACTTTATGCTATTTGGTTGGATTACTGTTTTGATTATGGCAGTTGCTTTTCAAGTGATTGAAATGTTCTATGTTACTCCATCCTATCCCTATATAATTCGGAAGTGGTTTCCTTTAATTCTCTTAACACTTTTGGTCGTGCAATTTCCTTTCTATATTATTTCAGAGTCTATGGTACATATCTTTGATATGCTTATTGGTATGGTACTCTTTACCTTTGCAGTTGTTACACTACGACGTTTGAGTCAGCGTAAACGTCCTGTGGCTGATACGACAGTATGGCTTTGGCGTACAGGGCTCTTTGCTCTTATGGTGGCTGTTGTATTGGTAGCTGTTATGACCGTAGTGGATCACCCCCTTCTTTTAGATAGTGCAGCACTTCTTTTTGGTTACTTTATTATTAGTATCGTTTTTGCAATGAGTTATAAGATTGTCCCTTTTTTAGTCTGGTTTCATCTTAATGCCAAAGGGGTATTAGAGTGTCCGATGATGGGGGATATTATTCCATCTCAATATACTCAATGGCACCTTTGGCTCCATTGGCTTCTTTTGGTTTCACTCTTTGGTGCACTTCTGTTTCCACTATTATGGAAAGTGACAGCCCTGATCTTTTTGATGGAATCACTCCTTTATGGTCGTAACCTTTTTGGTGCCACAAAAATCTACTATACGCTTAAAGATAAAGGGATGCTATGAACTATCCAGACTTTTTTGATGCGGTTGAACCGATTGAGATGTTTGACCCACTAGCGCAGACACTTGGTGCCGTTGAAGATGGGCGTATAACCTACCACTATATTGATATGGTGAAACTGGCAGGACACTCTTGTCCAACCGTAGCAGGTGCATGGTTGATGAGCAAAATTGGCTTACAAAAGCTCTACGGTGAGGCACTACCTGTACGTGGAGAGATTTTGGTAGAGGTGCATGAAGCCCTTGAAGATGGGACCTCTGGTGTGGTTGGAAGTTGTATTGGACTCATTACAGGTTCAGCCAATGCGGGTGGTTTTAAAGGGCTTGGTGGTCGGATGGCACGCTGTAATCTTCTCGTTTATGGGGTTGCGATGGAGGGGGATGTACGCCTCACAAGGCTTGATACCAACCAAAGTGTACTTTTGCATTATAACCCTTCAGTAGTTCCTGTAAATCCTCAACAGCAAGCATTAATGAAAAAGATGATGCAAGGCGATGCAACGAGTGATGAGAAGAGATCTTTTAAAGAGATGTGGCAAAATCGGGTTAAAGAGATTCTACTCAATACAGAGCGGTGGCCACAGATCGTGACCACACGCTAAAGCAGGTTACAGGTTATCAAGATCTTTGAGAATTTCGGTAAAGACTTCGTAGCGCTTCTCACTTGGTGCAACCATCTTCATCACAATGTCACCCAGTTTTGGATCGATAGCACCATTGATTTTGGATGGGTGTTTGGGTGGCGTGGTCTCAATTGGATTGAAGAGATGAATCCCCTGATATGCTTTTTCACCCGTCATCTTTTTATAAATTTCAAGCCCCAATAGGAAGATTTCATTATGTTCACTATTTGGCTCCCACGCTGGATCAAATGCGACAGGTTCAAAATGGTTGGATTGAGCAATATCGATATTCCATCGTAAGATAAACTCAATTGCTCCTTTGGAGTAGCGTCTAAAGAGACGGCTCTCAAAGTGCTCAAATGACTCACGTGGTTTACGCAGATCTCGGTAAGCTTTGGTCAACTCAGCAACATAATATTTGGCACGTGTGAGTGGAATCGACTTCATAATGGTATAAGCCTCTTCTTGAGTTATCGAAGATTTACCGCCAATCTGAATATGAACACCATAGACATTTTTACCATCCTCTTTGGCTTTACAGCCGATAAAACCAATATCCCCCAACTCATGGACACCGCACCCTTTGACACAGGCTGACCAGTGCATACGGATGGTTGCATCGGCTGGAAGAGGCACTGCTTCACTTAAGTAATCTGCCATTTCGATAGCATCAGCTTTATTAGGAATAACCCCAAATGGACAGAGATCAATCCCCGCACATGCAACCATCTGATTGAAATATGGGGTAGAAACACAATAGTAGCAGTCATAAGGTTTTGATTTAAGTGCCTCTGGAATCTTCTTTTCAGGAACACCGAGAATATAGAGGTTCTGTGTGGTTGAGATATTGAGCTTACCATTACCAAACTCTTTAGCCAGTTTGCCCGCCTCAATCATTGCTGTACCGCTGAAGATTCCTGATGGTACGACCATATGGAGTGCAAAGGTACCATCTTTGAGGCGAATACGTCCATCACGCTCCTCTGTACGAGGTTGTTTGACCAGTGTTTCACCGGCACGATCAAAATCACGTCCAGCAATCTCTTTGACCGTATCGATGATAAGTTTCATACCCGCTTCTTTAATGAGATAGTGGAGGCGGTTTTTATTACGACTATCACGAAAACCATATTGGCGATACATCTTAATCAATGCTTCATAAAAAGGAATCACTTCATCATAGCGAACGAAAACATCTGCCGATTCGGCAATTGCACCCACTTTTCCACCAAGATAGACATTAAAACCATACTCCCCATCTTTCATCGCCAATGCGAAACAGCAGTCATGTGCAAAGAGGTTACAGCGGTTGGTCATCGAACCACTAATCGATGTGTTGA
This sequence comes from Hydrogenimonas sp., assembly GCA_003978765.1. Lineage (GTDB taxonomy): Bacteria > Campylobacterota > Campylobacteria > Campylobacterales > Hydrogenimonadaceae > Hydrogenimonas. The sequence continues at coordinate 4,489 of QNYO01000052.1, read as the reverse complement.
ACTTTCTTGGAAGTGTGGCAATCCATTCCTCCTTTTTGAGCCATAGATCTTGCATCTGATCAATGAGTGGGGCTGTGTCGATAATGCTATCGTAGCTTAAGCGATTGAGGGGATCGGCGACGATATTTCTAAAGTTGTCAACGCCTGTTTGCCAACTGGTAATACCGACACGCTCTAATGACTCGATAATCAGAGGAATATTTTCGATCTCAAGATAGCGTAACTGTACCTGTGCCCGTGTTGTTAAATCCATATAGTTGTTGCCATACTTTTGTGACAGTGTTCCAAGCACTTCAGCCTGTTCGCTGGTGAGACGACCCGATGGAATACGGATACGCATCATAAACTTTCCTGGTGTTGCAGGGCGATCGAAAACACCGAAACATTTCAGGAAGAACTCTTTATCCTCTTTGATGATGGCATCATACCCCTCTTTGGCATAGGTTTGGAGTGCTTCCCACGCCTCTTTATAGGTACGGGTCTGCTTCATCTTTTCAATTTTATTGATTTTAGTGTGTTTGGCTTGAATCGCTTCGAGTGTCATACACTCTCCTATGAGAAATTAAGATTTTTGGAAGTGTAACAAATCTTGAACAGTTTAGTTGCATATTTTTTAATCAGTCAATTGTAGGCTTTTTATTGATTAAAAAATAGGCAATGAAAAGTTATGAAACGTATTACAATTCCAACATCAAACTTTTCAAGGAGTTTTAATGAAATTGGGTGAGCTCAAGACGGCAGGTCATCTACCGACCCTGCTTGCGGCATTCCTCTATTTCGATTTTAGTTTTATGGTCTGGACAATGTTGGGACCATTAGCAACAGAGATTTCGGAATCATTGGCTGTGCATGGCTTTTCACTAACACCTGATCAAAAAGCAACACTACTTGCTATTCCAATTCTTTCTGGTGCAATTTTACGCATTGTTTTGGGATTTGGTGTTGATAAGTTTGGTCCTAAAAAGACAGCATTAACAGCACAGGCTATTGTTATTACATCACTCTTTTTTGCCTATCTTCGTGGGGAGAGCATTACCTATAATGAGCTGTTGATGGTGGCATTTGGACTCGGTTTTGCAGGTGCATCGTTTGCTGTGGCACTTCCACAAGCAGGACAGTGGTATCCACCACGATTGCAAGGATTGGTACTTGGACTTGCAGGTGCTGGGAATATCGGGGTTGTGCTTGACTTTCTCTTTGCGCCGAAAATTGCAGAGTTGTGGGGATGGCAAGCAGTCTTTTTGGTTGGAGGTGTTCTTTCGACACTCATCTTTATTACCTATACGTTTATGGCAAAAGATGCTCCCAAAGAGGTCTATACACCCAATCCAAAAAAGTTGAGTGACTACCTTAAACTATTGCGTGACAAAGATACATGGTGGTTTAGCCTCTTTTATGCAGTAAGTTTTGGTGGATTCGTCGGTTTTGCTAACTATATGAAAGTCTATTTGATGAACACCTATCAGATCGATATGAGTGCATTTGGTCATGATATTTTGGGTGAAGAGAATGTGAAAGTTGTGGCTGGGTACTTTGGTGCGATCTGTATCTTTGCTGGTGCCGTTTTGCGTCCTGTTGGGGGTGCGATTGCCGATAAGATGGGGGGTGTGAAGTCACTCTATATCTTCTTTGGGTTGGTATCACTCTTAGCAGTGGTAAATGCAACATTGGTGCATAACTTTTATTTGGCGATTCTTGTCCTCTTTTTGATTATGGCAAACCTTGGTATGGCTAATGGGGCTGTGTTCCAGCTGGTGCCACAACGGTTTGGTAAAGATATGGGGATTATGACAGGTATTATCGGATGTGCTGGCGGTTTGGGTGGTACTGTATTGATTAAAACCCTTGGATGGTCGAAAGGGGCATTTGATGGCTATGCTGCAGGATTCTTCCTCTTTGCAGGGGTCGTATTTATGGCGATTGTTGGTATTAGCTTGGTGAAAACCCGCTGGAGAACCACATGGGGTATGACTGCAGGCGGTAAGATTTAACATCGGTGCGTGGAGCATTTTTCGGATATAATTTCGAAAAAAATTGAAGGATAGAATATGGGACGCGCGTTTGAATACCGCAAAGCAGCGAAACTAAAACGATGGGGAGCGATGTCACGCATCTTCCCTAAATTGGGTCGAGTCATTACGATGGCTGCCAAAGAGGGTGGTCCAGACCCAGAGCTCAATCCAAAACTGCGTACAGCAATTTTGAATGCCAAAGCGCAGAATATGCCCAAAGATAATATCGAAGCCGCTATCAAACGCGCGATGGGCAAAGATGCCGCCGATATTAAAGAGATTGCCTATGAAGCCAAAGGTCCTCATGGAACCTTGATGTATATTGAGTGTGCAACCGATAATGGAACACGTACAGTCGCCAATGTGCGTGCTATTTTGGTACGCAACGGGGGTGAAATGTTGACCAGTGGGTCGCTTGACTTTATGTTTACCCGCAAAGCTGTCTTTGAGTTTGATAAAACCGATACGATCGATCTTGAAGAGCTTGAGCTTGAATTGATTGACTTTGGTTTGGAAGAGCTTGAAGAGGATAGAGTGCCACAAGAGAGTGGTGAAGATAGAGAGATTATCCGTATTTATGGTGAGTTTACATCATTTGGTGAATTGAACAAAGCACTTGAAGAGCGTGGTATTGAGATTAAAAAAGCATCGCTTCAACGCATTCCAAATGTGCCGTTGGAACTGACGGAAGCGCAGATGGATGAGGTGAGTGAACTGATTGATAAACTTGAAGATGATGAGGATGTGCAGGCGGTCTATACCAACCTTGCCTAAGTAAGAGGATTTGCCAGATGAATAAGGAGGTTTTGTGATGAAGAATGAGATGTTTAAAGTCAGCTCCTTTGGTCTGGCAAAGGGTAAAGAGCTTGTTAGTGAAGATTTCGCTGGTGTCAAGGTTATCGATGATCTATGTATTGGCATTGTTTGTGATGGGGTTGGCAGTGCGGAAGCTGGTGGAAAAGCGGCACGCCGTGTCGTTAACTACCTGATGAATAACTTCAAAACACGCCCACGAAGTTGGAGTATCGAAAAGTCACTCCACCACTTTATCACCAATATCAATGCTATTTTGTATCGAGAGGGGATTGAAGAGTATGATCGCCCCGAATATGTGACGACACTCTCTATTGTTGTGATTGATGGTCACAGACTCTATGGTGCCAATGTGGGTGACTCTCCTATTTTTCTCTATCGTCAAGGTCATTTACAACAGATCTCTTTCGACCATGTCAGTGATGAACCAGGTATGGAGCATGTGATTACACAAGCGATTGGTCTCTCTGAAACGGTTGACCCTTACTTTTTTGAAAATAATCTTGAAATTGGTGATACACTTCTGCTGGCAAGTGATGGTTTAGAGAAGGTGATGGAGCCTGCTGAAATTGAGTCAAAACTCAAATTTGGTGCAACATCACTTATTAAAGCGGCAAGTCGAAAAGTGGATGATGATTTGCCAGATGATACGACAGCAGTTGTCATCGAGATTCAAGGTGAAAGTACCCATAAAACTCTCAAAAATATCGAGCTTCCTATCCCTAAAAGCCTCAAAAAAGATCAAGTCATCGATGGATACCGCCTTCTTAAGCCACTCATTCAAAATGAGCGGACATGGCTGGCTGAGAAGAAGGGTGTGAAGTATGTTTTAAAATTTCCACCTCTTGAAGCGATTGATGATGAGCAGTATTTGGATCTCTTTGTCAAAGAGGCGTGGAATGCATCACGCTTGAAAGCTGGCTTTTTTCCAAAAGCGGTGATTCCAAAAAATCGAACACAACGCTACTATGTGATGGAGTATCTTGAAGGGGTTTCTCTTAAAGAGGTGATTGCCAAAAAGCCGTTACCTGTTGAAGATACGATTCAGTTGGGTAAATTTTTACTTCATGCCTGCAGTTTTTTGTTGAAGTATGATTTGGTGCATGGCGATATTAAACCTGAAAATATTATTGTGCTTCATCGCCATGGAAAACGTGTCTATAAACTGGTCGATTTTGGATCGATTGTTGAGATCTTTTCCATCACGTCACGAGCTGGAACACCAAGCTATTTGGCACCGGAACGTTTTACAGGTGAGCCGATTAGTGAACAGACCGAAATCTTTGCGATTGGTGTAACACTCTATGAAGCATTGACAAAGAAGTTTCCTTATGGTGAGATTGAACCATTTCAGACCCCTACATTTAAAACACCTAAAGCTGTGCGCGCCTATAATAAGGCAGTTCCGGCATGGTTAGAGTCGGTTGTGATGCGTGCCATTGAGCGTGATAAAGAACGTCGCTATGAGGTCTATACCGAGATGGAGTATGAACTGACCCATCCTGAAAAGGTAAAACCCTACTATCCTAAAGATGTCTCTCTCTTGGAACGTGAACCTGTGATGGTCTATCGCTGGCTCTTTATTGGTTCTTTACTTCTGAATATTATTCTACTGCTATTAATCATTAAATAGAGAATTTATCTTTAAAAAATTACTTTTATAA
>QNYO01000040.1 GCA_003978765.1 Hydrogenimonas sp. | reverse complement strand
AAAAAATAAGTCTTGATGCAAATATCTAATTCTCATTTCTTTAGTTTCTGCTTGATCAATTTTTATTCTTTTTCCTCTATACTCTGTCCAACCACTTTCAAGATGGATTGGAGGGATATATCTTCCTCTAAATAGTACTGCTTCCTCAAATTCATAATCATCTTTAAAAATTCCAAAAGAAGGCATTGGTTTCGACTCAATAATAATGATACTTCCTCCTAAATCACCATATTTATAAATCCAAATAGAGTTGATATCTATTTCAAAACCATCCAATATCCATTTATTGCTTGGCATAAGTTTCTCTTTCAATTTATCAAAATAAGAAATACCATAATTTTTTTTTATTTCATAAATATAATTACTTTTTTCTCCTTTACTCCACCATAAATTGAGTTGTTCTCTATGCTTGGCTAAATCCTTCATAATATCATTGATAATTTGTCTATTATCAAATTTTTGAAAATCATGCCAATCTAAATTAGGAGTATATTTATTGATAATCTCATCAAAAAGTTCAAGCCTCTCCAAAGATTTTTCTAGTTCTAAAGCATCCCGATTAGCCGTATCACATTCTTTTAAATATTTTGATAGTTGCTCTATGCTTTGAAACCTTTTATCAGGTTCTTGCTGTAAGAGTCTCTCAATAAGAGCTTGATATTTACTATATCTTCTATCATAAACAACTAAATTAATTTTGGATTGCCCCCTAAGGGTTTGACCTATAATCAGCCAATATAATATTTGACCCAATGCAAAAAGATCAGCAGATTGTGTAATTTCACCATAACTTTTTTCAGATTGTTCTGGTGCAGAAAAATGATAGTTAGCGAGTCTTTCGCTTTTTTTTGTATCATGAAGTTTTACAAAATGCTCATCATCAAACTTTGCTATATCGAAATCTCCAAGAACTAATCTATCCTTCAAAAAAAATATATTTTCAGGTTTCAAGTCACGATGAATAATGCCATGATCATGAATTATTCTCAAGAGTTCAATGAGGGAATTGAAGATTTTTTCAAAATCTTCAAAAGTTATTTCACGATTTTCTTTAAAATCTTTTAGTGTTTTATCAGCCTTTAACATAATGATATATGGAATAGTTATATTCTCATTAATATGTAAATAATCAAAATGAATCTGAGGAAGTATTGCACCTGTATTTTGAATACGTAACATATTGATATGAGCCTGTTTAAATCTCTTAAATGCTTTGGATTCATGAGTTTTGGTATTTTCCAATAAAAATTTTATTGCAAACTCTTGATTATTTTCAAAAGTTGCTCTTCTTACAACTGATGTGCCTCCTTTACCAAGTTCTTTCTTTTCAATTTTAAATTTACCTAAAGCATTTTCAATATACTTATTTTGTTTAAGATAATTAGCTAATTCTCTTTCCAATTTATTATTGGATAATACAAAATCCCTTTTTATAAAAAAAATTTTCCAAGATATAAAGAAATTCAAAGCATTTTCAATATACTTTTGTTTAAAATAGTTGGATAATTCTCTTTTAGACTCATCACTACGCAATATAAAATACCTTTCTCATAAAAAATAATATCTAAGATATAAAGAGATTATATATTTTATTTTATAAATATTTTGTTAACTAATTCAGATTTTTCATATTAAAAAATATAACTATAAACACTCCGCATAATAGGAGCTTCTTACCAAAACTCCCGAAGTAACCGCTTTAAATCCCATCTTTAACCCCTCTCTTCTCATCTCTTCAAAAAATTCAGGAGGGTAGTAACAGATGACAGGGTGGTGGTTGGGTGAGGGTTGGAGATACTGCCCAATGGTCAACTCATCAACACCAACTTGACGCAGATCTGCCATCGTCTCTAAAAGTTCATAGGGCTTCTCTCCTAAGCCAACCATGAGTGACGATTTTACAGAGCCTTTGAAGTGTGTTGCATAGTAGTGTAACACTTGTAAAGAGCGTTCATAATCGCTTTGGGGACGTATGTTTGGTGAGAGACGACGGATCGTCTCTTCATTGTGTGCCAATTTATCGGCACCACATCTCACAATGCGATCTAAAGCAGACAGGTCACATTTGAAATCGGGAGTTAAAAGCTCAATCTGCACGTGAGGCATACGACAACGTATCGCACGCACCACCGCTTCAAAATGGCTTGCACCATAATCAGATAAATCATCTCTATCAACAGATGTGATAACGACATAGCGTAGTCCAAGCTCTTGAATCGCCGTAGCAACCCGTTGAGGCTCTGTGGAGTCTGGTGGTAAGCCACGCCCCGTTTTGACATGACAAAACTTACATGCACGGGTACAAGTATCACCTAAAATCATAAAGGTTGCTGTACCCCTTTGATAACATTCGGCACGGTTGGGGCATGCACTCTCTTCGCATACGGTCGTAACACCGTTCTGACGCAAAATTTTATGGGTTTTTGCAATCAGTATAGGATCAGGAGCTTTAACTTTGGGTTTATAGGGTTTCATTACAGGTGCTCACCATACCTCAACACACTTTTCTCTCTTTCTCTTTAAATTGTTTAGCAATGACTTCAATAATTTTTTCATTCACCTCATCTAACGACACCTCTACCCCCTCTTGCGCAAGCGAGGTTGGGACGATGCCGTCAAGATTACAAGGATTGACCTGTGCATGAAAGGCAAGATCGACGTCAACATTGAGTGCAACGCCATGAAGAGAGACCCCTGAACGGTAACGGAAACCAAGTGACGCAATTTTACGATTATCCAGATAGAAACCGGGATTCTCTCGATCATAACGAACTATAGGAAGCAACATAGCAAACAGATCTTCATAAGCACGTCTGACACGACGATAAAAGAGAGGTGGTTCAGAAACTTGAAAACAGAAATAAGCAACTGCCTGCCCTTCAGAGTGACACGTAATCGATCCTCCACGATCGGTTCGTACCGTTGGAACAGACCATTTCCCCTTGTCATCGCTACCAACAGTAAAAACTGATGGGTGGGAACAGAGAATTAGATGATTCTCTCCATCTTGCAAGGCTTGCACATGTACCCCTTTCATCGCCCCATACGCTACGCCATAATCCAAAACGCCCCATCGATGAAGTATCATAGTTTAAAAAAGGCTCTCTCAAGTGCTTCAGAAAAAGTCGGATGGGCAAGTATCGTCTCTTTTGCCAACGCCGCACTCAGCTCTCCTGTCAGTGCCATTGCTGCTGTCGAAATCAACTCTTCCGCATTCGGGGCTAAAATCTCCGCGCCAATAATAAAGTTCTCAGCATCCGTATAAACAACGATAACCCCATCTTTTGCATGGTGAATATGCGAATAGGTAAAAGCATTGAGTGGCACCACCGACTCTTTAAATGGTTCATCCGACTTTTGTAAAGCTTCGCGTGTCAACCCGACTGTTGCGTAACTCATTGGAAGTGTGTGGATAAACTTCACCACATAATCGAGATTCAAAATCGACGGTTTACGGTTAAGCAGACGATTCACGACATTAAGTACCTGTGCACGTGCGGCATGTGCCAACTGAATCTTTCCATTACAGTCACCAATTGCAAAATGGTCAGACTCTGTTGTCTCAAACATCTCATCGGTCTCGATACCATGTTGAGAGAGTGCAATTTGTGAACAAGCCACTACATCGGTATTTGGCTCTCTTCCTGTTGCCACCAAAAGTATTTCAGGCATTAAGTGGGTACCATCTTTTAAAAACACCGAAGCACTCCCATCAACACTCTTAGCCTCTGTAATCTCACAATTGGGCATCAAGATAACTCCCAATACCTCAAGCTGTTTTTGCATACTCGCAGAGATCATTGGATGAGCATTAGGAAAGAGATCATCAAAACGATAGATCAGTGCTGTCTTCACCCCACACCCTGAAAAAAATGATGCCATCTCCAACCCAATCGCTCCATTTCCATAAATTGCGATCGACTTAGGAAGCGATGACATCATCAAAACATCATCACTTGTAATGATATGCTTTCCATCATACGCAATACCCTCTGGAATAAAGGGGCGTGACCCCGTTCCAATCACCACATGGGTTGCCTCAATCGTACGCTCTCCAACACGAATCTCATGCGGTGCGGTAATCTTTCCATCTCCCTCTATAAGTGTGACATCCTTACACTGTCTAAGAATCGCATGATGGGCACTCTTAATCAATTCACTCTTCTCTTGCTGAAGCTGTGCCATATCCAGCACTGCCCTTTGAGAAAAGATCGGTGTTGTTCGTGTTGCATATCCTAAATAGGCATAGTGTAAAAACATCTTCGATGGAATACAGCCACGATGTAAACATGTCCCACCCAATGACTCTAAATCTCTCTCAATCAGAGCAACACGCATCCCCTCTTTTGCTGCAACAACAGCACCCGCATAATTTAACCCACCACCAATGAAACAGATATCATACATCTTCAATCCCTTTCTTATAAAATAGAGCATCCACCGCCAACACTTTCAACCTCTCCATAAACTCTGCCGCTTGGTAACCATTGATAATACGATGGTCAAGCGTTAGGGTAATGGATATCTTGCCTTCTGTTTCGCTTCCAATAGCAGCAATCCCTGAAGCATCTTTATAGATTAATGCATCAAATCGAACAACCCCCATCATGCCAAGATTACTGATTCCAAATGTGGCTCCCTCTAAATCATCGGGTAAAACTCTTTGAGACTTAACCTTCTCTTTAAAATCTTTCAATATTTTAGAGATCTCCTTTATACTCTTTTTGTTAACATCCTTAAAAACTGGCATATAGAGTGCTTCTCCATCAGCCATCGCCACCGAGATCGAAGCGTTGGGCCAAACCTGCAAGCCACTCTCCTTTAACGTTGTACGAAAACTCTCATGGTGCATCATCACTTCGCCAATCAGTTTAATGAGCCAAACCGTTACGGTTCTTTGTTCGCTCTCATATTCCTTCAACACCGTTACATCAATTGCATCATAAATATGGTAAACAGGTTTTTGAGCCGATTCAGTCACGACAGTAATCATCGCCTTATGCATAGGATCAAGAGGTTTAGGGAGTGGAATATCGTGTTCTTCGATATAGGCAAGCACCTCTTTTTCGCCATGTTTTTTCCCTTTTTCAAATGCATCAATCGAGAGGTGATAGCGTGCAATCCATTGCAATGCCTTAGGTGTAAAGTAACGACGCCTATACGCTTTTTCAATCGCCTCTTCATTGGCTGGTATCGGTAGCTGACCCTTTTGTTGAAGTTTGGCAATATCAAGACCATATTTAGCGGCTACTGCTTTGGCTTTGGGAGAGGCAAACCCTTCTATTTGAGCAATGGAGATAGTGGATGATGGCTGAATAACAGAAGGTTGTTTGATCGATGTTGGTTGTGTTTGGGGTGCTTTAGGTTGATCGATTCTCTCTGTTTTTGCTGGTGTTCTCTCCTCTTTTTGAGATGTATCAATCACTGCAATCGTCGTACCAACCGGAGCAATATCACCCTCTTTGAGTTTAAGCTCCTTCACAATACCATCTTTAAAACTCTGCACCTCCATAATCGCTTTGTCACTCTCAACATCGGCCATCACATCACCCACACTGACATGATCTCCTATGTTCACTTTCCAGCTAATCAACTTACCCTCTTCCATGGAATCTGAGAGCTGGGGCATCATAATTTCATAAACCATTCTGCTCTCCCCATGTCACAATACGTGCAACGATTTTATCAGGCGTCGGAATCGAAGCGAGTTCAAGCTTTCTGTTATAAGGAATCGGTACATCCTCCCCAGCGATACGAAGAGGAGAGGCATCGAGTGTATAGAAGAGCTCCTCTACTGCCCAACTTATCACTTGTGAACCAAATCCTCCCTTTTTATGATCCTCTTCAACCACCACCAACCGACCCGTCTTTTTAAGCGACAGAGCCAATGTCTGATAGTCAATCGGATTCAAAGCACACAGATCGATCACTTCACACTGTTTACCAAGCTTCTCCTCAATCTGTGGTACCGCTTCCATAACATCATCAACCATTTTAAGATAACTGACAATGGTAATATCATCACCCTCTTTGACAATACGTGCCTTCAACGGATCAATATCACGATCAAAATCGACGTTACCCTTTTTATTGTAGAGCAGTTCATGTTCGATAACGATCACCGGATCATCCATCAAAATCGCCTTTTTAAGGGCGTGGTAGGCATAATTAACATCGCTAACAGCAAGGACAATTAATCCAGGAACGGATGCAAGCATCTGCTCATAACTCTCACTATGCTGTGATGCTAACTGTTTACTTACCCCTTGTGGGAAACGTACCACCATTGGCAATGTAATCTTTCCAGCACTCATGTAGTGGAGTTTTGCCATATGGTTGATAATCTGATCAAATGCCAAAAGGGCAAAATTGACGGTCATCAGTTCGGCGATCGGACGAAGTCCACCAATTGCCATCCCAATCGCATTACCGACAATGCTCATCTCTGCAATTGGCGTATCCATCAACCGTTTTTCGCCATATTTGGCAAAGAGTCCTTCAGTGACCCGATAGCTGCCACCATACCGACCAATATCTTCTCCCAATACAACAATATTTGAATCGATTGCCATCGTCTCATCGATCGCGCGATTCAGTGCTTCACGATATAACATTGGCACAACCTTGACAGAAGATATTTTGGTAAAGTTCTGCTTCATCGGGTTCAGGACTTGCAAGGGCAAAATCGACCGCCTCTTCCACAGCACGCTCTGCCCGATCTTCTAATGTTTCAAGAGAGGCGGTATCGACTTGGTACTGCTCTATCAGCACCTTTTTCATCCGATCAATCGGATCTTGCGATTTACAGATCTGCATCTCCAATTGGGTACGGTAACTGCCAGGATCACTCATCGAATGCCCTTCATAGCGACAGGTAAAAGCTTCCACAAAGATAGGACCATGACCATCATGCAGACTCTTTTGCGCCTCTTTAAGTGCATCATAGACAGCAACGGCATCCATACCATCAACTTCCATCGTCCGCATATAGGGTTCTGCTTTTTTTGATTGTTTCAAAAAGGGGGTCACACTTGTAATCTTTGTTCCGATCGCATATCCATTGTTTTCGCAAAGAAATAGAAGTGGGAGGTTTTGTGCGCTTGCAATGTTAAGTGATTCAAAAAAAGCACCGCAGTTGGTGGCACCATCACCAAAGATGGCCATCACACCCTCTTCACTGCCCTGATACTTGCGTGCGTAAGCACATCCGACAGCATTAGGAAGGTGTCCACCCACAATAGCATCACCGCCGTAGAAGAAGTGAGAAGGGTCATAAAGGTGCATCGAACCACCTTTACCACGGCTCACCCCTGTTGCTTTGCCAAAAAGCTCTGCCATCACAGATTTTGGAGAGAGCCCCCGTGCAATCGCCATGACATGCACACGGTAGCCAGAGAAGACATCGCCTCGATCAAAGGCTTTCATCGCAGAGACACTAAGTGCCTCCTGACCAATATCAAGGTGTAAAAAGCCTGAAATATCACCTTTCATATAGTGCTCTTTGGCCGAAAACTCAAACTTTCGACCCAAGACCATCAAATAGTAGATCTCTTCGGCAAGTAGCTTATTCATGATGGAGCTTGTCAAAACTCTTTTCGACAAGCACCTTATCTATCAATTCTTTTGTGTAACGATTATGTTTCATAGATCATTCCTTCTTATAATGATCTATTATACTCTTATAATCGTCAATCTACAACTAATTTTTTTCAAATCTGTTTAAAATAGCAGACACCAAGTGGTGGAAGAGTGAGATTGATCGAATAAGCTCTACCGTGACACTCAATCGCTTCTGCTTCAATTGGTTCAGGATTGGTAATATCCCATCCCTTATAAATTTTCATCTGCGAGTTAAATATCTCTTTCCAAAGCCCTGAAAATGGGACGCCTACACGGTAGTTTTCATAGACGGTATCGGCAAAGTTACAGATTACTAAAATCGTCTCATCCTCAATATCACTCTTACGGATAAAGCTTAAAACATTTCGCTCTGCATCATTGGCTTCAATCCACTCAAAGCCGGCATGCTTCTCATCATAGAGATAGAGTGCCCGTTCGGTTTTGTAGAGTCCATTCAAATCACTCACAAGCTTCTGCAATCCTTGATGAAGCGGTTTTTCAAGCAGATGCCAATCCAAACTCTCTTCATAGTTCCACTCACGCCACTGTCCAAACTCACCTCCCATAAAGAGGAGTTTCTTACCTGGATGTGCCGTCATATAAGAAAAAAGGGCGCGAAGATTGGCAAACTTCTGATTCTCATCGCCCGGCATTTTGTTAATGAGTGATCCTTTCATATGGACCACTTCATCATGGCTAAGGGGCAATACAAAGTTTTCATCAAAGGCATACCACATACTAAAGGTGATATGTTGATGGTTATGTTGCCGATGAATCGGATCAAGCTTAAAGTATTTGAGCGTATCGTGCATCCACCCCATATTCCATTTAAAGCCAAATCCAAGCCCCCCCGTATAGATAGGGCGTGTCACCTTAGGATAGGCGGTGGACTCTTCAGCGATCATAACAATATCTTGATAAGCACCATAAGCGGTTTGGTTGAGCTGTTTGAGAAATTCGATCGCTTCTAAGTTTTTGTTACCGCCATATTTATTAGGAAGCCACTCACCCTCTTTGCGAGCATAATTGAGATAGAGCATCGAAGCGACAGCATCAACACGAATCCCATCGATATGGAACTTCTCAAGCCAATACATGGCACTTGAAATCAAAAAGGCGCGCACCTCATTGCGACCGTAGTTGAAAATGGCACTGCTCCACTCCGGATGGTATCCAAGTCTTGGATCTTCATGCTCATAGAGACATGTCCCATCAAAATTCAAAAGCCCGTGACCATCTGTCACAAAGTGCGAAGGCACCCAGTCCATAATGACACCGATATGGTGGGCATGCATAATATCGACAAACTGCATAAACTCCTGCGGTGTACCGTAGCGTGCTGTTGGTGCAAAGTAGCCTGTGACCTGATACCCCCACGAACCTTCAAAGGGGTATTCGGTAATTGGCATGATCTCTACATGGGTATAGTTCATCTTCACCAGATACTCTGCCAACTCTGTTGCTAACTCAATGTAACTGAGCGTTCGGTTCCCCTCTTCTGCCTTTCTGCGCCATGAGCCTAAATGGACTTCATAGATGGTTATCGGTTTATCGTGTCGATTGCGTGTTTTTCTCAAATCCATCCATGTATCATCACTCCATTGATAATCATCAATCGACCAGATACGTGAGGCTGAATGAGGTGGTTTTTCAGCATATTTGGCGTAAGGGTCAGCCTTTTCAAAGGTACGGCCATTAATACTGGAGACGATATGGTATTTGTAGGTCTGACCGATAAGAGCCCCTTCGATAAACCCTTCCCAAATCCCTGAACCATCCTCTCTAAGTTTCAGAGGGTGGGTTGATGGGTTATAGTGGTTGAAATCGGCAACAACACTTACTGCCACAGCATTAGGTGCCCAGACAGCAAAATAGACCCCTTGCTCACCTTGACGCTCCATCAGATGGGCACCCATTTTCTCATAGAGTTTGACATGGGTTCCCTCTTTAAAAAGGTAGATATCCATATCGCTAAAACGGGTGACATCGTAGTAGATCGGATGCATAGTACTTCTCACTTATAGATTTGCACACGCTTCGTATAGAGCGCATGGTAGTAGAGGTCTTCATACGCCTCGGCCGATTTCTCCCAATCAAATCGTGCCTCCATCGCACGTTTTTGCATTAGTTGATAAGCTTCGGGTTCATAGCGATAGGTTTCAATAGCCCATTTAACCGTATGATAAAGGGCTTCATGCGTGGCATCATAAAACTTGAAGCCATTGCCCTCTTTGGTTGCAGGGTCGTAGTTATGGATGGTATCATCAAGCCCCCCTGTTGCACGAACAATTGGTAAAGTGCCATACCTTAATGAATAGATTTGATTCAATCCGCACGGCTCAAAGAGTGATGGCATCAAAAAGAGGTCACTCCCTGCTTCAATCTGATGTGCCAGTTCATTAGAGTATCCGATATGGCAAGCAAATTTTTCAGGATAGCGGTTGGCAATATCGCTAAAAAAGCCTTCAGCCCACTTTTCACCTGTACCAAGCATCACGATCTGAATATCCAAATGCATTAAACTCTCAATCGCCCCAGCAATCAGACCGATACCCTTCTGTTCAACCAAACGTCCAACAAAACCAATCAGTGGTACATCCTCTTGAACTGGCAAGTTAAAATGCTTCTGTAGCTCCTTTTTACAGACCACTTTTCCTGACATATCGTCAATATCATACTGCTTGGCGATATAAGGGTCAACACTTGGGCTCCACTCCTCATAATCGACCCCATTTAAAACACCATAAAGCTTATGGCGATGTGCGCAGATATGTCCATCAAGCCCAAAACCAAATGGTGGTGTCTGAATCTCATGCGCATATTTTCGGCTCACTGTTGTTACCACATCGGCATGGGCAATACCACCTTTAAGAAAGTTGACACCATCCATCGCTTCAAGCTCATAGGGGTTAAAGTGTTCCCAACCTACCTCCATCACATCAACAATCCCCTTGAAAAACTGCCCTTGATGCTGAAGATTATGAATCGTAAGCAAAGATGCTGTCTCTTTAAATGTCTCATCAAAAGCGTAACGACTCTTTAGAAGGAGTGGTTGAATCGCACTATGCCAATCGTTTGCATGCACAATATCGGGTTTAAATTCCAGTCGCTTCGATAGCTCTAAAGCTGCTTTACTAAGAAAAACAAATCGTACATCATTATCACAATAGCTAAAACCGCTCTCATCGGTATAGAGTCCTGACCGACCAAAAAACTGCTCATAGTCGATAAAGTAGATCGGTACATTCAAGCCAGGAAGAGAACCTTTGTAAACACCTGCCCAAAGCTCGCCCATGGGTCCCATCGGTACCCCAAGAGGCTCTTTCATAGGCTCCAACTCTGACCTATCAATGCTGTAGTAGCGTGGCATCACCACAACCACTTGATGCCCAAGTTTTGCCAACGCTTTTGGAAGTGCACCTGCTACATCAGCCAACCCACCTGTTTTGGCAAAGGGCACCACTTCGGAGGCGGTAAAGAGGATCTTTAATGGAGATTTCATTTCTATTTCCTTATAAAACTACATTACATAGTCTATCATTTAATTCTTATAAATAAAATACCAAGCCTCTCCATTACTCAAGACCATATGAAGCAAAAATTACAGAAAAGTACTATGAATGAAAATTTTATAATATGCAAAACTGGTTAAAAAACTATCGTCTATTTTTATGGACTACTTTTTGAGTAATTTTTTGCTTACTTTTATAAAACTCTGGCTTATTCTTATACGTTAGTTCACCCTCTAATCCCTTTAAAACCTCTTCAAGCTCTTCAACACAAACTTCACCCTCCATGCCTTTTGTCTCAGCTCGGACATTTCCATCTTCATCAATCAAAATTTCTATTTTAAACTCTTGCATTATATCCCCTTTAATTCATTAATTAAGTGGCTTGTTGGATATCCAGTAATTTTAATGTGGTTATTGTCATCAATCTCTATCTCAACATCACTATTATTAAAGTCCCAAATAGGTACGTTATTGTTCAAAATATAAACTTTTTGATTATTATTCTTTTTTGTGTTGTCAAATCTGCCAGCTACTAATATATCAGTATATTTAAGCAA
>QNYO01000024.1 GCA_003978765.1 Hydrogenimonas sp. | reverse complement strand
TTGTCTTCAGTGACTATCTCAAACCAGCGGCACGTATTGCAGCATTGAGCGGTCTGCAACACTTCTTTGTCTGGACACACGATAGTATTGGTGTGGGTGAAGATGGTCCAACCCACCAGCCAATTGAGCACTTAGGACAGTTTAGAGCATTACCGGGCTTCTATACATTCCGTCCAGCTGATGCAACAGAAAATGTTGCGTGTTGGAAGGTGGCACTAAAACTTAAAGCCCCATCAGCCTTTGTTTGCAGTCGTCAAAAGCTTAAAGTCCTTGATGGTAACAGTGCGTATGGCAGTGCAGAAAAGGGTGGTTACCTAATCCAAAAACGAGAGAATGCGACAGTAACACTGATTGCGACAGGTTCAGAAGTGGCATTGGCTCTGCAAGCAGCGACTGAATTGGAAGCGCAAGGGATTATGGCAAATGTTGTCTCTGTTCCATGTTATGAGCTCTTCATTGAGCAAGGCAAAGAGTATATCGATGCGGTCATTGATCCAAATACCAAAGTCCTTGCGATTGAAGCAGCAGCAGGTAATGAGTGGTACCGTTTTGCCGATGATGTTCTTTGTATGCAGAGCTTTGGTGCGAGTGGTAAAGCGGGTGATCTTTTTGAACACTTCGGCTTTACCGTACCAAATGTCGTGGCACGTGTGAAAGCACTTTTAGGCTAATGTTTCTCTCCCGATCTCTATCGGGAGACTACGCTTTTGTAGCACTAGAGGGGTGGTGATGCCCCTTCATCCACGATAGATGGGTTTGAAAACGGGAAGGATCAAAGATTTGATCGGTATAGACCCGTACATTGCCCAAACGCGCCCGTCGAAGTACTGAACCGTAGAAATTCTCTTCACGCCCCCGCTTCTTTTCACGCTGATAGATATTGACAATCAACGCACGAGCCGTACGCCCAAAGTAGTCGATAATGGCATCATACTTATAGACAAATGCCAATCCATCGAGACGGTGAACATATTTACACTCTACCGTTCCAATACGATTATCATCGATAAAGAGAATATCAAACTCATTAAAGACATGGCTCTTCTCTTCAGAGTTGGGAGAGAAGTCGATTTTACACCCAAGCAGTACATCATCAAAACCAGCCTCTTTACAGTGCCAATAGACATACTCTTCAAAGAGTTGCCCTTGTAATCGACGCCGTGCCGACTCATGTGTGAATTGATTCTTTTTAAGAATCCCAATGTTATGGAGAATCTTCATAATATCACCATAGTGTTTGTAGGGAAAGTCATTATCGTTATTGAGTAGGGCACGACGCACTTTTTGAAAACGTGCTTCATGTTTGAAGAGTTGTAAGACCTCTTCTTTGTTGTGAATAAACTGCTTCTCTGAAATTGTCTCGACAATCTCATATCCAAGCATGGCACAATAGGTTGCGATACTCATTAAATCGGCTTTGTAGGTGGTAATGGTACCTTGTTTAATGTAGCAAATCTGGTTCTCATAAGCGTCATAGCTAAGAACGCTCCGTCCATCTTGTAGAAAAAAGGAGCTTAGGATCAGTGTGAGGGCTGTGGTGGCATCGGATGGAAAAAAGATCGTCTCTTTCTCATCCTCAATCATCATTTGATAGAGCTGTTTGAGGTCATTAATATCAGATTTATGGATGGTAATCATCATAACACGCCACTTCAGCCCTTTGGTGCGTCCAAAGTTTTGAAGATTTTGTTTAAAGCGTTCTCCCCTCTGTTGCTCCTCCTTATCATGATTGACCAGCAGAAGAATTTCACGAATCTCTTGACGAAGTGTGTAGAGGGCTCCTAACGATTGGGCGAGATCCTCACCCAAGAGTGTGACAAGGCGCACGGTTGCTCCTTTTTAATGGGTATCCTTCATAGTATCGGCTATTTCGGGGAGTGGTTGCCATGCTGGTTCACTCTCAAGTGGTGGAAACCCATCTAAAATCTCCATCGGTTTAAAGTTCATCTTATAGGCAAATGAGCGACACCCATCAACCCAGTACCCCAGATAGATCCATCGAAGATTCAGCTGTTTTGCCAACTGTATCTGCATGAGAAGTGAGTAGGTACCAAGTGAATATCTGCTAAATTCAGGATCGTAATAGAAGTAGATCGAGCTGATACCATCATCTGTGATATCAATCAAATCGACTCCAACCAGTTTTTCATCGATAAAGTAGAGAACCTCTTTACCAAAATCGTGAGCACCATCCACAAAGTTTTCATAGTAGTGTTGTGGGGTAATTGGGGTATATTTCCAGTTGCTTGTTTCACTTTTGAATTTGTGATAACGGTTATAAAGCTCTAAATGCTCTTGTGTCATGCCGGGTTTTCGGATATAGATGAGGGTGTCACGATTCTTTTTCATAACACGCTTTTGTGACTTTGTGAAGGTGAAATTTTCTGCATCGATTCTAAGACTTTTGCATGCATCACAGTGGGCACAGATGGGGTGGAAAAAGTAGCATCCGAATCGTCGCCATCCTCGTTGGATCAACTGTGTTACCAGTGTTTTATCGGCATGGCGCATATAACGGTAAAACATTCGTGTCTTTTGATCGGGTAGATAACTGCATGGATAGTCAAGCATACAGAAGTCGATCGAATGTTGGCTATTGGTTTCGATATTCACGTGATTGTCCTATCCTTTTGGGTTTGAATCGAGCATTTGATAGATATTTTATCATAGCACATTTGCAAGAGGTTAGTTCATGATATACACTGTTTTCGATATAATGTACCATCTTAATGGTGATAAAAAACTTGATAGTATTGAGGTAGATGATGAAAATTTTGGTAACGGGAACAGCAGGTTTTATTGGCTATCATTTGGCAAAACGTCTTCTTGAGCGTGGGGATGAGGTTGTTGGTATTGACAATATCAATGACTACTATGATGTGCGTGTTAAGTATGGACGTTTAAAAGAGACGGGGATTGATGCCAATGATGAGACACCTTATGGTGAGCCAATAGAGAGCAGTCGATATGAGAAGTACCGATTTGTCAAACTCAACCTTGAAGATCGTGAAGGGATTGAGAAGCTCTTTGAAAGAGAGAAGTTTGATAAAGTCTGTAATCTTGCCGCACAGGCAGGAGTGCGTTATAGTTTGACCAATCCACATGCCTATGTTGACAGTAATATGGTCGGTTTTGTCAACCTTCTTGAAGCGTGTCGTCATCATGAAGTGAACCATCTGGTCTATGCAAGTAGTTCGAGTGTCTATGGTTTGAATGAGACAATGCCATTTAGTGTTCATGATAATGTGGATCATCCTATTAGTTTGTATGCTGCGAGTAAAAAATCGAATGAGTTGATGGCCCATACCTATAGCCACCTCTATAATCTACCTACGACTGGATTGCGTTTCTTTACCGTTTATGGTCCATGGGGACGACCCGATATGGCACTCTTTCTCTTTACCAAAGCGATTTTAGAAGATCGTCCGATCGATGTCTTTAACTATGGCAATATGTCGCGAGACTTTACCTATATCGATGATATTGTCGAGGGGGTTGTACGGGTTATTGACAATCCACCGAAAGGCAACCCTGAATGGAGTGGGAAAAATCCCGATCCAGGTAGCAGTAAAGCTCCTTATAAAATCTACAATATCGGAAACAATCAGCCTGTCAAGTTGATCGACTTTATCGAAGCGATTGAGAAGGCAATTGGTAAGACGGCAAAAAAGAATATGTTACCGATTCAACCTGGTGATGTACCAGCAACCTATGCAGATGTGACCGATCTTGTTCAAGATTTGGGGTATAAGCCTGCTACGCCAATTCAAGAGGGTATTGAAAAATTTGTGAAGTGGTATAGAGACTTCTACCATGTCTGATAAGATAGCACTTATCGGATTGGGGTATGTGGGGCTCCCTTTGGCCCACGCCTTTAGTCATCACTATAAAGTGGTCGGTTTTGATATTGCCAAGTGGCGTATTGAAGAGTTACAGCGAGGATATGACCGGACACTGGAGTTGAGTGAAGATGAGGTGAACGAGGCGATTGCCAATGGTATCATCTTTACAAACAATCTTGATGATATTGCCGATTGCAATATCTATATTATCACCGTTCCAACACCCATTGATCGATATAAAAATCCAGACTTGACTCCTTTGCGAAAGGCGAGTGCCTCGGTTGGTCAATTTTTGAAGCGGGGTGATATTGTCATTTATGAACCAACTGTCTATCCTGGTGCTACGGAAGAGGTGTGTGTCCCTATCTTAGAGGCGCAGAGTGGATTGAAATTTAACAAAGATTTCTACTGTGGCTACTCACCTGAGCGTATTAATCCAGGAGATAAAGAGCATACGGTGACGAAAATTTTAAAGATCACCTCTGGTTCAACTCCTGAAATTGCCAAACGTATTGATGAGCTCTATCGACGCGTCATTACAGCAGGTACCTACTTAGCACCTAGTATCAAGGTGGCAGAAGCTGCCAAAGTGATTGAGAATGCACAACGTGACATCAATATCGCCTTTGTGAATGAGTTGGCACTCATCTTTGATAAGCTTGGTATCGATACCCAAGAGGTACTTGCGGCAGCAGGTACGAAGTGGAACTTTCTTCCCTTCAAACCTGGACTTGTTGGTGGTCACTGTATCGGTGTTGATCCTTACTATCTTACCTACAAAGCCAAAGAGGTGGGATACCACCCTGAAGTGATTCTTGCGGGGCGTCGCATCAATGACAATATGGGAATCCATGTTGCCAACAAAGTGGTCAAGTTGATGATTCATAAAGGGCATACGATCAAAGATTCCCGTGTCTTGATCTTGGGGATTACATTTAAAGAGAATTGTCCCGATATTCGTAACTCCCGTGTTATTGATGTGGTGCATGAATTGCAAGCGTTTGGATGTTGTGTCGATATTTATGACCCTTGGGCCGATCCTAAAGAGGTGAAAGAGACCTATGGATTGGAGCTGATTGAGTCGGTTGAAAGTGGTATGCAGCACTATGATGCGATTGTTTTGGCAGTAGCACACCACGCCTTTCGATCACTCAAATTCCAAAAGCGTGATGATGCAGTACTCTATGATATTAAAGACGTTTTAGATCCATCTTTGGTTGACGGGAGACTTTAAGCGATTCATGTTTAAAAAACTTTATGCACTTTTAACCAAACGTGATAAACAGTTTTTAGGGCTTCTTCTGCTCTTTTCAATCTTTATCTCAATCATTGAGACAGTGGGTGTCTCAGTCATTATGCCCTTTATTGCCGTGGCAGGTAACTTTGATCTGATTCATACCCACTCGTACTATGAGACAGTGTACAACTTTTTTGGCTTTCAAAGTGATGCCAATTTTGTGATTGCCTTTGGGGCTGTTTTGATTGTTTTTTACCTCTTTCGCAGTGGTGTGAATATCTTCTATTTTTACCTTTTGGCACGCTTTTCAAAAGGGCGTTACCACACAATCGCCTACCGTCTCTTTGAAAACTATGTGGCAATGCCCTATCGTGCCTTTATTGAGCGTAATAGTGGTGAGTTGAGTAAAACGATTGTGAATGAAGCGCAAAACCTCACCCATCTTATCTCATCTCTTCTTTTTATGTTGAGTGAAATCTTTATTGTCATACTCATCTATAGTATGTTTTTGTATGTCAACTGGAAAATTACACTCCTCTTGACACTCATTTTGGTGGTTAATGGGCTCTTAATGACCCAAACTGTCTCAAAGATTATTAAGCGTCAAGGGGTGCGACGAGAGGCGTTTCAGAAACGTTTTTATGAGGTGATTAGTACAACCCTTGGCAATTTTAAGATGATTAAGTTACGGGGTGATGAAGAGAAGTTGATGCAAAAGTTTGCAGAGGCGAGTCAAGGGTTTGCACGTGCAAATATTGCCAATGAGACGTTGGCACAATTTCCACGCCTCTTTTTAGAGGCGATCGCTTTTTCACTGGTTGCCTTTATTGTGATCTATCTCATCTTTAAACATCAGCACGATATTTCAGGCTTTTTTGGTCTTTTATCGATGTTTGTTTTGGGGCTCTATCGTCTGATGCCTTCAGTCAATAGAATCTTAACGAGCTATAACCAGATTCTTTTCTATGCAAAATCTTTGGATATCGTCCATAATGATCTCATCTATGAAGTGGAAGATTTAGGTGATGAAGAGATTCAATTTCATAAAGAGATACGGCTTGAACATCTCTCATTTGCCTATAGTGAAGGTAAGGAGATTCTGCACGATATTCACCTTACAATCCAAAAGGGTGAAAAGATCGCTTTTACAGGAGAGAGTGGAAGCGGTAAGAGTACACTGGTGGATTTGATTATCGGGTTGTATCGTCCAACGAAAGGAGTGATTCGCATCGATAATCAGGTATTGAGTGAGAAGAATGTGAAGAGTTGGCGACAAAAGATTGGGTATATTCCCCAAACAATCTATCTTTTTGATGGCACTGTGGCTGAGAATGTGGCAATGGGTGAAGCGATCGATCGTGAAAAGATGATTGATGTTTTGAAAAAGGCGAATATCTGGGACTTTTTGGAAAAACATCATCAAGGATTAGAGACAAGAGTGGGTGAAGGGGGTGTGAAACTTAGCGGTGGACAGCGACAGCGCATTGCGATTGCAAGAGCCCTTTATGGGGATCCAGAGGTTTTGGTACTGGATGAGGCGACATCGGCTTTGGATAATGAGACAGAGGCAAAAATTATGGATGAGATCTATCGTGTGAGTGAAGGAAAGACACTGATTATGATTGCCCACCGTTTGAGTACCTTGAAGCGATGTGAAAAGATTTATCGGTTAGAGGATGGAGTGTTAAAGTGATGCCCGAAAAGAGTAGAGGGTTGATCGATAGATTGGCATTTGTGATTTTAAACTTTAAAACTCCAGATGAAACGATTCAGTTGGTTCACAATCTTGAAAAGCAGGCTTGGTCATCTAAGGTTAAGGTCTATATTGTTGATAATGGTTCAGCTGATCATAGCTTAGAAGTGTTTCAACGTTTAGAGAGTACGATAGAGGTTGAGGTGATTGCATCAAAGAGAAACTTAGGTTTTGCAAAGGGGCATAATCTTGGTATTCAAAAAGCACGATTGGATGGATTTCAATGGATTATCGTCTCCAATAGTGATATTAGATTGAAGATCGATCCCGATTTTGTAAGAAAGATGGAGGTGGCTTATGAAGAGGATGGAGAGATAGCAGTGATTGCCCCTACTATTGTTAATCTTCACGGTATGCATCAAAACCCTTTCCGAAAAGAGAGGTTTTCACGAAAAGAGATCATCAAAATGAAGCTTTTTTACTTATCGGGCTTCTATAAACTATACTACTTTTTACGTGTCTATATTTTGTATGACCTCATCACCTATATCGCTCGAAAAAGGTTACAGAGAGCTGTAGCATCTCATCGTTATAGTCAAGTTACAGAAAGTGGATATATCTATGCACCTCATGGAAGCTTCTTAATCTTTACCCCTACCTTTTTTAAATATTTTGATGGATTTGATGAGGGGACATTTCTATATTGTGAAGAGTTTATTTTGGCTGAGAAGTTAAGAGAGAAAGGTTTGAAGTGCTGGTATGAGAATCAACTGAATATTGAGCATCAAGAGTCGAAAGCAACTGAAAAGCTCACAGGTAACTATAGAGAAAAAGTGAAGTTTACATTGAAGTATACACTCAATAGTTGTGCATACTTTACAAACATGATAAGGTTTAAGTAGATGTATGATCAAAAAGATTCTTCATATTTTCATAATGTTAGAAAAGAGTTATTAGACCTTATACCCGAAACAAATAGGGGTGGAAGAGTTTTAGAGATTGGTGCTGGCTCAGGAAGTACATTACGTTATGCAAAAGAGCACCACTATGCTAAGGAGATTTTTGGAATAGAGCTTTGTGCATTAGAGAGTCAGGATATGGATGCATTCGATGGATTTGTGATTGGTGATATTGAATCGATGGAGTCATTACCTTTTGAAAAAGGTAGTTTTGACGTGATATTATGTGCAGATGTTTTAGAGCATCTTATAGACCATAAGCTTACATGGAATCTTTTTGATGAATTTTTAGCAACGCAGTACTATCTTGTTGTAGGGAAATCATGCTAATTACTGTTTTTACACCAACCTATAACCGAGCTGATAAGCTTCATCGCGTCTATAAGAGTTTGAAAAACCAAACATTACAACAGGATGACTCAGGTTATATTTTTGAGTGGATTATTGTTGATGATGGCTCAACCGATCATACCAAAGAGCTTGTTGAAGCGTGGAAACAAACATCCCCTTTCCCTATACGCTATTTTTATCAAGAGAATCAAGGTAAACCAGCGGCATCACGAAGAGGGATTGAAGAGGCACGAGGTGAGCTCTTTCTATTTGCTGATAGTGATGATGAGTTTTTACCCGAAACATTTGAAACATTTTATTATGTTTGGTATGGGTTTGGTGATGAAGATAAAATGAAGTGTGGTGGAATAGGGGTTTTGTGTCAAGATCAGTATGGTCATCGTATAGGTTGTGATTATCCAATTGAGGGGCAACTGATCCCCTCTTGGGATACGATGTTTCAATGGGGTGATATAGGCTTAGGTGAAACATGGGCTATTCTTAAGACAGAAAACTTGAAACGAGCATTTCAGATACCTGATGAGGCAAAGCATCTAAAATTTATTCCTGAAAGTTTTTTCTGGACACGTATTGTCTTAGAGTTAAAGCCTTACTCATATTTTGTTAACAAAGTGTTGAGAGTCTATTATCGAGATGAGACCGACAATATGAGTCACAATATTAGAATCAAATATCCAGAAGGATTTCTGTTTGAGTCACAATGGTTTGTTACTAAGTATCCTTGGATTGCACTTCAAAGCCCTAAAAGCTATATCAAGCATATGATCAAATATATTATTTACTCTACAGTGATGAAGAAGTCTGTATGGCAGATGTATAAGAATCTACCAAATGGTTTACCCAAACTCTTTTTCTGTCTGCTCTATCTACCATCACTACTCTATAAGAAGAGGTATTTAGAAGGGAAGGTATGAGTTTAGAGAAGTTTGCTGAGTTGATTGCACATAGAGAGAAGGTAATTATAGAGATTGGACCAGGAGAAGAGAAGTGCTCTCCAGATGCTATTGGAATTGATCGGCATCAAAAACCTTCTGTCGATTATATTGCAGATCTTAATCAAGGGTTGAAATTTATTGCAGATAATAGTGTGGATGAGGTGCATGCCTACCATGTATTAGAGCATATTGAGGATTTAGAGTTTTTTATGGGTGAGATCTATAGAGTTTTAAAAAGAGGAGGGCGATTGATTGGAAGTGTTCCCCATTTTTCCAATCCATACTTTTATAGTGACTATACACATCGTTCATTTTGGGGGCTCTACACACTATGTTACTTTTCTAAGAAAAGCTTTTTTATGCGTGAAGTACCTCTATACTATAATAGAGTGGCATTTCATCTTGAAAAGGTAGAGATTATCTTTGCATCCCCTTTTCGATATAGGAATCGAATAAAAAAGCTCCTTCAAAAAGTTTTCAATTTGAATACCTATATGCAAGAGTTCTATGAAGAGAATTTTGTCTATCTATTTCCTTGTTATGAAATATCTTTTGCGTTGAGAAAAGATGATGAGTAGTCAAAAGCCTCTTGTCACGGTGATGATTCCTACCTATAATCAGGAGGTGTATATTCATCGAACACTTAACAGTGTTTTAGAACAGAGTTATGAGAATATTGAAATTATCGTTTCAGACGACTCACCTCACACTCGAATAGAGAAGATTATTCGTGAGCACTTTCATGATAAGAATATTAAGTATATTCATCATGAAAAGCCTCAAGGAAGAGTGGCTAATTACCATTTTATTCTCTATGAAATGGCAACAGGAGAGTGGGTTGTTAATTTGGATGGAGATGACTATTTTGAAGATAGAGATTTTATTCAGAATGCTGTCAATATTGTTACAGCACACCCAGATGTGGTGATGGTTGTTGGTCAGCAGAAGATTTATAATGAAGCAACACAAAGTTTCTATTGTCCACCAAAGATCATTGAAGATGATTATCAAATCGTTTCAGGGGATTGGCTCTTTTTGAATGCGATTTTTAAAAATATTGAGATACCACATCTTGCTTCACTCTATCATCGAAAAAAAGCGATAGAAAGAGGTTTTTATGAGATGGATATTATCAGTAGTGATCGTGCATCACTCTTTAAATTGATGTTGAATGAAAACGTTGCTTTACTCAATAGTTATGTAGGGGTATGGGTTCACCATCAAAAGAATAGATCGCAAAATATGGATTTTAAAGATGTCTTTACCAATGTAACACTCTATGACCATCTCTTTTCGTATGCAAAAAAGTTTAGAAAAATACCCTATTGGCTACTACTTACCTGGAAGGTTTTGGGTCAATATAAAAATATTTACGGATATGCTATAGAGATCATAGAGAAGAGGGGTAGCAAAGATATTCTCCCGTTTTTTAAAAGTTTAAGTGATTATTATCCACTCTACGCTTTCCTACTTTTCATAGATATACGAATTTATAGGAAGATGATCAAGGTAAAGTATGGTTAAAGTAGTTCTTGCTATCCGTTCACTCGATATTGGTGGTGCCGAACGACAATTTATCGAACTGGTCAAACATATCGATAAGAGTCAATTTGATGTGACGGTATGCACGATGTATGGAGGTGTCCAAGAGGAGATTGTAAAGCGTATTCCTCATATTACCTATTATAACCTTCAAAAAAGAGGGCGGTATGATGTTCTCTCATTTTTCACCAACTATGCAAAGCTTTTAAGAGAGATTCAACCTGATGTGATCTACTCCTTTCTTAGTGAGATGAATCTCTTCTCTTTATGGTGTAAACCTAAAGAGACAAAGATGATTTGGGGATTTCGAGCATCCAATATGGATTTAAAGAGGTATGGTAAACTGCCTCAGCTCCTCTTTTGGCTCCAAAAGCATCTCTCTTCGCGTGTCGATAAGATTATTGCCAACTCATCTGCTTCGATAGCCTTTCATCAATCCCAAGGGTTTGATATGTCCCATGCAACTGTAATCTATAACGGTATCGATACAGAGCGATTTCAAAGAGATATGTCGGCAAGAGCAAAGTTTCGTAGTATGTATGGTTTGAAGGAGAGTGACGTTGCAATTGGGATTGTTGCACGCATAGACTATATGAAGGGTTATACCATCTTTGCAGAGGTGATGCGAGAGATTTTGAAACGGTATGATCATATCAAAGTCTTTGCTGTTGGTGATGGTGACCAGACAATTAAAAGAGCGTGTGAAGAGATTCTTGATGTTTATCATAATAAACGGTTTCAATGGCTTGGTCAAAGAGATGATGTGGAAGTGATATATAGTGGATTAGATATAGTTGTCTCCTCCTCTATCTTTGGAGAGGGTTTTAGTAATTCGATTGCCGAGGCGATGAGTTGTGAAGTGCCATGTGTTGTGACTGATGTGGGAGAGGGTCGTATGATTGTTGGTGATACGGGAGAGGTTGTACCTCCAAAGGATAGTAAAGCCCTCTTGATAGGAATTGAAAATCTTATGAATAAGGATTTATTGAAACTTGGGAAAGAGGCAAGACAAAGAATTATAGAAAACTTTTCTATACAGCAAATGGTAAGAAAAACAGAGGAGACTATAGGTGTTTTTAAAAGACAGTAAAATAGGTATACTCTTGATATTTATATCAGTCTTGTTATTGGGGTTGAATATTTATGGTGTTTTATCTCCTAATGATTATAGAGATAAATTTGATAAAAAAATATTATCTTATAAAGAGACATTAAATAAAATAGATACTGCTTATAAAAAATATGGTAAAACAGAGAAATTTCTTGCAAAAGCAGTAGAAATTTATAATCAA
>QNYO01000044.1 GCA_003978765.1 Hydrogenimonas sp. | reverse complement strand
TATGTCTATTTCTTGGTCTTCTTGTTTGGAGGTAGCAACTACTTTGTCGGTGCACTTCTTGTGGTCTTTACATTCTTGTTGATGATCGCAGTTGACAACTCAACAGCACGACTTGACTATAAGAAGATGTTACAGTTTTCATGGTTTATTTTGATTCCTCTTTCAATCTTTAATATCTTCTTTTTGGCGTTGGGAGGCAAATAATGGGTTTACGTAAAAAATCCCCGTGGATTCTTCACTACAATACGGGTGGATGTAACGGATGTGATATTGAGATTTTGGCGGCATTGGGACCAAAGTTTGATATTGAGCGATTCGGTATGCTCAACAGAGGTAACCCGAAGCAATCAGATATTCTACTGGTCACTGGTCCTGTAACATTGCGATGTCGCGATGTTCTTCGACGACTCTATCTTGAGATGCCAGAGCCTAAAGTGGTGGTTGCCATGGGAGCTTGTACGCATGGTGGTGGTGTCTTTAGAGATCTTTACCATGTCGAAAATGGCGTCAACGGGATTATCCCTGTTGATGTCTGGATTCCTGGATGTACCCCACGAATTGAGGCGTTGATCGATGGTCTGATTGAAGCGGTTGAGATTTGGGAGAAGAAGAGTAAAGAGAAAGAGCATCTTGTCGGAGAGAGCGACGAGCTGTTAAAGCAGATAGGAGTGGTTGATGATTAATCCTGATTTGATAATGAAAGAGGTGACACTCGAGAGTGTGAAAGATGAGATTAAAGCGTGGTACGATGAGAATATTCACCACTATGTGACAGTCAATGCGGTGGATAATGGCGATTCAATCACAATTGACTGGATCTTTTCAGAGTATGAAGTGAAAAATAAGCTTTATGTTTTTAGAGCTGAAGCTGTTCCTTACGATGCTGAAATTCCTTCAATGGTTGATGTGATCCCATCTGCATGGTTGAGTGAGTGGGATTTGGCAGATATGTTCGATCTTAATATTGAAAATGCTGTACGAGGCATGTTCTTGGAGCCAGAAGCACCGAAAGCACCGCTGAGAAAGGAGACATATAATGGGAAATAAGATTACAGTCGTATTTGGTTCTCAGCATATTGCAATTCCTGAGCCAGTTAGCTTTGTTTTTCAGACAGAGAATGAGATTATTACCGATGTGGCTGTCGATGTCGGGTATGTTCACCGAGGAATCGAGCAAGCCGCTGTCACCAAATTTAAGTTTAACAATGTTCAGTATCTCTTGGCACGCGTTTGTGGATTCTGCTCCATTACACACGCCTCAGCCTATATCCATGGTGTTGAAAAACTGCTTGGTGTAGAGACCAATAAAAAGATCGACTATCTGCGTACATTGGTTGTTGAGCTCGATCGTATCCACTCACACATGTTGGCTAACGGTCACGTAGCAGAGGTTTGTGGATATGAAAACCTCTTTATGCAAACGATTAAATATCGCGAAATCTCAACAGAGATTCTTGAGATTATTACAGGAAACCGTATTCAGTATGACTACTATACAATCGGCGGTGTCAGCAGAGATTTGACACTTGAAAATGAGAAGATGATCCGAACCCGCCTCAAAGAGCTTCGTGAGCATGTCTTGAAGTTGATGGAGTTTTTTGAAACCGATTACACTTTGGGTCTTAAAACCAAAGGGGTCGGTGTGGTTACGTATGAGATGGCGAAAAAATATAACACAGCTGGACCGATTGCACGTGCAAGTGGTCTGAAAACAGATGCCCGTGCTGAGTTCGATTTCTTGCCATATGAAGAGCTTGGTTACAAGATGCAGATTCGAACTGAAGGTGATGTTTGGGCACGAAATATGGTTCGTTTTGACGAGGTTCTGAACTCAATT
Source organism: Hydrogenimonas sp. (assembly GCA_003978765.1). GTDB lineage: Bacteria > Campylobacterota > Campylobacteria > Campylobacterales > Hydrogenimonadaceae > Hydrogenimonas. The sequence continues at coordinate 10,285 of QNYO01000044.1, read as the reverse complement.
GATATCTGTTTGAATGTTCTTGACGGATTGGGTGAAGGTGATATTCAGGTTAAAGTAAAAGGTCGTCCAAAAGGTGAAACCTTTATTCGTGTTGAAGCGCCACGAGGGGAGTGCTTCTACTATGTTAAAGGGAATGGAACGAAGGTGATGGAGCGTGTACGTGTACGCGTCCCAACCTACGCCAACGTACCAGTACTCAAAGAGCTCTTTGTTGGTTCAAAATATTCTGATGCGCAGGCGATTGTACTGAGCTTTGACCCATGTCTATCATGTACTGCACGATAAGGTGGTGATGCTATGGTAAAGATGTTCTTAGAGTCATTAAAAAACTTAACTTCAAAACCGGAGACAAAGGGGTATCCATATACCCCGTCACCGGAACCTAAAGGGTATAAAGGGACAATCCTTTATGATGAAGATCTTTGTATCTTCTGTGATAAATGTGAAGAGGTTTGCCCTCCAGGTGCGATTCTCTTTGAGATTGTTGATGTTGAAAATAACAAACGGGAGTATAGTTACAACCCATATCTTTGTATCTATTGCCATGCATGTGTTGATGCATGTCCAAAAGCTGATGAAGGGTGTTTGGTACAGTCTGAAACACGACTACCACCTCTTGGGCGTGACTCAAAAGTACCAAAAGATAAGCGACTTGGATACTTTGTCAACCGCATTGAAGAGGCTAAAGACTTTGATAAAAAGTGGGATGAGTTTGAAGAGCGTGCACGTGAGAGCCGTGAAAAATTGGCGGAGCATAAAAAGCGCATGAAACTCAAAAAACAGCAAGAGGCTAAAGCCAAAAAAGAAGCAGAAGCGAAAGCGAAACAGGAAGCAGAAGCCAAAGCAAAACAAGAGGCTGAAGCTAATCCTCAATAATATAAAATCTACAAAAATTCTCGCCCTCGGGCGGGAATTACATCCTCCTTACAATGCTTCATTAGATGAAGATAAAAAGCAATGTTTACAGATAGTAACATTGAAATGCTCTTGAAAATCTCAATCTTTTCAGTTTTATTTATATATATAATAGAAAATAGTGAATATGATATTTGGGTGTTTCTATGTGAAACAATTAACTACTTATAAAAGTTTTAAAATCCGAATCAGTAGCCATTTAAAGTTTATTTGCTAAACTATCATAACATTGGTTTATAGACACAAAATGAAGCCTTTATCGGCTTAAACAAAGGGGTTTTAGATGACACATATGGTCGTGGATCATCCGTATTTTGGTGCCTTTATGCTACTGCTGATCACATTTGGTGCATTCAGTGCAACACTCTTTGCTTCACGATATGTTAGTCGTAAGTTGGCACGACTAGATACCGAGAAGCTCAAACTTACTATCTATGAGTGTGGACCTGAAGTTACCAAACAGCCAAACACGATTTCGGCACAGTTCTATCTGTTTGCCCTTCTTTTCATTCTTTTTGATGTGGAAATTATCTTTATGTTTCCATGGGCAATCGACTTTAAAGTCTTGGGATGGTTCGGTTTTGCCGAAATGATTCTCTTTATTGTATTGCTTGCAATAGGATTTATTTACGCATGGAAGAAAGGAGCGCTTGAATGGCACAGCATCAAGTAAATTACACACAAAGTGGTGGTCTTCCGGTCGCATTGACGACAGTTGACAAGATTCTAAACTGGGGACGAAGTAACTCCATTTGGGCACTAACCTATGGTTTGGCATGCTGTGCGATCGAAATGATGGCATCGGGTGCAAGTCGTTATGACTTTGACCGTTTTGGTACGATTTTCCGTGCGTCACCACGTCAAGCAGACGTGATGATTGTTGCTGGAACACTTACCAAAAAGCATGCTGAATTTATTCGCCGTCTTTATGATCAGATGACAGAGCCTAAATGGGTTATCTCGATGGGAAGTTGTGCGAATACTGGGGGTATGTTTAACACCTATGCAACGGTTCAAGGGTGTGACCGTGTCATTCCAGTAGATCTCTATCTACCTGGTTGTGCACCACGTCCAGAGACACTACAGTATGCAGTTATGTTGCTTCAACAAAAGATTCGACGCGAATCTGCAAACAAATCTCAAAAAGCTAAAAGGCTGGTATGATGAGACCCTACGTTCCCAAAGATAATGTACAGGCAAAAGCTTACTATACCGATCGTTTCTGGGTAGCACCTCGTGTTCCAGAAGAGCCAGTACCTGAAGAGGGTGTTTACGCTGAAGATTTGGCGGCTGTCAAAGCAAAATGTGAAGTATTAAAAGCGTATATCCAACGTGATCAGCTTGTCATCTACATCAATCCTGAAGACAATGTTGAAGTGCTTCGTATTTTGAAAGAGGAGCGATGGTACGAAATGCTCTCTGAGATGAGTGCTGTCGATTTCCTTGCACAGCGTGGTGGTTTTGAGATTTTCTATCAAATCCTTAACCTCAATACAGCAAAACGTATTCGTGTGAAATGTTTTGTTAAAGAGGATCAAGCGATTGAGAGTGTGAACCCTCTCTATCGCAGTGCTGACTGGGCAGAGCGTGAAATGTGGGATCTTTTGGGTGTTAAAGTTAATAACCACCCATACCTCAAACGTCTGATTATGCCAGATGATTGGGAAGGTCACCCACTTCGCAAAACTTATCCACTTGAAGGGGATGAGTTCGCTCAGTGGTATGAGGTTGATAAGATCTTCGGTAAAGAGGCACGTGACATCATTGGACCAGAAAACCGAGATCCTGCACGTGTTGATCGTTACGATACTGAACGCTTTGCTCGCCTTGGTCATGAGGTACCAAAAGGTGCACCAGTTGATGAAGGTTCAGCGACACCTGTTCAGTATCAAGAAGAAGAGGGTGTCTTCATGATCGAAAAATTCAACAAAGCGCCAAAAGTGCTTGATAAGAGAAAGTAAGGGGACGCGGATGCAACAAACCAACAAATTACGACCGTTTTTTGAGAACCTGGAGTTTGAACGAGAAGATAACCATATGGTTATCAACTTCGGGCCGCAACACCCTTCAGCACACGGACAGCTTCGCCTTATCTTAGAGCTTGATGGTGAGCAGGTGGTTCGTGCGGTTCCAGATATTGGATACCTCCACCGTGGTATGGAGAAGATGGCAGAGAACATGATCTACAATGAGTTCTTGCCAACAACCGACCGTATGGACTATATCGCTGCAACATCCAACAACTACGGCTTCGCTTTGGCTGTTGAGAAGTTGATCGGTCTTGAAGTTCCACGACGTGCGAAAGTAATTCGTACGATTCTTTTGGAGCTTAACCGTATCATTTCACACCTCTTCTGGTTGGCAACCCACGCACTTGACATTGGTGCGATGAGTGTCTTCCTCTACTGCTTTAGAGAGCGTGAATTTGCTATGGACTTGATGGAAGATTACTGTGGTGCCCGTTTGACACACTCAGCTGTCCGTATCGGTGGTGTACCACTCGATCTTCCTGAAGGATGGCTCGGTGCATTGGCAAAATTTGTCAATGAACTTCCTAAAAACATTAAAGATTATGAAGACCTCTTGACTGAAAACCGCATCTGGCGTATGCGTCTTGAGGGTGTTGGTGTTGTTCCACCTGAAATGGCGAAGAGCTGGGGATGTACTGGTATTATGCTTCGCGGTTCAGGGATTGAGTATGACATCCGAAAAGAGGAGCCGTATGAGCTCTATGATGAGCTTGAGTTTGATATTCCTGTCACTGATTCATGTGACAGTTATGGACGCTATCTCCTCTATATGGAAGAGATGCGCCAATCGGTTCGCATTATCCAGCAGTTGATTGCAATGTATGATGATACGCCACCAGAATTGATGGCACATGCGCCACAATATATCTCGGCTCCAAAAGAGGACATTATGACGCAAAACTACTCTTTGATGCAGCACTTCGTGCTTGTTACTCAGGGTATGCGTCCACCAGTTGGTGAAGTCTATGTTCCAACTGAAAGTCCAAAAGGTGAGCTTGGATTCTATATCAATTCACAAGGTGATCCGTATCCATATCGATTGAAGATGAGAGCACCAAGCTTCTGGCATTGCGGTATTTTGCAAGACCTTCTGCCTGGCACTTATATCGCGGATATTGTTACGATTATCGGTAGTACAAATATCGTCTTCGGCGAAATCGATAGATAAGGGGGAGAGAATGGTACGTTACGATTTACGCCATTTACACGATGATTTCTATGATCGTATGATGGAACTGTTAGAAGATGGAACAAAGCCTGGTGAAGTGGCTATTTTCCTATTTGAGATAGGTGATTTCTCTCCTATCCAAAAAACAGCAGATATGGTCAAGGAGGCTGGACATGAGTTGTTGAACTCACTCAAGTTCAATGAAGCCGACTGGACTATTGTTGTGAGAAGGAAAAAGTAGTGGCTCGAGTGGTTTTTTCGACCTGGCGCGGTGAGTTTATTGATAACCGCGGTAAGCCTGAATCGGAATGGGTAGAGTCTGCGTATAAGTTGCCAGAGCAGTATGAAGCAGATCGCAATGCCAAAGCCTTTATTGGTTGGGATGGCTTTGCGATTTTCGACGAAGATGTTGATGTCATACGGCTTGGTACAGAGTATGCCGCAACCTATCAGCAATATTCAGAAGCTTGCGGACGGTGTGCACCTGGTCGATGGGGCGGACGAATTTTGTACGACTTAATGGACAAAATTGCCCGCGGTGAGGGAGAAGTAAGCGATTTAGAGCACCTCAAAGAGGTTTCACGTACGATGATGGAGACCTCAAAGTGTGAAATTGGTCGAACCGTTCCAAAGCCATTGCTCGATATGATGGAACACTATCATGATGAGTTTATGGATCTGATTGAGAACAAAAAGCCAAGTAAACACTACCATCTTGACGAGGTGAGCTATATCGCAAAAGTGACCGCACCATGTATGGATGCGTGTCCAACACATGTCGATATTCCGGCTTATATCGAAGGTGTCCGTGATTTGCGCTATGACGACTCACTCAAAGCGACACGCCAAACGATGCCATTGGCACATACGTGTGGTCGTGTCTGTCCACATCCGTGTGAAGATGAGTGTCGTCGTGCCAACCTTGATGAGCCAATCTCAATTATGGAGCTCAAACGACTCGGTGCTGACTACGAGACCGATCATGGGCTTGAGTGGTTGCATCCGCAAGAGCCAGCTAAAGAGAAGATCGATAAAAAAGTGGCGATTGTTGGTGCAGGACCTGCTGGACTTACAGCAGCATATTATCTTGGTCTTGAAGGGATTCAGTGTGATGTTTATGAAGCCCTTCCTGTTCTTGGTGGAGAGGTTGCTGTAGGGGTTCCAGAGTATCGTATGCCAGTGGGTCGCTACAACAAAGATATTGAACTGGTCAAGAGTGTCGGTACCAACTTTATTATGAATACAAAGGTTGATGCTGACATGTTGCGTAAATTCGACAAAGAGTATGACGCCACACTCTTGGCATTTGGTACACGCCTCTCTAAAAAGGTGCGTGCGAAAAATGAGCGTGAAGATATGCCAGGGTATTGGGGAGCGATCAGCTTCCTCGATCAGATCAACCTTTACGTGAAATATGGCATCGGTGAACCAGTTGACTTGACAGGTAAAACGGTTGTCTGTGTTGGTGGTGGATTTACATCGATGGACGTTGTTCGCTGTTCGGTTCGTGCCAATGCGAAGAAGGTGATCATGCTCTATCGACGTGATGAGAAGACAATCATCCGCAATACGACCTATGAAGAGTATCATGAAGCGGTCGAAGAGGGTGTTGAGTTTATCTTCCACTCTGCGGTTGAAGAGATTATTGAAGATGAGAATGGTCGCTTGAAAGCGTTGAAGTGTAACCGTTTTGAGTTGGTACCGGATCCAAATGGTGGACGTCCACAACTGGTGAAAATTGAAGGGGCAGACTTCATTATTGAGTGTGACTATCTTATTCCTGCGGTTAGTCAGTCTGCTGACTTGAGTCTGCTTCCAGAAGAGTGGGAGCTTGAATTGACAAGCTGGGGGACACTCAAAACCAATGGACGTGATTATATGACAAGTCGTAAAGGTCTCTTTGCTGCAGGTGACTGTGAATATGGACCAATGACCATCGTCAATGCGGTAGGTCAAGCCAAACGTGCCGCATCGGTTATTTCACGCTATGTGCGTACCGGTGAGATCACACTAACGGATGAGGAGATTATGGAAGACCATCTACGTAAACTACGTGTTTATAACAAAGATGAGAAAGTGACTGGTTGGTTGCCAGGTCTTCCACGCCAGCATAGTGAAAAACTTTCCGTTGATAAACGTAAAGACAACAACAGAGAGGTGAACTTGGGCTTTACACAAGAGGAAGCGATTGCTGAGGCTGAACGATGTATGCGATGTTACTATATCGCCATGGCAGCCGTATAAGGGGATATGTCCATGATTACATTGACAATTGACGGACAGAGAGTCGAAGCCAAAAAAGGTGAAACGATCCTGCAGGCGGCACGCCGTGCAGGTCTTTATATTCCTACGATGTGTTATTTGAGCAAAGTGAAGCCGATCGCTTCTTGCCGTCTTTGTGTTGTCGAGGTTGAAGGGGCTGACGGTTTTATTTTGAGTTGTCAGGCACCAGCACTTGATGGAATGGTGGTCCGTACAAACTCATCTGAACTCTTTACACATCGTCAAAATATTATGAAGCTTTATGATGTCAACCATCCACTTGAGTGTGGTGTGTGTGACAAGAGTGGAGCGTGTGATCTTCAAAATAAGACCCTTGAATTTGGGGTGGATAGTCAAGAGTTCTCAGCCAAAGAGCATAAACGTGATCTTCGTAAGTGGGATTTCATCGGATATGATGAATCTCTCTGTATTCTATGTGAAAAGTGTGTTCATGTCTGTAACGAAGTGATCGGTGATGATGCGATTGAGATCTACTTTGGTGGATATAGTTCACGCATTCAGCCAAAAGGTACTGAAGAGCTTGAGTGTACCAACTGTGGTGAGTGTGTGGCTGTCTGTCCTGTCGGTGCATTGATTAGTACAGACTTCCAATACAAAGCAAACGCTTGGGAACTTGAGAAGATTCCAGCCAGCTGTGCCCACTGTAGTGCAGGGTGTTCACTCTACTATGAGCGCAAATATGCGGGTACATGTGAAGCGAGTGAGCAAAAGCTCTATCGTGTCACCAATGAGTTTGAGTTCTCAACGCTTTGTGGTGCTGGACGCTTTGGATTCGATTTTGAGAATCGTGTCGAGGGCAAGGATGAAGTCGCATTTAACAAAGCGATTGCAGCCTTTAAAAAGGCCGATACCATTCGCTTTACAAGTCGTATCACCAATGAAGAGGCAATGATCTTGCAACGTCTCAAAGAGAAGTATGGTTACAAGCTGATCAATGAGGATGCAAGACATTACCAGAACTTCCTTGAAAGTTATGCGACGATGAGCGGTAAAACCCTCTTTAATGGTTCGCTTGAAGCATTGGCTGATGCTGATGGTGTGATTGTAATGGGATCGCGTATTTTGACAGATAATCCTGCGGTACGCTACCACATTACAATGGCTTCAAAACGTCACAACGCACGCATTATCTATATGCATCCGATGGAAGATAAGCAGATGCAAAATGTTGTGACACAGTTTGTGAAGTATGAAGTTGGCACCGAAGAGGGTGTGCTTGCGATGTTGGCGAAGACACTTCTTGAAGGTAAAATCGACGTTAAGAAGATTACAACCTTCTTGAATGATTTGGATGAAGGTTATCTCAGTGCCGAAAGTAATGTCGGTGAAGAGGAGCTTGAAGCGATCAAGAAGTCGTTGACACGATGTAAGCGTATTGCCCTTGTGATTGGTGAAGATTGTATCAACCACCCAAGAGCTGAACAGATTGCACGTCTTGCGGCACTCTTTGAACGCTTTGGTGGTATCAGTGTTCTACCAGTGGCACCAAAAACCAATTCACTTGGTGTGGCACTCATCTGTGATTTGGATGAAGAGGCTGGAGAGTACACAATTGGCTATAACGCTCCAGGTGACTTTGTACTCAGCTCTCTTGGAGAGGGTGATTTGGATATGCCAGCACTCAACCAGCAAGAGGGTACATTTACAACACTTAATAAGCGTGTTGTACCAACGCATGTGGCTCTTCCATTCCATGGGTATGTCTTAAATGATATTGCCTCTGCATTGGGTGTTGAAGCACGCTATACGATCGACTATACCGAAGAGCTTCCTCAAGAGAAGGGATTTGAAGCTGTTCGTTTTGATGATATCCCTTACTACTTTACAAACCAAGAGGGAGAGATTCGCGGATATGAACTTAAGCGTATGAAACACTCGGTTGATTCAACGCTTGAGGAGGTGGCTGAACTTCCTGAGTTTAATGGAGCGATTCTCTATCGTTGCGATCCAGTGCTTCAGTTTGGTCCACAAACATATAAAGCATCTCAACTTAGCAAAGAGGAGCCGATTCTATATGGTTCTGAGCAGTTTGCAATGGCTGCAAAACTCAAAGAGGGCATGCGTGTTCGGTTGAGTGTTGAAGGTGTAGAGATGGAGAGAGTGTTTAAAATCGACCCAGATCTTAAAGGTACGATTGCTCTTAACCCAACCTTCGACCTTGGGTTAAGAGAAGATTTGCTATCTTCAATCTACCGGTATAGTCAAACCAAAATTGAAGAAGTGGGATAATGAAATGAGTGACATTACAATTAAAATAGATGGGAAAGAGTGTAAGGCAAAAGAGGGTGAATATATCCTCAATGTCGCACGCGCTAACGATATTTTCATTCCTGCTATCTGCTACCTGACACGCTGTAGTCCAACATTGGCCTGCCGTATCTGTCTGGTAGAGGCAGATGGCAAGCAGGTTTATGCCTGTAATGCCAAAGCCAAAGATGGTATGGAGATTACAACACTGACTGAAAATATCGCTGAAGAGCGACGTGCTATTATGGAGGTTTACGATGTAAACCATCCACTTGAGTGTGGAGTCTGTGACCAGTCTGGTGAGTGTGAACTACAAAACTACACACTTGAAATGGGTGTTGATGAACAGCACTATGCTATCAGAGATACTCATAAAGTACCACAGGACTGGGGACTTATCCATTACGACCCAGCACTCTGTATCGTATGTGAACGCTGTGTCTCTGCATGTAAAGATATGATTGGAGATTCAGCACTTAAAACAGTTCCACGGGGTGGGGATCCACTGGATAAAGAGTTGAAAAACTCAATGCCAAAAGATGCTTATGCGATGTGGAACAAACTCAACAAGTCGCTGATTGGACCTGCAAAGGGTGATACGCTTGAGTGTACCGATTGTGGAGAGTGTATCGCCGTTTGTCCGGTTGGTGCACTTGTAAGCAGTGACTTTCAATATACCTCGAATGCTTGGGAGTTGACATCGATTCCAGCAGCATGTGCGCACTGTAGTGCAGGGTGTCACCTCTACTATGATGTGAAGCATACAAGTATCGATAATCCTGAGCCAAAAATCTATCGTGTCAAAAATGAGTGGAACTATGTCTCACTTTGTGGTGCGGGACGCTTTGGTTACGACTTTGAAAACCGCACAGAGGGCAAAGATGAGACAGCCTTTCAAAAAGCAATTGAAGCCTTTAAAAAGGCTGATACGATTCGCTTCTCTTCAGTGATTAGTAATGAAGAGGCACTGATTCTTCAGCGTTTGAAAGAGAAGTATGGCTATAAGTTAATCAATGAAGATGCCAAACGCTTCCAAAACTTTATGAATATCTTCTCAAAAACAACAGGACGTACTCTCTATAGTGCTGATCTTAATGATGTTCACCATAGCGACTTTATTGTTAGCATTGGTGCACAACTTAAGAGTGATAATCCACGTGCACGCTACGCCTTTAACAATGCGATTAAGATGAATAAGGGTGCAGGTCTCTACTTCCATCCAGTTAAAGATCCAGTGGTTGAAGGTTTTGGAAAAAATCTGATTTGCATCAACCATAAGCCTGGCCTTGACACCGTTTCTTCTTGATATGGTCGGAGGCTGGCACAATATGTATTACCTGTTCGGATTTGGGATGGTAGGCGCAACGTTGGTTTGGTACTTCCTGGGGAAGGAGCACCCTAGCTTTGTTGCTCAGAAAGAAGAGAGCGGTAGCCTACTGTCACCTCTCCGAATATTGATGGAGCGTCCGGCTTTGTGGTGGGTCGCATCGTGTCAAGTTGGGGCGTCGATCGCGTTCGCCTCCTTTATGACCTTCTGGCCTACCTTCATGATCGAGGTGCGCAATGTCTCTGTGGAGCAGGCCGGTCCCCTGTTCAGCCTATACCCCATCGGCGGGATCATAGGCTCATTCTCCGCCGCCTT
>QNYO01000076.1 GCA_003978765.1 Hydrogenimonas sp. | reverse complement strand
ATCCATCATGATAGTACCCATCATCATCGGCAATCAAGTGGTCATCACCTGCTCCACCAATAAGATGGTCACTCCCACTACTACCATAAAGGGTATCTGAGCCCTCGCCACCTTCTAGACGATCGTTACCTGCTCCACCATCTAGGATATCTTGACCTAATCCACCAACAAGGGTGTCATTCCCATCTTCTCCATAGAGTTGGTCATCTCCACTACCACCATCAAGGGTATCATCTCCCGCTTGTCCATAGAGTCTATCATCACCACCTTGGGCATGAATCGTATCATTGAGTGTATCAACCCCTCGTAAGGTCTCTGAAGCTTCACTACCCTCGATATGCTGAGCTACCTGATTTACATCCAAACGCTGACCATCGGTAAAAACAAACTGCTCAATACGGTGGTTGACGTTGTACCAATCTTTGATGCGAATCTTATCCTGCAGTGCTTCAAAGGATTGACCATCCTCTTTAAGAGCAACAATCAGATCATTCCCATCTTGAACAAATAGTAGATCCTCTTGTGTAATCCCCTCACCAAACTTGAGAGTATCATTGCCTGCATTGTAGAAGCTGTAGTTCCCTTGATAACGGTCATAATCATAGATCGTATCGTGCCCATCTCCTCGATTAAAGATGTAGGTGTCATTCCCTGCTCCACCTTGCAGAATATCATCACCTGTACCACCAATTAATGTATCTGAATAGGACCCATCATGGTAATCACCATCACTATCTCCAAGCAAACGGTCATTACCTGCTCCTCCCTCAAGGGTATCGTTGCCTGCTTGACCATAGAGTATATCATCACCTTCACTACCTATCAATCGATCATTGCCCAACTCACCTTCAAGGATATTACGATTCTCTAATGTCTCACTACTCTCAGATTCTATCGCTTGAGAGATAATTCGGTTGGCATCTAAAATTGACCCATCGGCAAATACAAACTGTTCAACACGGTGGTTAACGTTATACCAATCTTTGATAGTAATCAGGTCATTAAGTTCAAATAACCCTTTGCCATCCTCTTTTAGGGCAACAATCAGGTCATTTCCATCTTTGATTAATAGTAGATCCTCTTGTGTGATCCCTGCACCAAACTTGAGCGTATCATTGCCTGCATTATAAAAACTATAGTTCGCACCATAACGATCATAGTCATAGATCATATCGTGCCCATCACCTCGGTTAAAGATGTAGGTGTCATTCCCTGCTCCACCTTGCAGAATATCATCACCTGCTCCACCCTCTAAGGTGTCGGCATACGATCCATCATGATAGTACCCATCATCATCGGCAATCAAGTGGTCATCACCTGCTCCACCAATAAGATGGTCACTCCCACTACTACCATAAAGGGTATCTGAGCCCTCGCCACCTTCTAGACGATCGTTACCTGCTCCGCCATCTAGGATATCTTGACCTAATCCACCAACAAGGGTGTCACTCCCATCTTCTCCATAGAGTTGGTCATCTCCACTACCACCATCAAGGGTATCATCTCCCGCTTCTCCATAGACTCTATCATCACCACCTTGGGCATGAATCGTATCATTGAGTGTATCAACCCCTCGTAAGGTCTCTGAAGCTTCACTACCCTCGATACGCTGAGCTACCTGATTTACATCCAAACGCTGACCATCAGAAAAAACAAACTGTTCAATACGGTGATTGACGTTGTACCAATCTTTGATGCGAATCTTATCCTGCAGTGCTTCAAAAGGTTGACCATCCTCTTTAAGAGCAACAATTAGATCATTCCCATCTTGAACAAACAGTAGATCCTCTTGTGTAATCCCCTCACCAAACTTGAGAGTATCATTGCCTGCATTGTAGAAGCTGTAGTTCCCTTGATAACGGTCATAATCATAGATTGTATCGTATCCATCACCTCGGTTAAAGATATAGGTATCATTCCCTGCTCCACCTTGCAGAATATCATCACCCTGACCACCAATTAATGTATCTGAATAGGAGCCATCATGGTAATCACCATCACTATCCCCAAGCAAACGGTCATTACCTGCTCCTCCCTCAAGGGTATCATTGCCTGCACCACCATCGACATAATCATCACCAGCTAAGGCATTAACTGTATCATCCCCTGCACGAGCCAAGAAGGTATCATCGCCTTGCAACAAAGTCACCACATCATTACCATCTGTTGCAAAAAGTTCTGATAAAAGACGATCCGTATCAAGACGTACATCGCCAGCAAACAGTATCGTCTCAATACGATCTATACTCCCTATCCAATCTTTTAGAACAACTCTTTGAGACGCATCTTGATTCAACATAATGAGCAGATCATCTCCATCACGACGGAAAGTAACATCATCAACTTCAATGTTCTCAAAATAGAGCACATCTGTGACACTATAGGTATCTAAAACCAGCTCGCCATCGCCACGATAAACAATCACTTTATGCTCTTCACTATTTACTATCTGCTCATTTTGTTCAATCATCTTAGTCTCCTTAGATTGGGGGGTTTCTACTTCATCAAATACCCTTAAGTCATCGATATTTGATGAAATAGATTGTTTCGTAGAGTAATATCGGCATTTATCCAAATTAGAATATACAAAAAGAAGTCATAAAATAACCATAAAGACTCTTTTTATTCATACTTTTTTGCAAAAATTACCCAAATTGTAAAACTTTTTTAAAACTTCCTAAAAAACAGCTATAATGATTGACATGACACTATTTATAATGATCGCAACCTTTCTACTAACACTTATCGCACTTTTCATATTTATGAAATATGCCAAAGCCTTTGGTTTTATTGACCTTCCCAACCATCGAAGTATGCATACAAAGACCATTCCAAGAGGTGCGGGGATCGCTTTTGTTCTCTCCTCACTTCTCGTGCTTCTTCTGCTTACACTTTTTGATTATGGAGAGTCTCAATCTTTTTCACTCATTTATCTATCGATCGCCATCATCTTTATCGGTGGAATTCTTGATGATTACAAAGGGATTTCACCCAAACTCAAATTTCTATTTATCCTTTTTGCAACCTTTCTACTCACTGTTGATGGTATCTTTATCCACTCCCTTGGAGTATATTTAGGCTATGAGATCACACTCCCTACACTCCTTGCCATCCCCTTTACCTTCTTTGCCATCGCAGGTTTTACCAACGCGTTAAATCTGCTTGATGGACTAGATGGACTTGCCGGTACTGTCTCTGTCATTATGATGGGAGCTTTTATCTGGATTGGATACACACATCATGACACCCTTATGGTGACACTTTCGGCCATTTTTATGGCTAGCTTAGTAGCATTTTTACTCTTTAACTGGTATCCTGCAAAATTCTTTATGGGGGATAGCGGTTCATTAACACTTGGATTTGTCATCGCCATCCTTGCCATTCGAGCCATGGATCACATTGCCCCTACTGCTGTTCTTTTCATCTTAGCGATTCCTGTTCTTGATACATTTGTTGTCATCACCCGAAGAGTCCAAAGAGGACGCTCACCTTTAATGGCTGACAAAAATCATATGCACCATATCCTTTTCAACCGATATGAAGATATGAAATATACTGTCATCGTTCTTATTGGTATTCAAATCGCTTTTACAATGATCGGTCTTCAACTGCAACATGCAGACAACTTTCTTTCACTCATCCTCTTTGGACTCCTCTTCTTTCTTCTCATGGCCCTCTTAGATCAACGAAGACGCCACCGAAACAATCGTTGAAAATATTCACTTGACATTAACTTTTGATAGTGCTACAATCATTATAACTATTAATAAAACAAGTTGTTGTAGTCATTCTCTTCTCGACTCTCTAAATGATCATTTTGATCAAAAAGATGCTGGAATATTTCGACGCAATTCTTAGAACGTTGATATGGTTGTCCCTAGGGATCGCTTTCAACTCTCTACACTTCAAATAGACTCCAAATGTGGATCATACGCCTTGACATAAGGTTACCCTATCAATCTTCCTACCCTATTGAGAAGATTGACATCTGTTTTGCATCCAATGTGAACCATACAAGAGAGAGTTATGAAAAAAATCCTTATCGTATTTGGAACCCGACCAGAAGCTATAAAAATGGCTCCTTTGGTCAAAGCCTTCGACCATTCACCCTTTGAAACACGCGTCTGTGTTACAGCACAACATCGAGAGATGCTCGACCAAGTTCTTGAACTCTTCAAGATCACACCACACTATGACCTCAATATTATGAAATCAGGACAAACACTCTATGAGATCACCTCCAAAGTCCTTTTAGGCATGGAGAAGATTCTTGCCGATTTTCAGCCCGATATTGTCCTTGTTCATGGAGATACAACAACCACCCTCGCCACAACCCTTGCATCCTTCTATCAACAGATTGCGGTTGGACATATTGAAGCAGGACTTCGTACCAATAATATCTACAGTCCATGGCCAGAAGAGATCAACCGACAACTGACATCACGCATGGTCGCATTTCACTTTGCACCAACCCAAACAGGGAAAACAAACCTCTTAAAAGAGCATACCCAAGAAGATCACATCATCATTACAGGAAATACTGTCATTGATGCCCTCTTTTTCACACTCAATCGCATCAAAAATGATCAATCGCTTGAAGACTCTATTATTAGTCGTATTCCTCTTGACTTTTCTAAAATGGTCGATAAAAAGATGATTCTTGTCACAGGGCATCGGCGTGAAAATTTTGGTCAAGGCTTCACAAATATTTGTGAAGCGTTAAAAACAATTGCACAAAATAATCCTGATACCTATATTATCTATCCTGTTCATCTCAATCCTCAAGTCCAGCAACCTGTTCATAATATCCTCAAAGGGATAGAGAATATCTTTTTAATTGAACCACTTGCTTATGAACTCTTTGTCTATCTAATGAGTAAAGCCTATCTCATTTTAACGGACAGTGGAGGGATACAAGAGGAGGCACCCAGTCTTGGAAAACCTGTTCTCGTCATGCGTGACACGACAGAGAGACCTGAAGCTGTGACAGCAGGGACTGTAAAACTGATTGGAACCAACCGAGACACGATCATTCAAGAAACTCAAACCTTATTGGACGATCCCCATCATTACGATCACATGTCACTCGCCCACAACCCATACGGTGATGGCAAAGCGTGCCGTCGCATTGTCGATTACCTAACCCAACAATTGAAAGGGGCAATACTATGAAAAAGCGCGCATCAAACCATCCACAAGGTATTCAAAAGATTTGTGTTCTGGGATTGGGCTATATTGGCCTGCCCACAGCAGCACTTCTTGCCAACAGAGGATTTGATATCCATGGTGTCGATGTTGTCCAAAGTACCGTCGATACCATTAATGCAGGACATATCCATATTGTCGAACCTGAACTCGATGTTTTTGTTCAATCTGCCGTCAAATCCGGAAGACTCACCGCCGATACCCAACCAACAGAAGCCGATATCTTTATTATTGCCGTACCAACACCCTTTCATGAGGGGTATGTTCCCAATATCGATTATGTCAAAAGTGCCGCTGAATCGATTATTCCCTATATCAAAGAGAATAACCTCATCATCTTAGAGTCAACATCACCTGTCGGTACAACCAAGATGGTTGAAAAGGTACTCCATCAAGGTGGTGTTGATACCTCAAAAGTTCATATCGCCCACTGTCCAGAGCGGGTACTGCCTGGTCGTATCATGCTTGAATTGGTACAAAATGACCGAATTGTCGGAGGTTTGACACCCGAAGCAACCGAAAAGACCGCACAATTTTATGAATCCTTCGTCAATGGAGAGGTCTTAAAAACCGATGCCAAAACAGCTGAGATGGCAAAGCTTACCGAAAATAGTTTTAGAGATGTCAATATCGCGTTTGCCAATGAACTCTCGATACTATGCGATAAGTTTGAGATCAATATTTGGGAGTTGATAGCCCTTGCAAACCGTCATCCACGTGTCAATATTCTTCAACCTGGTGCAGGTGTTGGTGGGCACTGTATCGCAGTTGACCCATGGTTTATTGTCGATGCAGGTGGTGATGATGCCAAACTGATACGCACAGCACGTGAACGAAATGACTATAAGAGTGAATGGGTCATTCAAAAGATTGACACAATAGCTAAAGAGATTGAAGCCAAGAGTGGGAAAGTGGCCAAAATTGCCTGTATGGGCATTGCCTTTAAACCCAATATCGATGACTTAAGAGAGTCACCAGCACTTCATATCATCCAACGTCTTACTGAGTCAAGAGACCATATTATGGCGGTAGAGCCCAATATCCCTCTTGATAGTGATGTCAAAGAGATGTTACATATCTCCAATGAGACCTTTCAACTCTCCGATATCTTTGATGCTATCGAAGAGGCTGATCTGATTGTCTTTCTTGTCGCTCATAAACAGTTCAAACGCCTCGATTACCATGATCTCAACTGTCTCGATTTTTGTGGTGTCATGAACAGAGCTAACCACTTTCAAG
Organism: Hydrogenimonas sp.; assembly: GCA_003978765.1. Taxonomy (GTDB): domain Bacteria; phylum Campylobacterota; class Campylobacteria; order Campylobacterales; family Hydrogenimonadaceae; genus Hydrogenimonas. The sequence continues at coordinate 6,301 of QNYO01000076.1, read as the reverse complement.
GAGTCTCATCATGAAAGGGATTATTTTAGCCGGTGGAAGCGGTACACGACTCTATCCGATCACCAAATCAACCTCCAAACAGCTACTCCCTATCTATGATAAACCCATGATCTACTATCCCCTCTCTGTTCTAATGCTTGCAGGCATTCAAGAGATTCTCATCATCTCAACGCCCAATGATCTTATCCGCTTTGAAGAGCTTCTTGGCGATGGTTCCCATTTGGGTATGGAGTTTCACTATGCTATACAAGAGCATCCCAATGGATTGGCTGAAGCCTTTATTATCGGTGAAAAGTTTATTGGTGAAGATCATGTCGCCTTGATTCTTGGAGATAATATCTTTTATGGAGCAGGACTCACGCCTATTCTTGAGAAAGCAGCACAGGTACAAGAGGGGGCCATCATCTTTGGTTATCAAGTTAAAGACCCTGAACGATTTGGTGTTGTTGAGTTTGATGAAAACCTCTCTGTAGTGTCAATTGAAGAGAAGCCAAGCCATCCCAAAAGCAATTTTGCTATCACAGGGCTCTACTTTTATGACAATGATGTCATTGAGATTGCAAAAAGCGTTACACCATCTAAACGAGGAGAGTTGGAGATAACATCCATCAACCAAGAGTATCTTAAACGTGGAAAACTCCATGTTCAACTTCTTGGCAGAGGATATGCATGGTTAGATACAGGAACCCATGAAAGTCTTGCCGCAGCAAGTCTTTTTATCCAAACCATAGAGCATCGCCAAGGGTACAAAGTGGCATGTATCGAAGAGATTGCCCACTATAAAGGGTGGATCAGTGATGAAGCTCTCATTGCACTTGCAGAACCATATAAAAAGAGTGCTTATGGGCAATATATGCTTGAAATGGCAGGTTTGAAATGAGATTGCCTCTTTTTTCACCCCAACACAACCACTGTAACCTCCTACACACTTCTTCTACAATCGAGAGCTATAATGAATGTACTTATGAAAGAAATATAAAGGAAACGAGAGATGACCTACGTTACAAAAGTCTATTATCCCAACAAAGAGAAGTTTAAAGCCTATATCGATGAAATTTATGATAATGGATGGCTTACAAACAATGGTCCTCTCGTCCAAAAATTAGAGAAGAGATTAGAGGAGTATTTGGGGGTTAAAAACCTCCTTTGTGTCACAAGTGGTACGGTTGCACTTGAGCTTGCCTACCGTGTATTAGAGACAAAAGGAGAGGTGATTACAACCCCTTTTAGTTATGTTTCAACCACCAGTGCCATCTCAGAGACAGGCTCTATTCCAGTCTTTGCAGATATTGATCCTGAAACTTTCAATATTGACCCCGAAAATATCGAAGCTCAAATCACTGACCAAACTTATGCCATTGCCCCATGCCACGTCTTTGGCAATGCGTGTGATATCGATGCTATTGATGCTATTGCAAAACGTTACAACCTATCTGTTGTCTATGATGCTTCACACGCCTTTGATGTCACCTATAAAGGGCAACATATCTTAAACTATGGAGATATATCAGCCATTAGCTTTCATGCAACAAAAATCTTTCACACCATTGAAGGTGGTGCCATTATTATTAAAGATGATGCACTCTATGAGAAGGCTAAAGTGATTCGTAACCATGGAAGTGGTGGACCAGACTCTGTGGCGATGCTTGGTATTAATGGTAAGATGAATGAGATCTCTGCCGCGATGGGCTTATGTATGCTCGATGAAGAGAGCAGTATCCAAAATGATCGGGCAATGAGCCATGAGTTTTATCAAGAGGCACTCCAAGATTATGTCCAACTCCAAAAACGAAACCCAGAGGCATCACAAAGCTTAACCTACTTTCCTATTGTCTTTCAATCGCACGAAGAGATGGATCAGGTTCGCAAAGCACTCTATGAAAAAGAGATTGCTGCCCGCCAATACTTCTACCCATCCCTTGATACGATACCATTTGTTGAAAAACGGATGCCTATGCCACGCTCTCAAGATTTGGCAAATAGAATTTTAGTGATTCCGATGCACTCTGGTGTTGAGTCACTGGTGGTTCAAACGATTCAAGAGACGTTAGATAGAGTACGTAACCAACCGACTACGGATCAACCATCATGACCGTTGGTAGCCATCAGCCCTATCTCTTCCCCTATATTGGTTACTGGCAACTGATGAACCTTGCTGATGTCTATGTCATATCTGATAGTATGCAATATATCAAAAAAGGGTTTGTCAACCGCAACTACCTCTTAGTTGATGGCAAACGGCACCGCTTCTCACTCGAAGTGATGGGTGTTAAATCAAAGAGTTCTATTGATGAAGTTGAAGTGGGTCACAATGCCAAAAAGATTCTCAATACAATCTTTCATGCCTATAAAAAGGCCCCCTACTTCACAACCACCTATCCACTCATTGAAGAGATACTCCTCTATCAAGAGAAGAGTTTAGCCAAATTTTTAGGTCACTCCATTCAACGTATCGCTTATGCGTTAGAGATTACACCAAAATTTATCTATCTAAGTGACCTCCAAGGCAAAACAGAGTTATGTGGACAAGCCAAAACCATCGATATCTGTCAACGTCTTCAAGCAAACCACTATATCAATGCCATTGGAGGAGAGTCACTCTATGATAAAAGAGATTTCGAAGAGGTATCGATCCAACTCAACTTTTTAAAGAGTGATGAGATACGTTACCAACAGTTTCAAAATAGCCCCATCCCAAACCTCTCAATCATCGATATCATGATGTTTAATAGCAAAGATGAGATTGGACGGATGTTACAGAAGTATGTTCTACTCTAAAAAGAGTCGGCATAGATAGAAAAAGGATTCCTTATGAAAGTGTCAGATTATGTCACACAATTTTTAGCCAGCCATGCGATTGATAAAGTCTTTGGCTATGTGGGAGGCAATAATGCCCACCTCTTAGACTCGATCGATAAACACCCCGATATGGAGGTCATCAATGCACGCCATGAACAGGGTGCAGGATTTGCCGCCGAAGGGTATGCTAGGGCTACGGGTAAGACGGGTGTTGCAACAGTCACGAGTGGTCCTGGGGGTACCAATCTTGTCACACCTATTGCCAGCTGTTTTTTAGACTCTGTTCCCTCTCTATTTATTGTAGGAGATATCAACTCTTTTGAACGTGACCCATCCAAAGGGATGCGTCAAATTGGATTTCAAGATGTTGATATTGCCAATATTGTCAAACCCATTACCAAACATGCCATCTTTATTCAAGATCTCCACCAATTACGGTATGAACTCGAAAAGGCGTACTACCTCTCTCAAGAGGGACGGAAAGGTCCCACACTCATCGCAATACCGGTCAATCTTCAATATGAACAGGAGTATGACCCCTCTCAAGAGAGATCCTTTTTTGAGAGTGATGAGTATCGCTCTCTTCAAGAGAAGCACCCCCCTGCCATTGAAGAGGCGACCATTCAAAAGGTGGTTCAACTGATTCACAATGCCAAAAGACCACTCATTCTTATTGGCAATGGTGTCCGACTCTCTCATAGTATTGAACAACTCAACCAACTTCTGCAAACTACCCAAATTCCAACGGTTCACTCACTAATCGGGAAAGACGCAATTACAGCAGACTACCCTTATAATCTTGGATTTATTGGAAGTTGGGGAAACCGATATGGCAATCTTACACTTGCAAATGCCGACCTTATCCTTGCACTTGGAACCCGTCTTGATACACTCCAAACAGGCAGAAATATCAAGAGCTTTGCACGCGATGCCACCATTGTTCAGGTCGATATTGACCCAAGTGAGCTGGGAAAGCGTATCTCCATCGATCTACCCATCTTTGGAGATGTTCAAAAGTTTTTGAAACAACTCAACTGCTATGAACTTCACACCTCTATCGATGCATGGCATACCAAAGTGTTATCCTACAAAGAGCAGTACCCCCATACGTCTGAAATTAATCAAAAAGAGAAACGTGGCAATCAGATTCTCTCTATCATCTCCAAACACTCTAAAGAGAGTGATATCTTTACCATCGATGTGGGAGAACACCAAATGCTCTCGGCACAATCTCTTCAGATGAAAGAGGGGCAACGGGTTCTCTTTACAGGAGGGCTTGGCTCTATGGGGTTTGCCCTACCTGCAGCCATTGGAGCAACATTAGGGACCAAACAACGTGCCATTGTCATTGCTGGTGATGGTGGTTTTCAGATGAATATTCAAGAGCTTGAGGTGATTCACCATCGTCAACTTCCTATTAAAATTTTTATTCTCAACAATGCCTGCCTCTATATGGTCACACAGATGCAAGATATCTTCTTAGAAGGAAAGCATGTTGCCACCAAAGAGGATTATAGTGCCCCCAACTTTCATAAAATAGCAGAGGCTTATGGTCTTAAAACCTCTAAAATCTCTGCTGATGACACAGCGATTGAATCGACCATTCAGAGTGCTTTAGAGAGTAATACCTCTGAACTTATTGAAATTATGATTACAGGAGAGATGATGTGTGTCACGCCACGACTCGACTATAGTCGCCCCTTTGAGGATATGAGCCCCTATCTTGATAAAGAGATACTACAGTCTCATATGAACCACAAAGTATAGTTAGGTTGATGTTTATGCACCAAAGTCTCTGCAATGGATAGCCTCAAAACCCAAGGATTAAAAGCGGTTGCTTGGGATTTTATTGGAAAATTGGCACGCAATGGGACAGGATTTATTGTTACCATTGTCTTAGCCCGACTTCTTGATCCATCTGCATTTGGCTTGGTTGCCATGATTATGGTCATTATTGGTATCGCTTTTATCTTTAGTGATGTAGGGCTTGGTTCTGCACTGATTCAACGTCGCCATCTTCGACCCATCCACTACAACTCTGTCTTCTACTTTAATATCATCATGGGCATACTACTGACTGTCATCATACTCTTTTCAGCACCATCGATTGCAAACTTTTACCATAATGAAGCCATCACTCCTTTAGCCCAAGCTATCTCTTTTCTCTTTATCATTAATGCACTAAGCAGTGTCCAAAATACACGTTTGCGTAAAAGGCTTGAGTATGCCACTTTGGCAAAAGCCAATATGGGGGCGGCTGTTTTGAGTGGAGGTGTTGGTATTGGACTCGCCTTTTATGGGGCTGGTGTTTGGAGTCTTATTGCACAAGCACTATCACGGGGCATCTTTTACAATATCTTTATCTGGAGAGCTTCTGATTGGTTGCCTAGCCTCTCCTTTTCACTCAAAGCATTACAACAGCTCTGGGCATTTGGATTTCGTATGTTTCTATCGGGGCTTTTAGAGCTCATCTATACCCGTTTGGATATTATCATCATCGGTCGCCTCTTCTCTCCAGCCACTCTGGGTTTTTTTGATATGGCAAAACGGCTCAATGAGATGATTGTTCAATACTCCTCTGGTAGCATTATGGCGGTTCTCTTTCCTCTTTTAAGCAGAGTACAAAATAGTCTCGTACGCTTTCAAAATATCGCCATTAAAACCTTAGGTATTATTAGTTTCATTCTCTTTTTTCTATTGGGTCTTATGTATGTGATTGCCGATGATTTGATTATTCTCCTCTTTACAGAGAAGTGGGAGCCTTCAATTATCTACTTTAAAATTATTTTACTCAGTGGATTTGCCTACCCTCTCAGTGCCCTACTGGTCAATATTTTAAGTAGCCGTGGGAACTCAAAAATATTCTTACGCCTTGAAATCTATAAAAAGGTGATTCAAACCATCAATCTCTATGTCGGTTTTCTCTATGGAATTGAGGGGTATCTTTATGGATTGATTGTGGTTGCCTTTCTATCGATTGCACTCAATATCTTCTATGCCTCTCGTGAAATCTCTCTTCCATTCACCCAGTTTCTCTATCCCATCCTCATGCAGATGCTCTTAGCAGGCATAAGTACACTCATTGTTATCCAAACTGCCGGTATTCTGCAATATTCAGCTATACTATCTATAGGAGTAAATGGATTACTCTTTACCCTTCTATATCTTTTGACAAACTGGCTCTTACAAACTAGCTCATATCGATATTTTTTGGATCAAATCCTCTCTCTTTTAAAGAAGAGACGCAATAAAGGCTCACCATGTTAGAAAAAACAGAACATGACATTATGAAAAGTTGGAATCCTCACAAGAAAGTCGTTATAAGCTGTTGCTGTATCGCCTATAATCATGAAAAGTATATTGAAGATGCGTTAGATAGTATCTTAATGCAAGAGACAGAGTTCCCTTTTGAGATTATTGTACGTGATGACTGCTCAACCGATACAACCCAAACCATTATTAAGCGATATGTTAAAAAGTATCCTCATATTATTCAAGCAAT